>JBCCMB010000112.1:0-9561 GCA_039026555.1 Pseudomonadota bacterium
CCACGCCCATGTCAAAGAACGCGGCTTATCGCTCGCGGTCGCGCCGGTCGAGAAAGGGTGCCTGTCCTCCGGCTTTGGTCCACGACAACTGAAAGGCCAGCCGATGCTTCCCCATCGCGGGCTTGATATCGCTTGGGCGTGGCCGACCGACGTTTACGCCGCCGCCGCTGGAACGGTTGTCAACGTTTTCTACACGGCGAGCTATGGCAAAACGCTGGTTCTGGATCATGGCGCCGGCGTTTATACGCTTTATGCGCATCTCGATTCTTATGACGACGACGCTACGCTGGGCGCCAGGTTGGAGGCCGGCGCGCGATTAGGCGTTATGGGCACGACAGCCAGCCCGCGCGTGCGTCGACATCTTCACTATGAAATACTCACCGGCGACTATGATCCACGTCGGAATGTGCGCAAGCTTCAAGCGCTAAACGCCTTCGACCTTCCCTCCGCAGGCTGACGTGCCGAAAGGGGAAGCTATGCGCTGCGGTTTCCTCTATAAGTCGCGCCATGGCGACTTTGACCCGCGAAACCGTGCTCGATTTCCTCGAGAAAAATCCCGATCTCACCAATAAGCGCGATATCGCACGCGGACTTGGCGTGAAGGGTCCCGATCGCGTGGCTTTGAGACAAATCCTCAAGGCCCTGGAGGAAGACGGGCTCGTCGCGCGCGTCGGCAAGCGCGCTTTCGCCAGCGTCGACACGCCGCCGCCCACCGGCGTGGTCGCCTTTGAGCGCGTCGACAATATGGGCGATCTGATTGGCCGCGCCACCGGCCGAGAAGGTCCTTATGGCCCCGACATCATTTTTTCCGGCGCGCTCGGCAAAAAACGCAATATCGCGCTGGGCGTCGGAGACAAGGCGCTATGTCGGATCGACAAGGGCGCTGACGGGCTATGGCGCGCTAAGGCGATCAAGAAACTGGACAATCGCCCGGACGCCTCTATCGTCGGCGTGTTCGAAGCCAATCGGTATGGCGGCCGGGTTATCCCCGCTTCGCGAAAAGATAAGCGGGATTATGTTATCGAAAAGGCCGACGCGCAGGACGCCAAGGATGGCGATTTGGTTCGGATCCGCATGAAATCCAGCCGCGTGCACGGGCCCAAGCGCGCGATCGTCACGGAAGTCATTGGACAGGCCGGCGACCCCAGGGCCGCCTCCATCATCGCATTGCACACCTATGATGTGCCGGATGAGTTCGCGCCCAATATTGAAGTGGAAGCTGAGACCGCAATAGCACCTGACGCGCCACGCGAAGATCTGACGCAAATCCCGCTCATCACGATCGACCCCGCGGATGCACGCGACCATGATGACGCCGTCTACGCCGAAGCGGAAGGAGCTGGCTGGCGCGTCATCGTCGCCATCGCGGATGTCGCCTCCCACGTCCCTTCCGGATCAGCCTTGGATGTGGAAGCCTATCGGCGCGGCAATTCCACATACTTCCCGGACCGTGTCGCCCCGATGCTGCCTGAGACGTTATCTGCGGACAAATGCTCGCTCAAAGAGGGCGAATTGCGCGAGACGCTGGCCGTCGAAATGACTTTCAGTTCTGATGGAAACAAGACCGGTCATCGCTTTATTCGCGGGCGCATGCGCTCCGCCGCCAAACTTTCCTACACCCAGGCGCAAGCGGCGATCGATGGAAAGCCGGACAACGCGTCCGGCCCGCTTTTAGAAACCGTCTTAAAGCCGCTCTGGGCCGCCTACGCCGCCATCGGTAAGGCGCGCGAGCGGCGGTCGCCTTTGGAATTGGATTTGCCCGAACGACGCGTGGTGATTTCAGACGATGGCAAGGTGGAAGGCGTCGCGCTGCGCGAACGCTTCGACGCTCACAAGCTGATCGAAGAATTCATGATCCAGGCCAATGTTTGCGCAGCGGAAACGCTGGAGGAAAGGCGATCGCCGCTTATCTATCGGGTGCATGAAGAACCCTCGGACGAAAAAACGGCGGCGTTAGGCGTGTTCCTTCCAACCATCGGACTGAAATGGGCGAAGGGCCAAAGCAAGACGGCGTCCCGCTTCAACCAATTGCTCGCCCAAGCGCGCGGCACGGACAATGAGCATTTGGTGTCCGAAATGGTGCTAAGGTCGCAATCCCAAGCGCGGTATGCGGACGAGAATCTCAGCCATTTTGGACTGAACCTCGCCAAATATGCGCACTTCACCTCCCCCATTCGGCGCTATTCGGACTTGATCGTGCACCGCGCCCTCATCCGCGCACTAGACCTCGGGCCAGATGGCCTGCGCGACGAGGATTTGGTCCGGCTGGAAGAGCAAGCCGAGCACCTCACCCACACCGAGCGCCGCTCCATGGCCGCAGAGCGCGATGCGTCGGACCGGTATTTGGCGCTCTTCATGGCGGATAAAGTCGGCGCTGAATTCGAAGGCCGGATTTCCGGCGTCACTAAAGCCGGATTGTTCGTGCGCCTAAATGAAACTGGCGCGGACGGCTTCTGCCCGGCTGCACATTTGTCGCATGAGTTCTGGGCCTATGACGAAGCGCACGCCGCTTTGGTCGGCGACCGCTCCGGCAAACGCTTTGAGATGGGCATGTCCGTCTTAGTGCGCCTACGCGAGGCCGCGCCGCTGACAGGTGGATTGGTGTTTGAAATGCTGTCCGATCCCCGTCCTGCGCGAAAAGATCTCAAGCGCCCCGAGCGACGGTCTAATCGCCGCGGCGGCCCTCGACGCTCCTCTCACGGAGGGCGTCGCCGATGAACGCAGTCTACGACCCGCCGCCGGAACCAAAGGATCGCCCGAAATCGCTCGCTCGTCCCCGTGATGCGGCGACATTGATCCTATTGCGACGCGACGATGACACGCCGCGCGTATTGATGGGTCGGCGCTCCAGCGGACATGATTTCATGCCCGACAAATATGTCTTCCCAGGCGGACGAGTGGATGCGCAGGATGGACGGACGCCGGCCCTGTCGGAACTCGCCGCTTGCGAAGAAGAAGCGCTGCGCACACAGGCGCGTCGGCGGCCTCGCGCCTTTGCGCTCACCGCCGTTCGAGAGACGTTTGAGGAGACCGGACTCATGATTGGACGCGAAGCGGAAGGACCAGCCTCGCCGCCCAAGGGCTGGGACCAATTTTTCGACCAGAACGTCGCGCCATGCCTCAAAAATCTGAGCTTTGTCGGCCGCGCCGTCACCCCGCCCTATCGTCCGAAACGCTTTGATGCGCGCTTCTTTCTCGCCGACGCCGCCGACGCGTTGGTCGACGATCGACCGCCGGTCGACGGCGCGGAATTGGTCGATCTTAAATGGTTTACGCTGGAAGACGCGGTGCAGTTAGACCTTCCCAGCGTGACGCGCTTCATGCTCGGCGAAATTGGCGAACGGGTCGCTAAACCAGACACCGGCTTGCGTCCCTTCTTCTTAAGGTGGAGCCGTTCCGGTCATCGAATGGAGCGGCTTTGACCATTAGCGGTGATTTCCGCTTGACTTCACCCCGCCAAAGCGTGTTTATCCGCGCTTCCAAGTTTCTAGATTTCAACCCAACGAGCCCGTCATGGCGAAGCCGACCACCGTCAAAATCCGTCTGAACTCCACCGCAGACACCGGATATTTTTATGTGACGAAGAAAAATCCGCGCACGATGACGGAAAAACTCGTGCTGAAGAAGTACGATCCCGTCGCACGCAAGCACGTTGAGTTCAAAGAAGGCAAGATCAAGTAAGATCCGCCCGACATTGAAGATCCCGAAAGCCGCCCGCGCCCGCCGGCGGCTTTTTTGTTGGCTGAAGCTAGCGTTGACCCATCGCCTTCCGGCTCAACTGCATTTCAGCGAACCCACCCGGCTGCACCGGCGCCGTCAAAGGGTTGGCGGGGCTTTGCGCATCAAACACATAGGTGAAATCGGTGAGTTTGATCGTAAAGCTGTCGCCCGCCTCGCTCCACGCATTCACCGTGTCATAGGCGTAAGCATCGGGCTCGGACCAGTTGAAACCAATGACACCGTCCGGCCGAAAGTGGAAATAGGCGCCCTTTTTCCACGCGCGCACCACATCATCCTCGGGCAAAGGCACGGTCGGTGTGATGGTGGCGAACCAATAGCTGCCCGATACGCCTGGCGCCGCTATCAGACCCGGTTGCGACGGCGCGGGCGGCGGGCTCGTCTCTGGCGGCGGAGCGACAGGCGCATCATCGACGACGACAGTCGTCTCGACGGGCGTCTTTGGCGGACGCGCGGGTATGTTTGAAAAGACAAAAAGCTCGCTAAAGCGTTTCAGATTGGTCTGCGGATCGCGCGCAATGAAGGTGACGTTGAAGCCGCGTAATTCGGTCGCATAGGTCGGTAAATTGTCCACGGTGAAGTGAAAGACATAGGCTTGCCCGGGCGCCATCACACGCCGATCCGTCGTGTCAGCCTTTATGGCCATGCGGTAAGGATTGCCGTCTTGATCCTCGACATTCGCGTAGCCGACCTGGCCCTTCATCGTTTGATACAAGCTGGTCGCTTCAATCGCGCATTCCGCTGTGCGATCAGCCGACAATTCGCACCATTTGATCGCCATGCGATAATCGCCGGACTCATAGCTTGTGGTGGAACTGGCGGGCGCGGCGACGCTTTGACATCCGGATAGAGCAGTCGTTCCGGAGACCAAAACCGCCGCAACGATAACTCGGATCGATGATTTCATGCCATCCTCCCCTCGTTTTCTAAAGAGGGTGCGCTGAAACCGCGTCGGCCGACAAGTTAAACTTACCGCAGCCGGCTACACGATTTCGTCCCAAGGACGGCTTAAGCGCGCGGCGGCGTTGATGACGCCGACCATGGAATAGGTTTGCGGGAAATTCCCCCAAAGCTCGCCGGTGTATGTGTCGATATCTTCCGACAGCAATCCCAAATGATTGCGGTGGGCCAGCACGTCTTCAAACATCTGCAGCGCATCCTCGCGGCGTCCGATCCGGGCCAGCGCGTCGATATGCCAGAAAGTGCATGCGGTGAACGCGGTTTTGGGGCGTCCAAAATCATCCGCCGCCTTGTAACGGAAGACGTGATAACCCTCGCGCAATTCCTCGTCGATACGCTCAACCGTCGCCACAAAGCGCGGATCCATGGGATCGATGAAACCGATCTCCGCCATCAACAAGACCGACGCGTCGAGCTCCTCGCCTCCATAAGCGCCGGTAAAGGCTTGGCGCTTTTCATTCCACGCCTTGGCGAGAATGGTTTCGCGGATCTCGTCCGCGCGCGACGCCCATAAGTCTGCGCGGTCCGGGCGCTCTAAATGCGCAGCGATCTTGGCCAACCGGTCGCACGCCGCCCAACACATAATGGCGGACGAGGTGTGGACGTTCGCAATCGTGCGGAACTCCCAAATGCCGGCGTCGGGCGTGTCGTAGACCGCATAAGCGCGCTCGCCGACCTTCTCGAAATTCTCAAACTCCAATGCGCCGGCTTTGGCGTAGAGACGCTCGTCGAAAAAGGCTTGAGACGCGCCAAGCACCACATGTCCGTAAACGTCATGTTGCACGTGTTCGGCCGCCTGATTGCCGCGTCGGACCGGCCCGAACCCGCGATAGCCCGGCAATTCGGGCACCATATGCTCGGTCAGGTCCGGCTCCAATGCGATGCCGTAGACGGGCTGAATGTGCCCGCCTTCGGTATGGGCGACGATATTGCGCAGATAAGCGAGATATTGCTCGAGCGTGCCGACTGCGGCCAACCGATTCAGCGCCGTCACGGTGAAATAGGCGTCGCGCAACCAACAAAAGCGGTAATCCCAATTGCGTTCGGAGCCTTCATGCTCGGGAATGCTGGTGGTGAGCGCTGCGACAATGCCGCCGGTTTCTTCAAATACGCAGAGTTTCAGCGTAATGGCGGAGCGGATAACCGCGTCCTGCCATTCGGCTGGGACAGCGAGACGCCGCGACCAGCCTTTCCAATGCTTCAAAGTCCGGTCTTCCCAATCGCGCGTCATGGCGTGAACGGCGTCGGACAAGCTTTCATCTGGCCCGAACACGAATGACAATTCGCGATCCAACACAAACTCTGTCGTGTCTTTCACATAGGAAATCGGCGCGTCGGTCGTAACGCGAAAGCGCGCTTGTTCGCCTTTATAGCTGATGTGCGTGACGCCGCGTTCGGCCGTCAGCGCGCCCTTACCCCAACCGCCCTGCGCGTTCAGCGTGATCTTGATGCGCGGCGCACCCGTCAGCGGCGTGATTTTGCGAACGAAAGACGCGGGACGAAACGTGCGTCCACGGGCGTCGAAGCGCGGCGCGAAATCGGTGATCTTTAAAGACGAGCCGTCCTCAGCTTCCAGCAATGTCTCCAGAATTGCGGTGTTGCGGACATAACGCTGCGTCGCGGTGACAAACCCCGTCAGATCAACGCTAAACGCGCCCTCGCCGCCCAAAAGCGCGTCGAAGACGGGCTCGCCGTCCAAGCGCGGCAGGCACAACCATTGATAATCGCCCTTGCGATTGATCAGCCCGGCGATGGCGCCGTTTCCGATGATCCCAAGATCCAAACTACTCATTAGGCTCTGTCCTGCGAAGATAAACTGTTTTCCAACCAAAGCGCGACGGACTGCGTCGACGCCAAACGGTGGCGCGCAAGCGTGTCGCCGTCATCGCCGACTTTGACGGCCCAGCCGCCCAGAGCAGCCGCGGCGGCGAATGCGTCCTCATCCGTCGTGTCATCGCCAACCATCACGGGTATGCGGCCCTTAAAGCTTGATTCCGCCATTTGGCGTTGCAGGGCGATCCCCTTATTCGCCGTTTCAGGCTTAGCCTCCACCACCATCTTCCCCGATTGCGCCTTGTATCCCGGCGTGTTGTCGACCGCGTCGCCGACGGCCTGAAAAACCATGTCGGCTTTCTCCGGCGCCTGCCGATAATGCACTGCAAGCACTGGGCCTTTTACCTCCAAACGGACCCCGTCATGCCGCTCTGCGAACGTCGTCAATGCGGATTGCAAGACCCCCGGCGCAGGTTCTGGTTGAGACATTGGGGTTTCGCCGGGTCGACAGACCTCAAGTCCATGGCCGCCGGCGCGCCAAACATTGGCCGGCGTCCGGCGCGATAGATCTCGAATATCACGCCCAGATAGCAGGATCAGCGCACCGCTCAGTCGAAGGGACATCGCCTCTATGATCGCAGACGTCGGGGCGTCCAATCGCACCGCGTCAGGATCGGCCTGCAACGGCGCGAGCGTACCGTCGAAATCTAAGAACAAGGCTGCGTTGGACGGCAGCAGAGGCGGCGGCGTCATTCGGCGCCCACCGCTTCGAGGTCGGCGAGGAAGCGGCGACGCCACCACCCCACATCCTGCGTCGTGATGATGTTGTAAAGGTTTGTCCAGCGCTCGATACGTTCAGTTTTGGGCATGGCGAGCGCCATGGCGATCGCTTCCGCCACCGCCGCCGCATCATGCGGATTGACCAATGTAGCGGCGTCTAATTGCTCCGCCGCGCCGGCGAATTCTGAGAGGATAAGGACGCCGGGATCGTCAGCGTCTTGGGCCATGACGAATTCTTTGCAAACCAAATTCATTCCGTCGCGAAGCGGCGTGACCAAACCGACGCTGGCGATGCGAAACAAGCCGGCCAATTCCTCCCTCGCATAGCTGCGCGCCAGATATCGCAGCGGGATCCAATCCAAATCGCCATAATCCCCGTTAATCCGGCCCGCCAGCTCGTCCAGCTGGACGCGGAGCTCTTGGTATTCTTCAACTTTTGACCGGGAGGGCGGCGCGATTTGGGTCACAGACACGCGGCCATGCGTATCTGGAAACGTGTCGAACAATTTGCCGACCGCCTCGAACCGTTCCGGTAGGCCTTTCGAATAATCCATCCGGTCGACGCCAATCACCAGATCGCGTTCGCCAAGAAAACGCCCAATCCGCTTCGCCGCCGCATCGGCTTTGGCGCTGCGCGCGCAGTCTGCGAACCCCTCTGCGTCGATGCCGATGGGATAGACTTCAACTTTCAGCTTCGCCCCGAACGCCAAAATTCGGCCGTCCTCTAAAAGTTCGGCTTCGCAATCCTCAAGGAGGTAGCGAATGAAATTGGATTGGTCCGTTGTGGATTGAAATCCGATCACGTCGAAACTGCACATGGCCCGCGCGATGTGTAAGTGTTCCGGCAACGTCCGGAACATTTCGGGCGGCGGGAAAGGAATATGCAGGAAGAAACCCAGAGGGCCGCGCCAACCTTCTTGCCGCATAGCTTCGCCCAGCAATAGGAAATGATAATCGTGGACCCACACCGTATCGCCGGTTTTGAGGCGCGGCGCGATGAGTTTGCCGAAGCGTCGGTTCACGGCCGCGTAGACTTCAAAATGATCCGCGTCAAAATTCGCCAGATCAATGCGGTAATGGAGGATCGGCCACAAAACGCGGTTGGCGTAACCGAGATAGAAGCCTTCATACTCGCGGTGGGATAAATCGGCGAGCGCAAAATCAACGCCTTCGTCTTGAACCATCGCAACGCCGTGGGGCTCTTCCTCCGTAAGTTCTCCGCTCCATCCGAACCAAAGGCCGCCTGTCGCGACCAGAGCCTCCCATACCGCCACAGCCAGTCCGCCAGCGCGGGAATTAGGGTCTGCAGCCGTTCTATTCGACACGGCGATCAATCGGCCCATAGCGTCTTGTCCCCTATTGCATGCGACGTAGGATCGCATCGTAGACGTCCCTCGTCTCGATTGGCGAGTTTCCGCGCGAAACGCAAGTCTTGGAACAAGACTTGGGACGATCGGCGCCTGCAGGGCTGGCCCGCGCGCAACGATCTGCTAAATGCCTGGGCATGAGCGATCTTCAAACATCCGCGCGCGACGATCTAGCGCCGCCAAAAATCGGCATTGTCTCACTCGGCTGCCCGAAAGCCCTGGTCGATTCGGAACGGATCATCACAAGGCTTCGAGCGGAAGGCTATGCGATTGCGCCGGATTATACGGGCGCGGATCTCGTGCTGGTGAACACGTGCGGATTTCTCGACAGCGCGCGGGATGAAAGCCTGGAAGCGATAGGCGAAGCGATCAATGAGAATGGGCGGGTTGTCGTGACCGGCTGCTTAGGCGCCGAACCCGAAGTGATTGAGGCGGCGCACCCCAGCGTATTAGCCGTCACAGGGCCGCATCAATACGAACAGGTAATGGCGGCGGTGCATGAGCACGCCCCGACGCCAGCGCAAAAGTTTCAATCCCTGGTGCCAGATAGCGGCATACGCCTTACGCCTCGCCATTACGCCTATCTGAAAATATCGGAAGGCTGCAATAATCGCTGCACCTTCTGCATCATCCCGAGCCTCAGAGGCGATCTCGTCTCACGCCCGATCGATCACGTGCTTCGCGAGGCGGAGCAATTGGCCAAGGCCGGCGTCAAAGAATTGCTAGTGATCTCGCAGGACACGTCTGCTTACGGCGTGGACGTCAAATACGCGCCTAAGACGTGGCGGGATAAGGAGCGTCAAACGAGCTTCTACGATCTTTGCAACGGGCTCGGCGAGCTCGGCTTGTGGACCCGGCTGCACTATGTCTATCCCTACCCCCATGTGGACAACATCATCCCGATGATGGCGGACGGTAAGATCCTGCCTTATCTCGACATTCC
>JBCCMB010000113.1:0-9388 GCA_039026555.1 Pseudomonadota bacterium
CCGCCCTCGGCGGCGAATTTTCGCGTGCAATGGCTGAATGAACGGATCCAGGCGGCGCAAATTGCGGCGCTCGCTTTGGAAGCGGCTCCGCAACGAAAAGTGTCTGACGAATTGTCTTTAGACCTGCTGGAGCAGTCCCAATTGGTGGCCGTGGCGACGGGCGGCGACGGCATGCGCGAATTGCTGTTGGGGCCGTCCATGGCGATTGATGGGCCCATTGTGACTGTCGACTTACGCAATGAGGGCTTTATCGAGGGCTTGTCGCGCACCATGGCGCTTAGCGTCGCGCCGAAGGGCCGCTTTTTGCGCATTATCGATCAGCCCGAAATGACGGATGACGTCTATATCGATGTGATCGTCCCGGAAGCGCCGCTAAAGCGCGATCTGATGATATATTGCCGGAACATCCTATTGTTGTCGCTCCTCATTTCAGGCTTCGCCGGCGGGCTGGTCTATTTGGCGCTTTATCGATTGGTGGTGCGGCCCATGGCGCGCATTACACGATCCGTAACGCAATTCGCCGCGTCGCCAGACCGTGTCGAGGCGTTCGAACCCTCTGGCCGCATAGACGAGATTGGCCGCGCGGAAACTGCATTGCGCGAGATGCAATCGGCCGTTTCGGCGTCGTTCCGTCAGAAAAAGCGCCTGGCGGATTTGGGCGAGGCGGTGGCGAAGATCAATCATGACCTACGCAATTCATTGACGTCCGCACAGCTCGTCTCCGACACGTTGGCGCGATCTGAAGATCCGCGTGTGAAGCGCTCGGCGCCGCGACTTGAGCGCGCGATTGAACGCGCCATCGGCTTGACGGAAGCGACTTTACGCTATGGCAAAGCGGAACCGCCAGCGCCGACGCTCATAGCGGTCGGCGTCGCCGACGCGCTAGAAGAGGCTGCGGCTGAAGGCTTGGCCGCGCATCCGCAAGCGGAATGGAGTTGCGACGCGCCGACAGATCTCAATGTCTTGGCCGATCCAGACCATATGCACCGCATTGTCGCGAATTTGGTCCGCAATGCGGCGCAAGCCTTGGCGGAGCAGGATGGCCGAACGGCGCCCGGACGGATCTCCGCAAAAGCTTGGCGATCCGGCGATCAAATTACGATCGATCTTGAAGACAATGGCCCCGGCGTGCCGCCGCACGTGCGCGACCGAATTTTCCAACCCTTTTCAGGATCCGCCTCGCGCGATGGATCTGGGCTAGGATTAGCCATCGCGCGGGAATTGGCGCGCGGGCTGAAGGGCGACCTTACTCTGCAAAAGAGCAATGAGGCGGGCGCCGTGTTTCGTTTGACGCTTCCCGCCGCATAGCAGGCTAGTCAAGGACAAATTCGTCCTCGTGATAGCCTTGATAGAAGAGGGCGGCTGTGAGGTCGACATGGTTGATCGACGCGTCGGCTTTGTCCGCAACCACCGGTTTCGCGCGATAGGCCACGCCAAGGCCCGCCGCCTCAATCATGGCTAGATCATTGGCGCCGTCGCCTATCGCTAGAGCGTCCGAAGGGTTAAGGCCGAGGGCGGCCGCTTCGGCGACAAGGGCGTCCAGCTTCGCTTCGCGTCCCAATATCGGTTGCAAGACCTCGCCCGTGAGCGCCGTCCCATCGTCAAGCAGCGTATTGGCGCGGTCGGTGTGAAATCCCGCCGCTTCAGCCACGCGGCCGGTGAAGAAGGTGAAGCCGCCAGACACCAAAACGCATCGCGCGCCGCCGGCCTTCATGGTGGAGACGAGCGTTTGCGCGCCTGCATTGAGCGATATTCGTAAGCGATAACAATCTTCTAGCGCTGAAAGCTCTAAGCCGCTGAGCATAGCGACCCGCTCGGTCAGCGCCCCCTCAAAATCTAGCTCGCCGCGCATGGCGCGTTCGGTAATGGCCGAGACTTCTGACTTTTTGCCCGCGAAATCCGCCAATTCGTCGAGGCATTCCTGGCCGATTATCGTGCTGTCCATGTCGCAAAGAAGGAGCCGTTTCTTGCGTTTGACGCTGTCCACAATGGCGAAATCGACGGGCGCCGCTGATAAATGCGTCTTCAAATAGGGGTCTAGCTCCGCCCGCTTGGACGCGTCTATGTTGGCCTCGAAAGCGGACCAATCTCGCCCGCCCAGCGTCGTTGGATCGCCGACAACGCCAGGCGCGGCGCGGAGAAGGCCGGAAAGATCAGGTGTGTCGCCGCCGGCCCGGGCGATTGTGACGAGTTTCATAGCGCTTCTTATTTGGTTTGCGTGTGGGCGTGGTGTGGACGAATGGATGACGTGCTTGTGTTAGTCGAGGCGAAGGGCGATCGGGCGTGACGCGGCCAGCTATCCTAATTCACGGGCCCACCGCAAGCGGCAAAACCGAGCTGTCCATTCAATTGGCGCAGGATCTTTGCGGCGAGATCGTCAATGCCGACGCGATGCAGGTCTATCGCGATCTGAGAATCATTACGGCGCGTCCGAGCGATGAGGATATGGCGCGCGCGCCGCATCATTTGTTCGGCGTTGTCGACGGCGCGATCCGTTATTCTACGGGTGAGTGGCGGCATGACGTTGCGGCGCGGATTCAGGACATTCAGCGGCGTGGCCGGGTGCCGATCGTGATCGGCGGCACAGGGCTTTATTTGTCGGCGCTGACGGAGGGTTTGTCCGACATGCCCGACATCCCAGATGACGCGCGGGGTGAGGCGTGGAAGCTGGTCGACGCGTCAACCGACGCGGCGCATGACAAGCTGGCGCAGATCGACCCGTCGACGGCGCAGCGGCTAAAACCCGGCGACGGTCAAAGGATCGCCCGTGCGCTGGAAGTGTGGTTCGCCACTGGCCAACCAATTTCCGCCTTTCAAACGCCCAAGCCGCCGGACCTACGCGCCGATGAATGGATCGGCGTGGCGCTGACGCCCAGGCGGTCCGACCTTTACCAGAGGATCGATGCACGGTTCGAAGCGATGGTGGAGAGCGGCGCGCTGGAGGAGGTCCGGGCGCTCTATGAGCGCCGGCTCGATCCCAGCCTACCGATTATGAAGGCGCATGGCGTTCCGGGATTTCAGGCCTATTTTGATGGGTTGGCCAGCCTAGAAACGGCCATCTCTCGGGCGCAGCGCGACACGCGGCGATACGCCAAGCGCCAATTCACCTGGATCGCCAACCAATTCCCGCATTGGGCTCGTATTCCGTCCGAAGACCTAGAAACGCGCGTCGGGGTCGTCTCAGCCCTCTTTGCGGAGATTGACGCCGCAATGATGAAGCGCTAGGTCCACCTGACGAGATTTTGGAAGAGTTTCACGAATGACGCCCAACACCGCGATCTTCGTACTTGTTATCAGCCCGGCGTCCGCCGCTTAAAGCGCGCGCGGATGTCGGGTACATTGTTAAGGGCTCCCATGTCGGGGCCCTTTTTTATTTTCTGCGACCAACAAACACCCCAGGGAGGCTGACATGGACGGCGCAACGAAGACGGAAACCTCAACGACCCTTACGGGCGCTGAAATCGTCCTTCGCGCTCTTGTCGATCAGGGCGTCGATACGGTCTTCGGCTATCCCGGCGGCGCGGTGCTGCCAATCTATGACGCCATCCATAGTCAGAATGCGGTGAAGCATTATTTGGTGCGCCACGAACAGGGTGCCGGCCATATGGCGGAAGGCTATGCGCGGTCCACTGGAAAATGCGGCGTGGTGTTGGTGACGTCCGGACCGGGCGCGACGAACGCCGTCACGCCCATCGCCGACGCGATGATGGATTCCATCCCGCTGGTCGTGATCACGGGACAAGTTCCCACGCACCTGATCGGCTCGGACGCCTTCCAGGAATGCGACACGGTCGGCGTCACGCGCGCCTGCTGCAAGCACAATTATCTGGTGAAAGACGTAAACGATCTTGCGCGCGTGATGCATGAGGCGTTTGTGGTGGCGACCACCGGTCGTCCAGGCCCCGTGGTGGTCGATATTCCCAAGGATGTGCAATTCGCCAGCGGCGTTTATGTCGGCCCGAAAGACATTACCCACCGCACTTATCATCCGCGCATTCAGCCAAAATCCCGCCGCATCGAGCAGGCCGTGGAATTGATGGCGCGCGCCCAGCGACCGATTTTTTATACGGGCGGCGGCGTTATCAATGCGGGGCCCGGCGCGAGCGAAAGCCTGCGCGCTTTGGCGAAGGCCACCGGCTTTCCGGTGACGACGACATTGATGGGTCTGGGCGCATTCCCCGGCACGTCGGACCAATTTCTCGGCATGTTGGGCATGCATGGCAGTTTTGAAGCGAACAACGCCATGCATGATTGCGATTTGATGATCTGTGTCGGCGCGCGCTTTGACGATCGCGTGACCGGGCGGCTGGATGCGTTTTCCCCGCAATCGAAGAAGATCCATATCGATATCGATCCGTCTTCGATCAACAAGAATGTCTCGGTCGACGTGCCGATCGTGTCGGATTGCGCTGCAGCGCTTGAAGCCCTGCTGGACGCCTGGAATGCCCGGAAGGGCCGCAAACCGTCGCTGAAAGCCTGGTGGTCGCAGATCGAAGATTGGCGCGCGCGCGACAGTTTCGGCTATCCGGCGTCGGACAAAGTCATCAAGCCGCAATACGCGATCGAGCGTCTGTACGAACTGACCAAAGATCGTGAGACCTACATCACCACCGAGGTGGGCCAGCACCAAATGTGGGCGGCCCAGCATTACAAGTTCGACGCGCCCAATCGTTGGATGACGTCCGGCGGCTTGGGAACGATGGGCTATGGCCTGCCGGCGGCGATCGGCGTGCAGGTCGCACATCCCGACGCTCTGGTGATCGACATTGCGGGTGAAGCCAGCGTGCAAATGTGCATGCAGGAGATGTCCACCGCGGTTCAATATGGTCTGCCGGTGAAGACCTTCATTTTGAACAATGAATGGATGGGCATGATGCGCCAATGGCAGCAATTGCTGCACGGGGAGCGCTATTCGCAATCCTATTCCGAGGCCCTGCCGGATTTTGTGAAATTGGCCGACGCTTATGGCGGGAAGGGGATACGTTGCGACAATCCTGCAGACCTGGACGCGGCGATTGAAGAGATGTTGGCCTTTGATGGCCCCGTCCTGTTCGATTGCTTGGTGGAGAAGGCGGAAAACTGTTTCCCCATGATCCCCTCAGGCGCCGCGCACAACGACATGATCTTAGGCGACATTACCGGTGATGAAATCGATGACGCCGGCAAAGTGTTGGTGTAAGGGGCGCAGGCTATGACGATAGACGACCTTCACGCCGACGATCAGCCGGCCTCCGCTTACGATATGCACCATGACGATGCGCCCGAAGAACGGCGCACTTTGGCGTGCATTGTCGACAATGAGCCGGGCGTTTTGGCCCGCGTGGTGGGCCTGTTCTCGGCGCGCGGATTTAACATTGAAAGCCTCACCGTCGCGGAGGTGGACGAGGGCGCGCACCAATCGCGCATCACCATCGTCACCGTCGCGACGCCGGACGTTTTGGTGCAGATCGAAGCGCAATTGCTGCGCTTGGTGCCCGTCGCCAAAGTCATCGACATCACCAATTCCCTATCCGGCATTGAGCGCGAGCTGGCGCTGGTGAAAGTGCGCTGCACCGGCGACAAGCGCGTCGAAGCGTTGCGCATGAACGATATTTTCCGCGGCAGCGTCATCGACACCACGTCGGAGAGCTTCGTCTTCGAGCTCACCGGAGCCTCGGAAAAGATCAATCAGTTTATCGAGCTGATGAAGCCGCTCGGCTTGGTCGAAGTTTCCCGCACCGGCGTCCTCTCCCTCCAACGCGGCTCGGAGCCCGGGGCTTAGGCGTCTATAAAAATATTCAAGAATTCAACGTTTAACGGAGTGCCCACCATGAAAGTCTATTACGAAAACGACGCCGATCTGGCGTTGATTCAGTCCAAGAAGGTCGCCGTCATCGGCTATGGCTCGCAAGGCCATGCGCATGTGCTGAATATGCGCGAAAGCGGCGTTGAGAATTTGGTGGTGGGCCTTCAGGACAGCTCCTCCTCCAAACCGAAAGCCGAAGCGGAAGGCCTAAAAGTGATGACGCCGGCCGAGGCCACGAAATGGGCCGATGTGGTGATGATCCTGGTGCCGGACGAAAAACAAGCCGTGCTCTACGCCAATGAGATCGAGCCGCACGTCACCAAGGGCATGCATTTGATGTTCGGCCATGGCTTCAACATTCACTACAACCTCATCCGTCCGCCGGCGGATGTGGATGTGTCGCTCAGCGCGCCCAAGGGGCCGGGACACACCCTGCGCGACCAATATCAAAAGGGCTTCGGCCTGCCGGGCCTCGTCGCCATTCACCAGGACGCAACCGGCACGGCCCAGGCGGTGGCGCTGTCTTACTCCAAAGCCATCGGCAATACGCGCGCCGGCGTGATCGAGACCTCTTTCCGGGAAGAAACCGAAACCGACCTCTTCGGCGAGCAAGCCGTGCTCTGCGGCGGCGTCGTCGAGCTGATCAAGGCCGGCTATGAAACCCTGGTCGAGGCTGGATATGCCCCTGAAATGGCGTATTTCGAATGCCTGCACGAGGTGAAGCTGATCGTCGACCTCATCTATGAGGGCGGCATCGCGAACATGAATTATTCCATCTCCAACACAGCCGAATATGGCGAATACGTCACCGGTCCGCGCATTGTGAATTCCGAAACCAAAGCCGAGATGAAGAAGGTGCTGGACGACATCCAGTCCGGCAAATTCGCGCGCGATTGGGTGCTGGAAAACCAAGCCGGCGCGCCCAGCTTCGCCGCCATGCGCGCCCGCATGAACGACCACGACATCGAAGACGTCGGCGAAAAACTCCGCGGCATGATGCAATGGTCCAAATCCAACCAGCTGGTCGACCGCGCCCGCAATTAGCGCTTAAGCTCTAAGCCCGCGCGCCCTCACGCGCGCGGCGCTCTGCGGGGGGCTTAAGAGGGTTGGGGATTTGTCGCAGTTAAGTTCTGAAAAATATCTTAGTAGTTGGCTTTACAAACAGTCTAAGGAAGTTGCCGTACTTATAGCGTCCCGCACGGCGCTAAGGGCATTGCCGTTTCTCGCCGAACAAAATCCTTATGCGGCAATCATGCCCGCTTTTCGTGCAGTTGCATTTGCCTCGTTCGCTGGCATCTGGCCAAAACATGCAGCGAAGGCTAAATCCTTCGTTCCTCGTGGCCTTTCTGCAATATCACTTGCCTCCAGCTCTAATGCCGGTCCAGTGCGCGCCGCCGCCGCCGCGGCTCGTACATCTGTTACCGCATGCACAGCTCTTAATGCTGCTGATAAAGCGCTTACGACTGCTGCGGCCATTTCCACTATTCGTGCAACAGCTTACGAGCACGCTCTTTCGGACGGCGAAGTCCTGTTTTGGCGAGATACTTCTGATGACAAAATGATGATCGAAAAAGATCGCAATTTGAGCCGTATGTCCAAAAGTGCGCTTTGGCCGGGCGGTACACACCGTTTGGTGTCGGATGCATGGTCCAAACTCGTAACAAGTCTCCCAACCGACGAAAACTGGCAAGTCTGGACCGATTGGTATGGAGAACGCCTCCACGGCTTTCCAAACGGTCCGCCCATTATGGAGCTAGAGCGCGAGCGGGTTCTGGTATCCAATGAGGATTGGGCGAAGGGCCCCGCCCACGTCAATGCGATCATCGCCGAGATTGAGGCGAAGTATCGTCATCCGGCAGCTGACGTCTGGCTGCCACGGGAAGACGAACGACCCGCCGCACTCTCCGACCCAATATCCGATGAAGAGGCCGCGCAGCAGGTACAGCAATCGCCAGCCGGCACGCGCGTCAAACGCGGCCCGGACGGGCGTTTTATCGTCGACCCCGATCCGCCGACGGAAAATGCGGCGCAGCAGGAACGCCACGCCGGCCTACGCGATTTATTGGAAGAATTATTGGACGTGTGCGCAGGTTATAGGGGCAATCAACTTCCCTTAAGGATCGTCAAGAACGCCCGCGCCTTGCTGGATGCGCTAGGTGCTGAGCTGGCGGCTATGGATGTCGAGAAGACGGCGCGCCATGGCTTGATACTGCGCGTCCATGCCGAGCGGGAGGAGGGCGCACAGGCCGAAGACAGGCTGGGCGAACGCGAGTTTCCTAAGGACGTCGCGCCCGTACTGTTCGGTGCGCGCGACGGCTATAACCGCCTCGCAATTGGCGATGACGCCCTCTTGGCCGCCGATATCGAAGCAGCTGGGCCGGATGCGCAAGATCTGGACGCGGAGCGCGCCGCCGCCGACAAGCTCTTCAACACTGTTTTCTCGACCGCTGACGAGGTGCTGACCCCCGAACTAATCGATGTGCTGAAAGACGAGCGCGATCTCGCTGCGGAAGCCTCCGATGAGACGGGCCCCGCCGCCGACCGCGCACAGCGCCGCTGGATCGCCACGGCGACCAATGTCGTGCGGGCGTTTGCAGAGAGCGTGCTGTCTTACAGCGATAAAGCCAAACGCGCCGGCAAGCGCCTGATCAAGGACGCTGACCGCAGAGTTTTTGATTGGGTCAAAACGTACAAAGACGTTTTAAAGCCGCTTCTGAACGACCGTTCTGTTCGCAAAGCCCTGTGGGCCCTGATCGAACGCCGTATAAAAGCCGAAGAGAAACGGGAAGCGTCAGACGACCCGCGAGATAAAGACCGCTAGCGCGATCGCCATTGACCCAGGCCTACGCGCCGCACTAGCGTCGCGCGGAGTAGAGGGGAGCGTCGCGCAGATTGCGGCGGGAGAAGCATGATCATCGCGACTATTTTTGCGCTTGGCGCGGCGGTTTATGGGATGGGGCAAGCGGAATTGTCGGGCGCCAACCCGCTTTTCGGCGCGGCTTTGTTCGGCGCGATCGGCTTTGTGGTCGGGCGTTTGGCGGCGATCGTGCTGCGCACAGCGAGCTCGTTTTTGATGCTGGCGGTGTTGCTGGTGGGCCTGATGGTGGTGTTTCGCGAACAGATTACGCAGCTCACCGGCATTGATCCGGTTGCTTGGCTGCAATCCGTGATCGGCGAGACGCGCTCCGGCGGTTAGTTCGACAGTCTTACAAACGCCGCGACTACATAAAGCGCGGCGAGACCGGCGGCGCTGATCCGCACCCAACGCGCGTCAAACCGTCGCCACAACGCAAGGGCGGCGAGGATGAGGCAAAGCCCCTCCGCCATCATGCCGGCGACGATATTGTGATCCCGATCCCAATAAGAGACGGGCGAGATGAACCGCCAATCGCTGAGCGGCCAGAAATGCCGATGCGCGTCGTCCGCATGCAGCGGAAAATCAAGCGCGGCGTGAGTAAGCAGGGCCAGCGCGAATAGGGCGACAAGCTCGCACTTCCAAATAAAGCCGATGGAGAGGATTAGCAGCGCCAGCGGGACGGAGTTGAAGATCGCCCCGATGGTTTGCCAGGGTTCGGACCAGTACGCCTCGTTCCATGTTTCAGA
>JBCCMB010000114.1:0-9331 GCA_039026555.1 Pseudomonadota bacterium
CCTTGGCGACGATACATTGAGGGCCAGGAAGTCTCAGGCGACACCTTGCTCGAAACCTCGACGGGCGCGCCGCTTCTCCTACTCGATCGGGTCGGCGACGGGCGTGTGGCGGAATTAATGTCCGACCAAATCTGGCTATGGGCGCGGGGTCACCAAAATGGCGGTCCTTATGGCGAACTGATCCGACGTTTGGCGCATTGGCTGATGAAAGAGCCAGAACTGGAGGAAGAAAGGCTAAGTCTCACGGCGGAAGGCGGAGACATCAAGGCCGAGCTGCGGTCGCTAAACGATGATCCCTCGCCTCTCACGCTCGCCGACCCAGAAGGAGCGCGCGTATCTGCGGAGTGGACGCAAACTGCGCCGGGCGAGTTTGAAGCAAGCCTCCCCGCACCGCTCTTAGGGCTCTATGCCGGGGAAGCGGGAGGCGTCAGCGCGATCGCGCTCAACGGCCCCGCCAACCCCCGCGAATACATCGATCTGCGCGCGTCCGCAGAGGTTCTACAGCCGATAATCGATGCTGCGGATGGCGGCGTTTTTCGTTTGGGCGAAGCGAACGACGTCACTCTTCCCGACATCCGCCGGATCGGCGCGCGCGCGGACGCTTCCGGCGCATCTTGGGCAGGACTGAAACGACGCAACGCCTATGCGGTGAGATCGTCTGAGAGCCGGCCGCTCCTTCCGGGCGTATTGGGCATGGCGTTGGCGATTGTCTTTATGATGCTTGCCTGGCGGCGCGAGGGGAGATGAGGGAGACGCCTGGGCTCATCTCGCCAATGAGGGGCGATGCGGTGTTGAGCGGCCGAACGAGCAGCCGTCCGCTGGCGACTGGACCGGGCGGGATAAGCGCTGGATCCGCCGCGGCGAAACCAGCGCGCCCAAAATAAGGCGCATCGCCGATCAGCACGGCGTGGGTCCATCCTTCAAGCGTCGCGGCCTCGCAAACCGCATTTAGCAGGCTCAATCCTAACGCGTCTCCCCGCCACGCATGGCGAACTGCGACCGGGCCGACAAACGCGGCTGCCGCCCGACCATCGACCGCGAGCGACCACGCCCGCGCGGCGCCCGCCAAACTGTCCTTTTGAAACGCGACAAACGAACACGCCGCCAGCTTCAGCGCGCCTTCGCGTAGGCGTTCCGCTGTCTTTGCAAACCGGCCCGGGCCGAAGCATTCATTATAAAGCGCGTCCACCTCACTTTGGAGGTCGGGGGATTCAAGATCGAGAAAGGGCATAAGGAGCCAGGCCTGCGAAACAAACGGGAACGAGACTAAGGCCCGCGCAGAAACTCGCGAGGCCGATTAGGTGCGTCGTCGCACGCGTCGGAGGCGTTTTGCAGTTGTCATCGGCGATGCGGTTAAACCGCCAAGGCTCGGATGTCAAAAGGAATTATAGCGCCGCTAAGCGGCTTTGAGCGGCGCAATGCCTTTCAGATTGGCCCGAACACCCGCCGCCGAGCGGACTGCGTTCCGGATCTGCGACGCGTTAAAAGGCTTAGGCAGGCATTTGTCCGCGCCGATTTTCTCCGCCTCGGAGAGCGCCGCGTCAAACTTGATTTCTTGGCCCAAGCCCGCGGAAATCGCAACGACGCCGACCTTAGGCCACACATCGCGGACGATTTGAATGCCTTGAATGCCGTCCGTGCCGGGCATGAAAATATCCATGACGACGGTGTCGACATCCGAATAGCCAAGCCGCTCGACAGCTTCCGAGACGCTCTCCGCCGTCGAGACGCGGCATTCCGCATCGCGCAGGTCTCTGGCGACCATTTTGCGTTGAGTGCGGCTATCATCGACAACTAAAACATGCATCCGGCGCGTTTGCGTTTCCAACATCATGCGCGTGTCGGTCAGCAGATCCGCAACCTCTTGTTCCGAGAACGGCTTCTTCAGCGCAAACTGAGCGCCGGCCGTCCGCGCATAATGCAATTCTTCCGTCGGATCCCAATCGCCGGCGGTCATTGCGGCGACGACCGCCTCCGGACGCGCTTCGCGAAAATAGCTAATGTATTGGACGCTGTTTTCCTTGCCCAAAGTCAGATCGACCAACATCAGATCGAAATACTCGCTTTGAACGAATTTCAGCGCCTGATCGCCCGTTTTAGCAAGCGTGGGTTTACCGCCTTGGCGCTCAATCATCTTGGAGATGACATTCGCCTGGGTCGGGCTGTCTTCAACCAACAAAACGCGAAGTTGTTCTCTCAAAGCGGTCCCCTCCCAATAGCGTCCTTCCCTCAATCTAGACCCTAACGCTGAAACTCTGCGATACGGTTAATCGAAAGATACGAGGATCACGCCGGCTCTGTTTTGTCGGTCCTAGACGCGGACGCTCTGCGCGGAGAATTGTGCAAATAAATCCGCGTTCATGAGCTTAAACTCGCCGTTTTCGAGATCGTTGTAGTAGATCTCATCCTCAGTCTGAGCCGGATCAAAGCCTTCCTTCACCAATTCCACCTTGCGGTATTTGAACGTGCCGGTGGTGTCTTCGGACCGCTGGATGCGTAAGAAGAGCGGCCGCGCATAGCTGGGTAATTCGCGCTGCAAATGCGCGTGCAATCCAGGCAGATCCAACTCGCCGGCGACAGTGACCGCCGCCATCCCGGCGCGCCCATCGCTTCCGGGCACTTCGACGCCGTAGACATTGGCGTGCGCGATCTGGTCAAACGCGCCGACCACATCGCCCACTTCATTGGTGGAGACATTTTCCGACTTCCAACGGAAGGTGTCGCCAATCCGATCGATGAAATAGAAATAGCCGTGCTTGTCGCGCTTCATTAGATCGCCGGTGCGGAACCAACGATCCCCTTCCGCGAAAGCGTCGCTTAAGACTTTTTTCTTGGTCTGCTCAGCGTCTTTGTAACCTTCAAACCGCGCGCGCATCACATCGCTTTTGATCTCGCCGACGACTTCGCCGACTTCGTCGAAATCGGCCTCGATACACCATCCATTTTCGTCGCGAATGGGTTCTTCGGCGACGGTGTCGAATTTGACGATTTTGATCGGGAATTGCTTCTTCAAAATAGGCGGGATACGTCCCACCGCGCCAATCATTCCGTCGACATTGACGAAAGAGACATTGCCCTCGGTCGACCCATAAAACTCAACGAGCTGTTTGACGCCGGTCCGCTCGACAAACTCTGTCCAGACATCGGCGCGCAAGCCATTGCCGAAACCTTTGACGACCGAATGATCGCGTTCTTCCGGGCCGGGCTGATTGTTCATGAGATAGCGACCCAATTCGCCGATATAGACGATCATGTTGGCGCCCGTCGCTTTGGCTTCCGGCCAAAATTGCGTCGCGGAGAATTTCCGCCGCAGGATGATCGCCGCGCCCGTATTCATCGCGCAGCCGACGCCGCACAAACCGCCCGTGCTGTGATAAAGCGGCAGCGTCAGATAAATGCGGTCGGACGACACCACATCACACGTCGGAATGAAGCTGCGCATCATGCCTTGGCCGCGCGCATGCGTGATCCTCGCCGCTTTCGGCAAGCCTGTCGTTCCCGAGGTGTAGACGTAAAGCGCGACTTCGCCGGCCTTAATCCCGGCGCGATGCGATCGATCCGGCCGAACGTCCGATTGCGAGGCCAGAACCGCCCCCATATCCAATGCGCCCTGCACCGGCTCGCCTAACGTCCATACCTGAAGCGCGTCCGGAAAACTATCGCGCGCGGTGTGCATAAGTTCGGCTTGGTCGGAATTCATCACCAGAACCGATGCATCCGCGACGTTCACACAATGCGCGAGCCCAGCGCCGGATAGGTTGGAGTTGATCAGCGCCGTCTTCACGCCGATCTTCGTCATGCCAAACCAGAACGCGACATAATCAGGGCGGTTCGTCATAAACAGCGCCGCGCAATCACCCGGCTTGAGACCCGAGGCGAGCCCCCAATTGGCGAATTTATTCGCGCGCGCTTCAAACGCGCGATAACTGATCTCCTCGCCTTCAAACCAAAAGGCGAGATTATCCGGATAAGCGTCGACCGTCCGCTCGAAATCATCCGCGATTAGATTTTCGCTCTCCGGAGAGATGTCCGAAATTAAATTGGACAAGCGCTTTAAGCGGGTGATGTATTTGTAATCGCTTACCAGGCGGGCGAAAAGCCCCATATGTATCCTCCGAAAACAACCGACTGATCGTCGTTTTATTGTGTTTGCTCGCTAGCCATAGACAAAGGTGACGCTGCGTCAATAAACGCCTTTGTGAGCATGCTATATCGCTATCCGCGCGCCGGACTCCAGCGTGCGGTTTATTGCGGCGAGCATAGCGTCCCGAAACCCGTCGCGATCGGACATGTCTCCTAGTTTGTCATAGACATAGAGATTGGCGTTTTGCGCCGCCCGAAACCCGCTCATAGCCGCCCTCGCCGCCGCCTCTCTGTCATTGCGGACCGTCAAGACGGCGCGTTCAAAAAAGCCGAGCCGGTCCAAACGTTCCAGCTCCCATTGCGTGCCTTGGGTGACGTTCGACAAATCGACCACCATCACGTCGGCCGAATTCATCAGTAGGGACACGACAAGCTTCCACCAATCATCATCGGTGCGGACAATAAAGGCTTCCTTGGACGTCATTGCGACTTCCATGTTCAGCGCCATTCGATCGCGAAGCCGCTTCGCCAAATTCCGGTAATCGCGCGCATTGCCGACAAAGGCGGCGCCATGTTTCGACCGATTGAATTGCCGCAGGATTAATCGCAGCGGCAGCCAGATGAAAATCAATGCTAGGCTCAAGAAATTCGTCGGGATGAGATATGCGAGCCAGGCGAAGCGCGCGCGTCGAATATGCTTGTCGGACAAGGTGACGATATGGCCGAAGGGACGCAATTCATCTGTGATCACATGCTCCATGCTTTTGGCCAGCTCTTTGTCGTTGAATTTGCGTAATAAGAGCAGACGCGCCGGTTGACGGCGAAGCGCGCTCGACGCCAGCCAAATCAAGGTAAACAGCACCAAGCCGGAGATCACCACCCAGGTGATCGATTGCGCGAGCGCTTGATTGCGACCCGCCGGCGTGTCGCGGACTTTGGGCAGCAGCAATTCTTCAAACAACACATCGCTGGAAAACGCGCTGGACATCTCAACGCCCGCCGCGCGTGCGGCGTCGAATTCCTCGTCCGTCACGCCGCGTGTGCGCTGATTGTATTCCGCTTGCGTGATCAGTCCGGCTTCGAGCCCTTGTTCCAAAGCCGGCGCTTTGAGTTCTTCGGAAAACCCGACGGCGACGAAGGCGCCGATGAAACACAACAGCGCCAATACGCCCGACCATTTGCGGATTTGACGCGAGACGCCGAAAAACCGTTTGCGCAACGCGTCCATGTCAGCCGGTTTGACAAAGCCCGGCACAATGATTTCCGCCTCGTCTAAGGATCCGCCGCGTGACGCCAATAGCCGCGAGGCGTGCGCCCGACCATCCTCGCTATGATCCGGATTGATGGCGGCGGCGGCCAATTGCGGCTGGGTCAGCGCCTCTAATTTGTTGCGCGCTTGAGGCGGCAATTCGCCGTCCTGCTTCAAAAAGCTGCGCGTTCGAAACGCTTTGATGCGCGTCTTAAAGGGTGTCGTCATCCGCAAAGCGTCCCCGCGGCGCAAACGCCGGCATTGATCCCGATCCCGCTTGGCATTAAGCCCGGCCGCAAAAGCATAGCATTTTTGCGCGTTGGCGCGAGCGATCCGGAGACGACATGACCGAGACCCGTACTGAAACCGACAGCTTTGGCCCCCTAGACGTACCTGCAGACAAGCTGTTCGGCGCGCAGACCGCGCGCTCGCTCATCAATTTTCCGATCGGCGAAGAAACCATGCCGGCGCCCGTCATTCGCGCGCTGGGAATCATCAAACGCTCCGCCGCCTTGGTCAACAAACGCCTCGACAATTTGGAACCCGAAATCGCCGACGCCATCGCCGCAGCAGCCTTGGAAATCGCCGAAAACAAGCTGGATGATCACTTTCCTCTATCCGTCTGGCAGACGGGGTCCGGCACACAGTCCAACATGAATTCGAATGAGGTGACGTCGAACCGCGCCATCCAGATCATGGGCGGCGTGGTGGGCTCGAAAGAGCCGGTCCACCCGAATGATCATTGCAACCGCTCCCAATCGTCGAACGACACCTTCCCAACGGCGATGCACATCTCCGCAGCCGAAGAGATCCACCATCGTCTGCTGCCGGCGCTGCAATACATGCGCAACGCGCTCAACGACAAAGCAGAAGCCTTTAAAGACATCATCAAAATTGGCCGCACGCATACGCAGGACGCGACCCCCCTCACCCTGGGCCAGGAATTTTCCGGCTATGTCGCGCAGATGGATTTGGGCATGCGGCGCGTGAAGGAAGGGCTGGACTATCTCTGGCCGCTCGCCCAAGGCGGCACCGCCGTCGGCACCGGCCTTAACGCCAAGCCCGGTTTCGCCGAAGCGTTCGCCGAAGAAGTCGCAGCTTTCACCGATCTGCCCTTCGTCACTGCGCCCAACAAGTTTGAAGCCCTCGCCGCGCATGACGCGTTCGTGTCAGCCCATGGCGCGCTCAACACGGTTGCGACGTCCATGTTCAAAATCGCGAATGACATTCGCTTTTTGGGCTCCGGACCGCGCTCAGGTCTTGGCGAATTGGCGTTGCCGGAAAACGAGCCCGGCTCGTCCATAATGCCCGGCAAGGTAAACCCCACCCAGTGCGAAGCCATGACCATGGTGTGCGCCCAAGTGATGGGCAACAACACCGCCATGACCATCGCCGGCAGTCAGGGCCATTTTGAGCTGAACGTCTACAAACCCGTCATGGCCTACAACATGATCCAGTCGATCCGTTTGCTATCGGACAGCGCCATGGCGTTCACCGACAAATGCGTGGTCGGCATTGAGGCGCGCACCGACAACATCACCGAATTGGTCGGCCGCTCGCTCATGCTCGTCACCGCGCTTGCGCCAGAAATCGGCTATGACAAAGCCACCGAAATCGCCAAGAAAGCCCACAAGGACGGCACGACCCTCAAGGAAGCCGCCCTCGCCCTCGAATACGTGACATCCGAACGCTACGACGAAGTGGTGCGCCCGGAGAACATGCTGGGGCCGCGGTGAGTTTGGCCATAATAGGAATATAATCCTACACCGACATAGGGCGAATATCTTGTTCCTATTCGCTTAGGAGCAAACAAATGACAGACCAACCGTTTAGCCAAGAACGTCTAACGACCTGTCGGAGAGTGGCCGACCAATTTCAACTCGCCGCTTCTTCATACCAAGCTCTTAGCAATGACCTGGAGCAGGTGAAACGAGAGCTGGAGGGCGTGAAGAACGATAGAGATGCAGCCTATGCCGCTGCGGCTATCAATGCGCTTACGTCCGCCGCCGGCGCGCTCACGCTGGTTATTAGAAGCGCTAGGAGCGCAGCGCTCTTCCTTAGGGCGATAAGGAACAAGGATCCCGACACCCTAAAAGAATCCCTGCTGTCACTTGTCGCCTTCGGTATCGCCATAGAGAAGTTGCTCAGCATTCCTGACAAGAACAAAAAGATCGACAAACTCATCGAGGAAATTAGAGAGCTGGAAGAGAGCGCCCGACTTGCCGAAGAAAATTACAAGAGTACGCTGAGAACCTACAAGGAACGAGGCTGCGCGGCGGTTCTGCGCGTGTCCTAAAGGGGGGCGGTGATTGCAAGTTTATAGAAGCGAAAACCGTCTTGTCGCCAATAGTAGCATGATAGGTGCGACCTATATGGTCGCAGTCCTCTTCGCCATGTTAGCGCTCATGATCGTGTTGAGCGCGTTCTTGCCGAATTATGATGTCCTAGGCGCCAATGAACTCCCGCTCATTAGCGCGATCTTTTTGATGCTTGCTGTACTCACCTCGTTCGAGGTCCGTCGGATCGAGATGAACAAGCCGGACGATTTTGTCCTAATTGAACGATACACGGCGTTTGGTACGAAACGCCGCGAACTTCCGCTTTCCGCACTGCAAAGCATCGTCTCGCCGAAAAGGCGCATTCTGCTGCAAAGCGGGATTGATCTTGTCTTTGAAGACGAGCGCTTGGAACTTGCGGGGTACGGCGTTCGTCGGTTTGGACGCGCGTATCAACGCATGACGGCATTGGCGGATACGATCGCCAGCTTCACCCATGCGCCGTTGGAGACGCGCGAGTCCTGAGGCGTTGTCGATCACTCTCAGATGAAGTCGCAGACTTTACCGGTGTTCCGCTGACAAAGCCGGCGACATAGCACGCTTCACATCCTCGCCAGCCGCGCTTAAACGGGACGCCTGATCTTCTCAATGACGAGTCCCACACCATGCCCCCCGTCCTCTATGGCCTGAAAAACTGCGACACCTGTAAGAAGGCGATGAAGGCGCTGCCGGACGCCGCCTTTGTCGACATTCGCGCGGAGGCGGATTTGGGCTCGAAGGTTCCGGATTGGCTGGCGGCCGTGGGCGCGGATGCGCTGGTGAACAAACGCTCGACGACATGGCGCGGCTTGGCGGATGCGGAGAAAGCCTCGGCTGAGCGCGGCGACGCGGCCGCGCTGCTCATCGCCAACCCCACCCTGATCAAACGCCCCGTCATTGAAGCCGACGGCGCCGTTCATGTCGGCTGGACGAAAGCGGTTGAGGCGGTCTTTGCGTAGCATCGCCTCAGAGTTTCGAGGCGGCGTGGCGGTTCTAAGTGTCCCTAAGTAAGAAATATCCGCACAAACCCGTCGTCGACGGCCATCTACCGCATATCGACGGGCTGAGGGCGGTCAGCGTCTTATTGGTGGTCGCCTTTCATGCTTGGCCGGACACGCTGCCCGGCGGTTTTATCGGCGTCGACGTTTTCTTTGTCGTCTCAGGTTTTGTGATCACTCGGATGATGATCGCCCAGGCGGAAAGTTCCGGTCTGGGCTATCGCGAGTTTCTGTTAAGGCGCGTGCGTCGGCTTTGGCCGAATTTCGCCTTGGTTTGCCTTGTCAGCTTTGCGTTCGCCTGGACGGCCCTAGGCCCCGAAGCGCTGATGGAATTTGCACGCGCGCTGATCGCGGCTGTGGGCTTGTCCGCCAATTGGTTCTTCTGGGCGACGACCGACTATTTCAATGAAGGCTTGGACACCAATTTGCTCCTCCACACCTGGTCGTTGTCGGTAGAGGAGCAGTACTATCTGGTCTATCCGCTGCTGTTTCTCGCACTATGGCGGCGTGGGCTGAGGTTTACCGCCGCGGTTTGGGCGGCCTGGGCGGCGTCGCTGGGCTTATCAATTGCGTCCGCACTTATCGGAAGCGATGACGGCGTTTTCTTCGCAACGCACACTCGGATCTGGCAGCTGGCGAGCGGCGCATTGCTGTTTCTGCATCAACCAAGTTTGGGCGCCGCCGAC
>JBCCMB010000115.1:0-9089 GCA_039026555.1 Pseudomonadota bacterium
ACCGTGACGACGTCGCGCGTCATCAATTCGGTCACCAGCTGATCTTCGTTCTCGGCGAAGCGTACATCGCGATTGGTGAGAATACCGACGAGCTCGCCGGGACGTCCGCCCGTGGCCGGTTTGACAACGGGAATGCCGGAGATCTGGTGCCGCTCTTTCAGCGCCATTGCGTCTTTCAACGTCGCGTCCGGCGTGATGGTGACGGGGTTGATCACCATACCGCTTTCGAAACGCTTGACCTGGCGGACTTGCTCAGCCTGCTCATCGATCTCAAGATTCCGATGGATAACGCCCAGACCGCCAAACTGCGCCATCGCGATCGCCAGCCGCGCTTCCGTCACCGTATCCATCGCCGACGACAAGAGCGGGACGTTCAGCTCAATCTCGCGCGTTAGACGTGTTTTGACTTGAACGTCGGCGGGCAGAACCTCGGACGGGCCGGGCTCCAAAAGCACGTCGTCAAAGGTAATCGCGGATCGGATTTGCATTGGGGGCTGCTCCCTTTTTGGCCCCTTAACGGAGTCGAACGGGGTTGGAAAGCCCATTGGCGACATTTCATTGCGATGGACACGCGTTGCTGGAGGCAGAACCACCCTTCAGGCGCCGCCAAAACCCTTCGCGACGACAAAGATCTCAGGACTCTCAGACCGGCTTGAGGGCGGCTTCCAATGGCGCACCTCTTTGAAATTTTCCTGCAGCATTTGCAACAATTCGCCCTGCGCACCGCCTTGAAACACTTTGCTGCAAAAAGCGCCGCCTTGCGCCAAATGCTCGACCGCAAAGCGCGCCGCGGTTTCCGCAAGCGCCACCGTGCGCACATGGTCGGTTTGTTTATGCCCCGTCGTGGCGGCCGCCATATCAGAAAGCACCAAGGTCGGCGCGCCATTGAGCGCCGACATCATCGCCGCGACGGCGGCTGGATCATTGATGTCGCCTTCCACCAAATGCGCATCCGCAATCACATCGGTTTTCAGCAGGTCTATACCCACCACCTTTTCTGAGCCGCGCGCGATCGCGATTTGCGTCCAACCGCCAGGCGCGCACCCCAGATCCACCACGCGCGCGTCACGTTTAAACAAGCCGAACCGTTCGTCCAAATCGATCAGCTTGAACGCCGCGCGAGAGCGATAGCCCGCTTCTTTGGCGAGCCGCACATACGGGTCGTTGAGTTGTCGCTCGATCCAGGTGCGTGAGGATTTTTTGCGGTCGCCCTTGTTTATCTTCTGCTTGGTGGCGAAAGACCGGCTGCGCGTTTTATCGCTGCTGTCGTCCGATTTCGGCCCCTTCCACCGGCGTTTGCCGTCATCTCCGACATCGCTCATGACGCCGTCACCGGAGATCCGCCGCCACCCGGTTTTCTGCGCCGAGATCGACGACGTTTAGAGGTGTTCATCAAGGACAAGAGCACGCCTTCGCGTAATCCACGATCGGCGACACGCAGACGGTCCGATGGCCACAAATCCCAAACAGCGTCCAAAATGGCGCAGCCGGCGAGAACCAGATCGGCGCGCTCCGGTCCGATACAGGGCTCCTGCGCGCGGCCCTCAACTCCCGCGACACGCAGCCTATCGCGCGCCGCCATCGCTTCATCGAAGCTGATCCATTGCCCATCTACGCGCGAGCGTGCGTATTTCTTCAAATTCAAATGAACGCCAGCAAGGCTGGTCACAGTGCCGGACGTGCCGAGCAGATGGCCGCGTCCCGCCTCGAACAAAGGACCAAAGCGGTTCGCAGCGTCATGCTCCGCGAATTTCCCGCGCACGTCGGCGACGAGCTTGTCGTATTGGCCGTTCTCCAAATCGGGATGCGCTTCGGACAGGGTGACGACGCCTATCGGGAAAGACGCCCATCCCAAAATCGGCGGTCGCTTGGCGCAACCTGCAACGCCCCGCCGCTTCGCCGCGCGGGCATCCACCCAGCTCAGCTCGGTTGAGCCGCCGCCGATATCAACGACCAGTGCAAAGTCTTTTCCCTGGTCGATCAGATCGAGCGAACCGAGCACGGCGTATTTCGCCTCGTCCTTAGGGGAAATCGTGTCCAGCTTGATGCCGACTTCATCTTGAACGCGCGCCAAGAATTCACCGCCATTTCCCGCAGCGCGGCACGCTTGCGTCGCGATGCACCGCGTGCGCGCCACGCCCTGGCGCAAAATCTTCGATTTGCAGACCCGAAGCGCGTCGACCGCGCGATCCATCGCGTCGCCGGACAACTCGCCGTTCGCCGCCAGCCCCTCGCCCAAGCGCACTATTCGGGAAAACGAATCAACCACGCGAAAACTCGCCCCAGATCTTTCTGCGATCAGAAGCCGGCAATTGTTTGTTCCCAAATCCACCGCCGCAAACAGCGGCGCGCGGCCCTTGGCGCGGGTCGGCGCACTCATATGCGCGCCCGCCGACTGTTTCGTCGCCATAGCGCGATCCGTTCATTTCGTTGCTTAAAGTCTTAGCAGAGCATCCGCCAAAATACAGCGCTGCGCGCAGACGGCTTGGCGGAAACGACGACCACGCTTATCTTCACCTCGCTAAAAGGGGATATTTGCGAGGCGAAAAACATGGATCGTTTAGCAAAATTTCAAATTGGACAGGTCGTGAAACATCGGGTGTTTCCGTTTCGCGGCGTGATATTCGACGTCGACCCGGAGTTCGCAAACACCGACGAATGGTGGCTGTCGATCCCAGAAGAGGTGCGTCCAAAGAAAGACCAACCCTTCTACCATTTGCTCGCAGAGAACGAGCAATCTCACTATGTCGCCTATGTTTCGGAACAAAATCTCTTGCCGGATGATAGCGGTCCCGTCGGACATCCTGAAGTCGCCGAAAAGTTCGAGATCGGCGAGGCGGGGCAGTATCAGCTAAAATCGCATCGGCGGAACTAGCTGCTTTCATTATCGCTGCGCCAGACAAAGGAGCGGCTATATGACAATCCCCAAATAAAAAAACGGCCCGATCTTCTAAAGACCGGGCCGAATTCATGTCGTCGTAAGCTTCGGTCTACTGGACCGAGATCACTACTTCTGAACGACGGTTCAACGGCTCGCGTACGCCGTCCGGCGTATCAACCGCCGTACCGCCTTCACCCTGAGCTGAGGTCTGGATGAGAGACGCATCCACACCACGGGAGATCAAAGCGTCGCGAACGATAGAGGCGCGGCGCGCCGACAAGCGATCATTGTACGCTGTGTTGCCCGAACGGTCGGTGTGACCTTCAACCGATGTGATCGAGATGGAGCAATCATTCTCGGTCGCACGTGCAACCGCGGCGTCGATAATGTCGGCCGCATCAGATGTAAGATCCGACTGATCCCATCCGAAATACACTGTGAACGCCTGAGCCTGCGTTGAACAATCAATCGCCGGCGCTGCGTCAACCACCGGAGGCGGCGGTGGAGGCGGTGGCGGAGGCGGAGGTGGAGGCGGAGGTGGTGGAGGAGGCGGTGGCGGCGGAGGCGGCGCGAACTGCCAGCGAAGGCCCGCAAGCACGGCGTGATCGCTGTAGGAGCCGTCATAATCGCCATCGACGCCTGCGAACTCCAAATCTTCCATGGAGAAGTATTTGTAGCCGATGTCGAAGGTCAGCTGCTCATTGAGCGCATAGCCGAGACCAGCCAAAGCGTTCCAAGCGAAACCTGTTTCCGAATCGTCAAAACCGTTTGCCGGAGGCGCACCGACATAAAGGCTGGCCGCGCGCATGTCGGCCCGGGCTATACCACCACCAAGACCGAGATAAGGCTTCAAACGGCCTTCAGAGTTAAAGTCCTTGATGGCATTGATCATGAACGCGGTTACGCGAGCGCTTCCGTCGCCGGCGGGGCCTGCGGTTCCCGAGGGCTGCGCGCCCGAAATCAAATCCGGCACGTCCAAACCAACATTGCGATAATCAGCGGCGCCTTCGATACGAAAGCCATTGTCGTAGCCGTAGCCGAGGCCCAATAGATAGTTCACATCGGTGTCTACTGACCCTGAGCCGGCCAGAGCGCCATTGACGCCGGCGGGCGGGTCATAATCAGCGGTTCCGTCGACAACAGCGCCGACGCCGGCGCGTGCGTACCAACCTTCTTGTGCTTGCGCCCCCGGCGCAGCCACGACGGCCGCCGCTGCAGTGGCGCAAAAAAGAGCTCTTTTCATACCCATCCCCTTGATCGAGGTATATCTCAACGCCGACCCGGACACCGGGCGCGCGCAATTCGCGGATCGCATATTAACGATCCGACTCCGGACCTACACGTTTTTTTTTCAAATGGCGACCGCCCGGCTACATCGAAGCGCTCGCACCGGCGTTTTTTTTACCCACGCGGCGAATTAGCAACAGAGAATCACCGAATCCCGCAAACGAACAGCATGACGGTGTTGTCGTGAAACTTTCACTTGATCCCCGCAGAGATCAAACAAGTCGACCGACTAAAATCGGCCATTTAGTATTGTGGCGAATACAAGGCGGCGGCGTGTTAAATTGCCGATTGTTTTGTTTTCGAGGTAGCGCTTAGCTAAAATGGCGTGCGCGACCGCAGGCATGGTTTCGGCGCGGACGCGCAGCCCCTTCAACTCAGCAAAGTTCACGGCGTCGACTAATCCCGCCTTCGCCGCGCTATAGGCGCCGCCGGCGCGCCTCAACAGGGTTGTTTCGTCGTCGGATAGGGATCCGTCCGCCAGAACTCGCCCCGCCGCCTCAGCCAATTGACCGCCGGTCTTCGCCGTCGGCGCTGCTAGGCCCGCATCGGCCGCCTCCTCGTAATCCTCAATCAATTGCAACATCCGCTCGGCAACCCCCTGTCGGCGCATCACGACCGCCGCCAGGACAAGCGCAACATCGTGCCGGCGCACGGGCTGGCCGCCCAACATCTCCTCCAACGCATCTCTCCACCATTGAAGCCTGATCCGGGCCAGCGTCGGTTCGCTAACGGTCAACGCCCTCTCCAGCTCATGATTGAATGCGTAGAGCGCCATAAGGTCCCGGCGATACGCGGCCGGCGCATATCGCGAAGATAACCATCGATCCAAATCAACGCGCTTAACTTTGGAATCAATATCCCCAGCGCTTGCAAGGATTGGCGGGTTGGACGTATCGATCATTCGCACAATATCTGGCGTTGAAGAATTGTTTTCAAACCAACGTCGCCATTTTGACGAAAGGGATCCCGATGGCTGTCACACTTCCAGACTTGCCCTACGCCCGCGACGCGCTTGCGCCGCACATCTCCTCCGACACCCTGGACTTCCACTACGGCAAGCACCATCAGGCCTATGTCACCAATTTAAACAAGATGATCGAAGGCACGCCGCACCAAAACGCGGCGCTGGAAGACATCATCAAAGCGTCCGACGGCGGCGTGTTTAATAATTCGGCGCAGGTTTGGAACCACACCTTCTACTGGCATTCGATGAAGCCAGGCGGCGGCGGCGCACCGACCGGGAAAATCGGGGAGCTTATCGACCGTGATTTCGGGTCATACGACGCCTTCAAAGAAGCGTTCGCGGCGGCCGGCGCGACGCAATTTGGAGCGGGCTGGGCTTGGCTCGTCCTGGTCGGCGGAAAGTTGGAAGTCCGCAAAACGCTGAACGCAGAAACCCCATTGACGGACGATGGCGTCACCCCCCTTCTCACCATGGATGTCTGGGAACACGCCTATTATCTGGACTATCAAAATGCGCGTCCGAAATACATCGAGACATTTCTGGATGAATTGGTGAATTGGGATTTCGCCAATCAGAACTTAGCGGACGCAAGCTAAGTACGACCGCAATATCATCGAAAAGGCCGCTCTCATGGAGCGGCCTTTTTTTGTATCGACTTGTCGTTGCTAAGCTTCCGCAGGCGCGGCGCCGCCATCCTCGGCCGGCTTATCCATATCGCGACGAACGCCGGTGTACATCAGCAGCGCGGAGGCCACAAAGACCGAGGAATAAGTTCCAATCACCACGCCCCAGATCATGGCGAATGAGAAACCGCGCAAGACGTCGCCGCCCAGAATGAAAATCGACAACAGCGCCAACAAGGTCGTTCCGGACGTCAGCAAAGTTCGAGACAATGTCCGGTTCAGCGCCAAATCCACCACTTTTTCGATCGACAGCTTCTTGTAGCGCCGTAGCTCTTCACGCACGCGGTCATACACAACGACTGTGTCGTTCATCGAATAGCCGATGATCGTCAGCAAAGCGGCGATGGTCGACAGATTGAACTCGAACTGCGTCACCGCGAACATGCCAATTGTTAGAATGACGTCATGCACCAGGGCCAGAACGGCGCCGAGCGAGAATTGCCATTCAAATCGGAACCAAATGTAGATCAGCATGAGACCCAGCGCGACGACCAACGCGGTGACGCCGTCTTGCAAGAGCTCCCCCGAAACTTTCGGTCCCACCGCTTCTGAACGGCGCACTTCCAACGTACCGAACTCTGCACGTAACGCCGTCAAAATGGCGTTCGTCGTGGCTTGAACGGCTTGTTCGACTTCATCGCCCTCGCCGGTTGCGCCTTCCGTGCGGATCATCACCACGCGTGTGGGTTCGCCGGCGTCCAAAAGCGCATCGCGAATCTCTTGCACCTGAAAGTCGCCAAGCTCCAACGGCGTCAAAGCCGCTCTCACGCGGCCGACATCGGCGGGCGTTTCCGTCTCGACCTCGATCACGACGCCGCCTTCAAAATCGATCCCGAAATTGAGCCCGCGGACTGATACAAGCGCGATCGACCCGATAATCATTATCGCCGATAGGATCACAGCCGGCCAGCGCACGGACATAAAGCGGATCTTCGTGTTGGAAGGCATGAATTTTAACAGCATGTGTCCCTCCTAAACCGGCAGCGCTTTTGGCCGCGCCGTACGCAGCCACGTCGCCATGAACAAACGCGTCAACACAAAGGCGGTGAACACCGATGTGACAACGCCGACGCCAAGCGTCACGGCGAACCCCTTCACGGGTCCGGATCCCAGCTGGAATAAGACCGCCGCGGCGATCAAAGTGGTGATATTGGCGTCCAAGATCGTTGAGAGCGCCTGGGAATACCCCGCCTCCACCGCCGTGACCGGCGATCGGCCATTGCGTTGTTCTTCGCGTATTCGCTCAAAGACGAGTACGTTCGCGTCCACCGCCATGCCGATGGTAAGGATAACGCCCGCAATACCCGGCAAAGTCAGCGTTGCGCCCAATCCCGACAGCACGCCGACAATCATCAAAATATTCGCGCCGAGCGAGACGACGGCGAAGCTGCCGATCAGTCCATAAGCGAACAGCATGAACACGGCGACGAGGATCAACCCGAGAATGGACGCTGTGGCGCCCGCGCGGATCGAGTCTTCGCCCAAGCCCGCGCCGACTACGCGTTGCTCCACGACTTTCAGCTTCGCGGGCAATTCGCCAGCGCGTAGCACGACCGCAATCGCTTCGGCTTCCTGGAGCGAGAACGTTCCGGTAATCCGGCCAGACCCGCTGAGGATCGGCGTCTGAACACGCGGCGCGGATATGATTTTGTCGTCGAGCACGATCGCGAACGACCGGCCGACATTTTCAGAGGTGAATTTTCCGAACTCGCGCGCGCCCGCGCCCTTAAGCGTGAAATTGATCTGAGGGAGATTGCGTTCGTCAAAACCCTGAGACGCGGTGGCGAAATCGCCGCCAGTCAGAATTGGATCTTCAAAGATCACCGCTTCCGGCTCCAGTTCCGTAACGCCGGCGCGCTTCACCTTGCCCAATCGCGGCGTATCCAGCGGATAGACGGACAAATCAGCCTCGTCATCGACCAGATTGAGCGTCATGACGCCGGCCCGCGTGATAATATCGATCAATTGCGTTGGATCATCCACACCGGGCACTTCCAAGACGATTCGGTTCGCCCCTTGGCGCTGAATGTTGGGGTCGGTTGTGCCCGACCCGTCAATCCGGCGCCGGACGACTTCGATCGAATCGCTGAGCGCCTCACGTTCCAACTGCTCCAGCTGCGCATCAGAGAAGGACACGGTGAGCACGCCGCCCGCTTCGCGGATCTCCAAACTGCTGGGGCCGCCGACATTTCCAACGGGCGTCGCCAAATCCTCTATGCGGTCGCGGGCCTCATCGATCTGGCTTGGCTCAACGATGCGCAAGCGCACCGCGTCGCCGACCACTTGCCGATTGCGAAAGCGAACATTGCCAGGACGCCGCGTGAGCGATTTGGCGATCTCGCTGGACAATTCCCGCAGGCGGTTGGTTTTCAACTCATCAGGATCGACTTCCAACAGCAGATAAGACCCGCCGCGCAGATCCAGCCCCAAATTCATAGTCGCGGACGGCATGAAACCCGGGAGAGCTCGCCCACCCAAAAAATTTGGCAAAGAAAACAACGCACCGAGCAGAACCAGCCCTAGAACAAGCGTGATTTTCCAGGTCGGAAAGCTGAGCATCTAGCCGGCCTTCGTATCGTTCGCCGGCACCGGCTCGCCCTTGCCGCGCACATCCACCACCATTGTGCGCACCACGCGCAGCTTCACGCCCTCGCCCGTATCCACGGTGATTTCATCGTCCGAGACCTTGGCCACTTTGCCGATAATCCCGCCAGACGTGACGACCGTATCGCCCTTTTTCAAAGCGTCTAGCATGGCGCGATGTTCCTTTTGACGCTTTTGCTGCGGGCGGATCAACAGAAAGTAGAACACCGCTAAAATTGCAATGAAGGGCAGGAATTGAACCAAGATGCTCGGCTGTTGCGGCATATCTGCGGCGCCGGCCTGGAACATAAGCGGAGCTAGGAACATCGGGTCTCGTGCCTCGGTCAGAACTGAAATGCGCGCCTGTCAAATCCGGCGCGGCGAAATAAGGCGCGGACTATATCCCCCGCCCCCGCCATTGCAATGTGCGACCGCATTGCGCCTTTGCAAGACCAAGCAGTCGGCGGATTTCAGCTCGCGCGCAATTCCGGCAGATATTTTGCCGGATCAACCGGCTGCTGGCCTTTTCGGAGTTCAAAATGGAGTTGCGGCGTTGAGACAGATCCAGACGCCCCAATCTCTGCAATCGCCTGGCCGCGACGCACGGTTTCACCTTCGGCCACCAACAGCTTCTGCGCATGCGCATAAGCGGTAATCCAGCCATCCTTGTGGCGAATCAGCAGCAAATTTC
>JBCCMB010000116.1:0-9042 GCA_039026555.1 Pseudomonadota bacterium
CACGCTTTCAAAGCCCATTCCGAACAGAATGTGCTCATAGCTTTGATGAGAGAAGAGACGCAGATGATCGTCGAAATCTGATCCTGATGGGAGTTTCGCCCGCCAGAAGTCTAGCTTGGCGTTGAGCCGGTCGGTCACGCGCGCTGGGTTCTGCGCCTCTCGCCAGAAGGCCGTGTCGGAGCGCTGCGTCAGGCAATAGTGAAGGTTCACGAAATCCAGGATTTCCTCATAGCGCTGATTTAGGATCGCGTTGAACCGTTTCGCCATGATGGGCATAGCGTCCGCGCGGCGGGGGAAATGCTCCGCCAACGTCACGGCGGCGTATTCGATGAGATAAAGCCCGGTTGATTCTAGGGGCTCGATAAAGCCAGAGGAGAGGCCGCAGGCGATGACGTTGTTCGCCCAATGCTGCTTGCGTTGCCCAACATAGAATTTGAGGCGGCGCGCTTCCAGAGAACCTGTATGCGGCCCTTCGAAGGCGCGCAGTTCGGCCTCGGCGTCATCGTCGCTGATGAATTGGCTGGAATAGACGTAACCGACGCCGCGCCTTGATTGCAGGGCGATATCCCAGCTCCAGCCGGCGGATCGTGCAGTCGCCGTCGTGAAGGGCCTGATCCGTCCGGGCCAATGCGCGTCATACGGCACGCGTAGGGTGACGGCGCGGTCGCACATCAGCCAGGAGGAATAATCCTCCAGCTCTACGCCGAGCGTCTTACCAATGAGGATCGCGGCGAAGCCCGTGCAATCGACGAATAAGTCGGCTTCAAGGCGCAAGCCGCCCTTGGTGTTGACCGCGGTGATGTCTCCATCCTCGCGCTGTTCAATATCGACGACGTCGTCGATGTAGCGCGTGACGCCTGCTGTGGTCGCAACATCCGCGAGATGATCGGCGAAGGCTTCAGCGTCCATATGGTAGGCGTAGGGCAGGGGCGACGAAAAATCGGGCGAGCCGAGCGCTTTAGGCGCCAGACCCATTTCGGCCAAAACAGGTTGCGGCGATACGATCTCGGAAAAGTCGCGCGCGCGGTCGCTTTCCAGCCAATCCAAAGCCGATCGGTCGACTGGCCCGGACGCCCTGCGGTCGAAGGGATGGTGGTAGCGTTCCGCGCCGCCTTTGAGCCATCCATCGAACCGGATGGCTTGTTTGAATGTGGCGTCGGCGGCTTTCAGGAAAGTTCTTTCATCAACGCCCACCGTCTGAAGCACATGGCGGATGGTCGGGACTGTCGCTTCGCCCACGCCGACGCGGCCGATGCGCGCGGATTCGACGAGTGAGATGTCTGCTTCGCGCCGACCCGAGCCGTTCAGCGCCGCGTTCAGATAGGCGGCCATAATCCAACCGGCGGAGCCGCCGCCGACAACAAGTATCTGAGAGGTTGTTCGCATATTGGGTGCGGTCTCTATCGGCGTCGTCTAACGTCACAACCCTAGACGAAAGGCGTCCCTGAAAGCGCCTCTTTTCTGGCGCGCGTCGCATTATTATTGGGAGATTGGGCGACGTCTTGGCCGCGTGGTGAAAAACTGGGGGGCGCTGCAAAAACGACGAGCTTGATAATCAAGCTCGCCGAATTATATGACGCACCTACGAACCGGATACATCAGAAAAACAGGGGCTGAATCCTGTTTGGTCGTACGGTGGGGAAGGGGCTCCTCACCGAACGCCATGGTGATTGATGTTGCAGCGTGGGCAAGCGGAATCTTTTCCCATTTGAAAATTATCCACAGCATTGTCGGCATGCTGATGATTTTGTGCGCAGCCACTGTCTTATTTTTGAAACACGTCGCCTATCTATTTGTTTGCAAATCACATTTTTTGGTTACTTTTGTTTGAGTATGTCACGACTTATGCGTGTGTGTTCGGTGGCGCCGCTTAATGACTTTTGCGCGTTTGGCGTGTTTGAACTGGTGAATTCATGAAGTGGAGCACGTTAAAGTTGTGCGCGCTTTCGTCTGATCGCAACCGAGTGTTAACCATCCATGCGCGCTAGTTTTGACAACTCGCGACATGCGGCTACGTGATCCCTTGCGCAGCGTGGCAAAGCGTCTTAGTCCACCGCAAACCCTTGAGGATAACGAAATGGAAGACGTTCAAAGTCTCGTCGTGAATTATCTGCCGATCGTGATCTTTTTTGCGATTGCGCTAATTCTTTGCCTGGGGCTTTTGCTCGCGCCGCTTGTTTTGGCCCCGTCTAATCCAGATCCCGACAAAAACTCGACTTATGAGTGCGGATTTCCAGCGTTCGACGACAGCCGAATGAAGTTTGACGTGCGCTTCTATCTCGTCGCGATTTTGTTCATTATTTTCGACCTTGAGGTCGCGTTTTTGTTTCCCTGGATTTATCAGGTGGCGGATGGAAATGTCGCCGCTTTTTGGTCCATGATGGTGTTTTTGGGCGTGCTGACGATCGGCTTCATTTATGAATGGCGTCGCGGCGCGCTGGAATGGGAATAAGAGCTGATGGCTGAGAGCAAAATTCCAGCATTGGCGGGCGGGCGAGCCGGCGCGGAAGGCTCGGCGGGCGTCTCGCCTGACGACCCTTTTTTTGCAGGCCTCTCGGACGAGCTGGCCGACAAGGGATTTCTCGTCGCCAAAGTCGATGATCTCATCGCCTGGGCGCGGAACGGCTCCATGTATTGGATGTCTTTCGGTCTTGCGTGCTGCGCCGTTGAAATGATGCAATCGGCCAATCCGCGCTACGATATGGAGCGCTTCGGCATGGTGCCGCGCGGGACGCCGCGCCAATCAGACATTATGATCGTCGCCGGTACGCTGACCAATAAAATGGCGCCAGCGCTCCGACGCGTTTACGACCAAATGCCGGAGCCGCGCTATGTGATCTCCATGGGCTCATGCGCGAATGGCGGCGGCTATTATCATTATTCCTATTCCGTGGTCCGCGGCTGCGACCGCGTTGTCCCTGTCGACATATACATTCCAGGCTGCCCGCCGACGGCGGAAGCGCTGGTGTACGGCATGTTGCAGCTGCAAAAGAAAATCCGGCGTGAGGGGAGCATCGATCGATGAGCCTTGCGACGGACAAAACCGAAGCGCTGGAAGATCTGGCGGCGCATCTCGAAAGCGCCCAGCCGCACGCGGTCAAATCTTGCGAGGTTTTGCGCGGCGAGCTGACTGTCGTGGCGCTGCGCGATCAGATCGCCTCATTGATGCAGTTTTTGCGCGACGACAGCCAATGCCGCTTTGAAAATCTCGTCGACATTTGCGGCGTGGACTACCCGGAGCGCGCAGAACGCTTTGAAGTTGTCTATCATCTGCTCTCCATGCGGCTGAACCAGCGCATTCGGGTCAAAATCTCGGCAGATGACGAAAATCCCGTCCCGACGCTGTGCGACGTTTATCCGTGCGCCGATTGGTTTGAACGCGAAGTGTTCGACATGTACGGCGTCTTGTTCGCCGGCCATCCGGATTTGCGCCGCATCCTCACCGATTACGGTTTTGAGGGCTTCCCGCTGCGCAAGGATTTCCCGCTCACGGGCAATGTCGAGGTGCGCTATGACGAAATTCAAAAGCGTGTCGTCTACGAGCCTGTGAAACTGGTCCAAGAATATCGCAATTTCGATTTCCTCTCCCCGTGGGAAGGTATGGAAGCGGTCATCCCGGGCGATGAAAAAGCCGATGGGGAGGCGGACTAATGGCTGACGGCGCGCCTCACGATCCGGACGATCGCAAGTTTACGGTCAATTTTGGGCCTCAGCATCCCGCCGCGCATGGCGTGTTGCGCATGGTGTTGGAGTTGGATGGCGAATTGGTGGACCGGGTGGACTGCCATATCGGTCTGCTTCACCGCGGCACCGAAAAGCTGATCGAGCACAAAACCTATCTGCAGGCGCTGCCTTATTTCGATCGGCTAGATTATGTCGCGCCGATGAATCAGGAGCACGCTTATTGTCTGGCCGTCGAAAAACTGGCCGGCATCGAGGTGCCGCTGCGGGCGCAATACATCCGCGTGCTTTATTCAGAGATCGGCCGGATCCTGAACCATCTGTTGAACATCACCACGCAGGCTTTCGACATTGGCGCGCTGACCCCAATTACCTGGGCGTTTGAGCAGCGCGAGTTGTTATTAGGCTTTTACGAACGGGCCAGCGGCGCGCGGTTTCACGCCGCCTATTTCCGTCCGGGCGGCGTGCACCAGGATTTGCCGCCGGAATTGATCGAGGACATTCACGATTTCTGCGATCCTTTTTTAAAGGCGCTGAGCGACATCGAAACGCTGATCACAGAGAACCGAATTTTCAAACAGCGCAATGTGGATGTCGGGGTCGTCACCCAGCAAGATGTAATGGATCGGGGCTTTTCGGGCGTTATGGCGCGCGGCTCAGGCCTGGCGTGGGATCTTCGGCGCGCTGAACCCTATGAGATCTATAGCGACCTGGATTTCCTCATTCCCGTCGGCCGAAACGGCGATTGCTATGACCGCTATATCTGCCGCGTCGAGGAGATGAAAGAGAGCGTCAGCATCATCCGCCAATGCATCGAAAAGCTCCCGCTCGGGCCGGTGATGCCGGAAAAATCTAAGGTATCGCCCCCGCGTCGCGCGGAAATGAAGGGCTCGATGGAAGCGTTGATCCATCATTTCAAGCTGTACACCGAGGGCTTTAGGGTTCCGGCGGGCGAGACCTATGCGGCGATTGAAGCGCCCAAGGGCGAGTTCGGCGTCTATCTGGTTTCGGACGGCACGAACAAGCCTTATCGCTTGAAAATTCGAGCGCCCGGCTATCCGCATTTGCAGGCCATGGATCATCTTTGCAAAGGCCACCAGCTCGCCGACGCCTCGGCGATCCTCGGCTCGCTGGACATTGTGTTCGGGGAGATCGACCGATGAGCGCGCGCCGTCTCGCCTCCGAACAGCCTGAGAGCTTCGCCTTCACGGCTGAAACGCTTGAGAAGATTGAGTGGTGGGCGAAGAAATATCCAAACGATAAGCGTCAATCGACGGTCATTCCCGCTTTGTGGCTGACGCAAAAACAGAATGATTATTGGCTGTCCGAGCCGGCGTTGCGCGCCGTCGCGGATTTAGTCGGCATGCCCTATATCCGCGTCTACGAAGTCGCGACCTTCTATACCATGTTCAATCTGGAGCCGGTGGGGCGCCATCACATCCAGCTTTGCGGCACCACACCGTGTATGTTGCGCGGGGCCGAGAAGCTCAAAGATGTGTGCGAGGAGAAAATCGGGCCCAAAGGCTCGGTGTCGTCCGATGGGAAATTCTCCTGGGTTGAGGTTGAATGCCTCGGCGCCTGCGTGAACGCGCCGATGGTGCAGATCAATGACTATTATTACGAGGATCTGGACCGCGACAGTTTCGCTAAAGCGCTGGACGAGTTCGCCGCCGGGCAAGATCCAAAGCCCGGCAATTACGTCCGCCGTCAGACCAGCGCGCCGGAAGGCGATCTAACGTCCCTTCTGGATGAAACGCTTTATGACGGATCGCGCGCCGCGCCGTTGACTTCTATTCCGGGCGCGCCGCAGCCGGAGCCCGAAGCGCCGGCGGAAGCCGAACCGGCGCCTGTCGCAGCCGCACCTCAACCGGACCCAGAGCCGGAAGAGGAGATCTCAACCGCTGAAGGCGAGATTGAAGGAGAAAAGCCTGAAGCCTTATCGGCGCCGCGCGAGAGCGGGAAAGACGATCTCAAACGTATTTCCGGCGTGGGTCCCAAGCTGGAAGGCGTACTTAACGAATTGGGCGTTTATCATTTCGACCAGATCGCCGCCTGGACGCGCGACAATATTGAGTGGGTCGACGGATATCTGAGCTTTAAAGGGCGGATCGATCGTGAAGATTGGATCGCGCAAGCCAAAGCCTTGGCGTCTGAAGGTGAGGATGCGTGATCGCTATGGAGCCGAACCGCATCCCTCCAGGACAGTTAAAGCCGCTAATTATCGCCGGCGCGCTGGAGATGATCTGTATCATCGCCGGCGTGGCCGCGTGGCTTGCGACGGATCGGCTGATTTGGATTTTCATCGGCGTTTTGGCGGGGCTCGGCTTCTCTCTTCCGGCCGTCATCACCTTGATACGAGAAAGAAAAGGCGGGGATGATGCTTCTCGATAGGGATCGTATCTTCACCAATCTCTACGGCCATCATGATTGGTCGTTGGAAGGCGCAAAGAAGCGCGGCGCGTGGAATTCCACCAAAGAGCTGATGCAATTCGGCCCGGAATGGATTTGCGACCAGATTAAAGCGTCGGGTTTGCGCGGGCGGGGCGGCGCAGGGTTCCCGACCGGCCTTAAATGGACCTTCATGCCCAAAGAGGTGAAGGATCGGCCGCATTATCTCGTTGTGAATGCGGATGAGAGCGAGCCTGGCACGTGTAAAGACCGCGACATCATGCGCCATGATCCGCATTTGCTGATCGAGGGGTGTTTGATCGCCTCCTTCGCGATGCGCGCGAACGCTTGTTACATCTACCTACGCGGCGAATACATTTTTGAACGCGAGCGTTTGGAAGCGGCGGTCGCCGAAGCCTATCAGGCGGGTCTTGTCGGCAAGAATGCGTGCGGGTCGGGCTGGGATTTCGACATTTACGTCCATCATGGCGCCGGCGCGTATATTTGCGGTGAGGAAACGGCGCTTCTGGAAAGTCTGGAAGGTAAAAAGGGCCAGCCGCGCTTAAAGCCGCCATTCCCCGCCAATGCGGGCCTTTATGGTTGTCCGACCACGGTGAACAATGTGGAATCGATCGCTGTCGCGCCGACGATTTTGCGCCGCGGGGCGGGCTGGTTCGCCGGTTTTGGACGTCCCAACAATACAGGCACCAAAGTCTTCTGCGTTTCCGGCCATGTGAAAAAGCCGTGCAATGTGGAAGAGGAGATGTCCATTCCGCTTAAGACCTTGCTGAACGAGCATTGCGGCGGCGTGACAGGCGGTTGGGAAAATTTGAAAGCGGTAATCCCGGGTGGATCATCTGTCCCGTTGATTCCAAAAGACATTTGCGACGATGTTTTGATGGATTTCGACGCGCTGAAAGACGTCAAGTCTGGCCTCGGCACGGCGGCGGTGATCGTGATGGATCAATCCACCGACGTCATTAAAGCGATCGCGCGGATCAGCTATTTTTATAAGCATGAAAGCTGCGGTCAGTGCACGCCGTGTCGCGAAGGGACGGGCTGGATGTGGCGCGTCTTAAACCGCATGGCGAGAGGCGAGGCGGAAGCGGGTGAGATCGACACGCTTCTGGATGTCGCCAGCCAGGTGGAGGGCCACACGATTTGCGCGCTTGGCGACGCCGCGGCCTGGCCGATCCAAGGTCTGATCCGCCATTTCCGCCATGAGATCGAAGAACGCATCACCAGCTATCGCATCGGCCGCCCGCACGTGCAGGGCGCTATAGTGGCGGCGGAGTAGGATATGAGCGACACTTTCAAACTCGTCGTCGACGGTACGGAAGTCGACGTTCCGCGCAATTACACGCTGCTTCAGGCGTGTGAAGAGGCGGGCGCCGAGATCCCTCGGTTTTGCTATCACGAACGGCTGTCCATCGCTGGTAATTGCCGGATGTGTTTGGTCGATTGGGTGGGCGCGCCGAAGCCGATCGCCTCCTGCGCGCAGACGGTCGGCGATATGCGGCCTAATCCGGATGGGTCTCCTCCGAACATCTCCACGACGTCCGAGCGGGCGATCAAAGCCCGAAATGGCGTGATGGAATTTTTGCTGATCAACCATCCGCTGGATTGTCCGATTTGCGATCAAGGCGGCGAGTGCGATCTGCAGGATCAGGCCATGGCCTATGGCCGCGCCGGCTCGCGATACGAAGAAAATAAGCGTGCGGTCGACGACAAGCAGATGGGGCCCCTGGTCAATACGATTATGACGCGCTGCATTCAATGCACGCGCTGCGTGCGTTTTGCAGCCGAAGTGGCCGGCGTCGAAGAAATCGGCATGGCCGCACGCGGCGAAGATGCTGAAATTACGACGTATTTGGAAAAATCACTCACTTCGGAATTGTCCGGTAACGTCATCGATTTGTGTCCGGTTGGCGCGCTGACGTCCAAGCCTTACGCATTCAACGCGCGGCCATGGGAGCTGCGCAAAACCGAGAGCATTGACGTGATGGACGCGCTGGGTTCCGCCATTCGGGTCGATGTTCGGGGCAGCGCCGTGATGCGCATCCTTCCGCGCGTCAATGAAGAGATCAATGAAGAGTGGATCTCGGACAAAACCCGATTTGTGTGGGATGGCTTGGGCCGCCAGCGCCTCGATAAGCCTTATTTGCGCGATGCGGACGGCAAGCTCAAACCGGTAAGCTGGCAGGATGCTTTAGGCGCCGTTGCGGAGCGTTTGAAAGGCGATGCACCCAAGATCGCTGCGATCGCAGGCGATTTGGCGTGCGCGGAAGGCATGAAGGCGACGCTGGATTTGATGCGGTCGCTGGGCGTGCAGTCGACGGATTGTCGCCAGGACGGCGCTAAGATCGGAATTGCGTCGGACGGATCTGTCATGCCGCGGGAAAGCTATCTGTTCAATTCCACGCTAATGGGCGTTGAAGACGCCGATGCGCTCCTGCTAATCGGCGTGAACCCGCGCGTGGAAGCGGCGGTGTTCAACGCGCGCATCCGCAAATCCTGGATCCATAACGAATTGAAAATCGGCGTGATCGGACCCCAAATCGATCTCACCTATGATGTCGACTATCTGGGCGCGGGGCCCGAAAGCCTTGCGGCGCTCAAGCCGGGCGACAAATTCTACGATGTCTTGAAATCCGCCGAGCGGCCGATGATTATTGTCGGTCAAGGCGCGCTGGCGCGGGGCGATGGAGCCGCCGTCTTGAGCGCTGTCTCTCAACTCGCCGCCGATGTCGGCGCACACGGCGAGGGTTGGAACGGATTTAACGTCCTACACAACGCTGCGTCTCGGGTCGGCGGTCTGGATATGGGCTTTTTGCCGGGCGAAGGCGGGCGCGATATCGCCGGGGCTTTGACCGGCGCCCAAGCCGGTGAGGTTGAAACACTGTTCTTGCTGGGCGCAGACGAGATCGACGCCCAACATTTTGGCGACGCGTTTGTGGTCTATATCGGGTCTCA
>JBCCMB010000117.1:0-8959 GCA_039026555.1 Pseudomonadota bacterium
CCCGGCACGCCCGCCGGATAGTCTTCCGGACGCAGCGTGTCGAAGGCGGCGTCGACAGCTTCGGCGACCGCCAAACAGCCATCATCATAGGCCGGCCGCCAGGCGTAATCGATCGGATCCGTGCTCGCCGCCGCATATAGTCGCCCCGCCCGCGCAGCGTGTGCGAAGCCCTCATAAGCGTTCGATCCTTCCAGGATGGGGATCTCCGCATTGACCCCTTCGCGATTACCTCGCCAGTCCGACAAAGCCATGCGAATGAGCGATGCATCCGCCGACGCAATGGTCGAGCTGGTCAGCGCCGCTGTGGCGAGCCGCGCCGTGCTTTCATTTAATGGCACGCCGAGAACATGCGCGCGGGCGTATCGCGCCGCATCCTCCACCAGTGTCGCCGGCGTTTCGCGCGTCGCTCTCAAGCTTTCGGTTAGAAGTCCTCGCGCGGCGGAGGAATCATTGCGCAAGCGCACAAAATCGGACCTTTGGGCGCTTTGCTGGGACTGGGAGCTCGCGTTCGCCTCAGCGATCGATCCAATGGCTTCAAAGCGCGCGCGCAGCGCCTCTTCGCGCATCGAGGTCAGCTGCTCGCGCATCACGACGCCATTGTAGATGAACAGGATCGCAATGCCGATCAGCAGCAACATGAATACGCCGACAAACACCACAAAGGCGGTTTGTTCGCGCTTCATGTGGCGCTCTAGAAACTGAGCGCCGAGCGTTTGCAGCGTGTCTTCGCCTGATTTAACCGGATCCGAGCTCATGTCTCCGCTCCTGACGAGTTGTGATCTTTGGTCCGGCGAAACCGACTTAAAAACCGTCGCTTTGACGAATTCGTTCCGAACAATACGCCCCGCGCAGCGGCGTACTCTTCATCGATAACCAGAGCTTCCGCCAAAATGTAACGCAGCTTGCGCCGCCTCACGCGCCAGAAATTCAAGAAGATCGCGCCGGACACATTCGCCAGCACGGGCGCCAGCGCCGGCAGCTCGAAACGTTGCGCCAAAAATTGCGGCGCGCCGAAACGCTCCGCCATGCCCACCAGCCATTCCGGATTGGAGCCAGCTAAGACAAAGCTCAAAGAAAAGAGTAAGAAGAACAAAGTGACTGCGATCCAAACCCAGCTGAGCATATTGGCCTGGCTTTGCGCATCCTCGCGCTCGCGATCCAATAGATCGCGGAGCAGATCGCGTCCAAGCGTAGCGCGCGCCTCTGTTGAGCGCTCATTCATTGCTGGGTCCCATCCACCTGAAAGCTCGACCTAACGACATGCCGTCCAAAGCCATATCCGCCTGTCCGCGCGCCCGCCAATTTGGGATGCTAGACCAAACTCGCGAGAGTTTCACGACCGAAACATGACCAAAATCATGGCGCGGTCCACCAAGGGTCTCACCATCACATCCTTGCCCGTCCAAAATCGACCGAAAGACGCCCAGCTTATGACCAGACTTGCACCGCTCGACGCCAAAGACCTCCCCGAAGAGATCCGCCCCATGTTGGACGGCGCGCAGGATCTGATGGGGTTTCAGCCCAATGACGCCCTAGTGATGGCGCGCAACCCGGCGCTGGTGAAAGGCGTGTTCGCCATGGTCAGCGCGGTTTACAGTCCGAATGGAAAGGTCGACGCCGGCTTGAAACGACTGATCGGAGAAGCCGCGTCCAAAGCGGCGGGCTGCGTCTATTGCACCGCGCACGCCGCTCATGGCGCATCGCGCGCAGGCGTCGACGACTCAAAAATCGCAGATCTATGGTCTTATGAAACCAGCCCGCTCTTTTCAGACGCTGAACGCGCCGCGATCGATTATGCGATCTGCGCTTCGCAAACGCCCAGCGCCGTGACCGACGAGGGCTTCGAAGCGCTACGCGTACATTATGATGACGACGAGATCATCGAGATCACGGCGGTGATCGCGATGTTCGGCTTTCTTAATCGCTGGAATTCTGCGCTGGCGACGGAGCTGGAGGACAGCCCCCTCGCCTTCGCCAAACGCTTGGCCGAGCAAGGTGCGAAGGCGTCGAACGCGGGCTAGTAAACGCCCTGGCCGACGCCGCCATCCAACATCAAACGTCCGCCCGTTGAGGGCGTCTCCACCTTTACTTCGCGCGTGACGGTTTTCATCACCGTGCGGGTTGTGGGCTCGCAATAAGTTTCGGCGCGCGACATGTTCACCAGCTTCACGCCTGGCCCGTGGCGACGCAGCAAGGAGCGCTCATTACAATTACGCTCTGGCGCTTGCCGCGCACACGAGATTTGTCCGCCGGGAGTGTGAACCAAAGCCTCTCCCTTCGCGCAGGAGAAAGTTTCAGCCGCCGAAAAGTCAGCATGGCCCGCTTCGTAGGAGCCTAACGTCACCTGCATGGACGTTCCCGCCATGCAGCGGAACAGCTCGCCGGAAAAATCGGAGGCGACCTGGTCTTCGGCGCTAACCCGCGACGCCGGGTGCGGCGTACCCTTGTCGTCAATACAGAGCGCCTGCACCGGACGCAGCATCTCGACATGGCGAACCTGGTCTATGCATTCGGAGATGTGTTCCGGCACATGTTCGGTGACCGTCTTCATCTCATAATCGCCGCCGTCAACGGTGAGATTTGAAACGACGCTGCCGGCGACCGGCGCGGGCGATCCGAAATATCCGCCGCCGCCGCCGACGATCACGCTGGATTGGCCGGAGACGGCGACGCCGGTATTGAGGATGGTGACGCCGCCGAACGCAGCCCCGCCGGTGTGAATTTTTGTCTTTGGCGCATGCACGACGACATGCGGGCTCGGCGTGTGAACGCCTGGGACCGTCACAGTGTGGTGCTTCGGCGCATGGCAGCATCCGCCCTTATGCTTAGGTTCGGGTGATTTATGGCCTCCGCCGCCGGCGAAAGCCGCGCCGGACAGAGCGGCGGCCGCCGCGAAACCAAGCAAAATGTGTCGTGTTGAAACGCCCATGGACAAGCTCCTTCAAGCCTCCCCAGGCAGGATGCAAGCGGCGCGCCGGTTCTCCCCTAAAGCGAGAAGCTTGGCTTTTTTTGGCGCCAATTGCTCGGATTTGCGCCTGGCCCGTCCTTTGCGACGTGTGTCTCGGGACGGACGCCGCGGGGTTTAAGCGGCGCTATTTTGTAGAGTAACAGTATGATGAAGACACATGCAGCGCATCCAAACACGCTCGCCCTTATGGAAGCGTGGAAACGGTTGGCCGAGAACGACGCCGCCGCTTTGGACGGGCCTATAGCTTCAGACTATCCCGGCATTGTTGACCGCCTCTTCATCCTGCAGCGGGCCTCGAAAGGCGATTATTCTTTCCGTACCGCAGGCGACGAAGTTCAGCGCCTGGCGGGACGCGATCTCACCGATCAGAATTTTCTAGGCCTATGGCACGCGCCGGACCGCGCTTTGGTCGACGCGGCGCTCGAAACCGTCATCGCTGATCGCGGACCGACACTTATTCACGCGCGCGGGGAGACGCTGCATGGCCGGACAATTGGGATTGAGATCGCGCTCGCGCCTCTAAACTTAGGCCGCAGCGAACAGCGCACCCGATTGCTGGGTATCTATCAGCCACTCGTGTCCAGGCGGGTTTTGGGAGAACGTCCCGTCTTCAGCCACAAGGTGTTGAGCATTCATCCGCCAGCGCCAGAACGCGTACGCCCACGCTTGCGCATCGTCGCGTCGAACGGCTAGTCGGCGTCCGCCAGCTCCACCGTTTCGCGCTTTAAGGGCGCCCGCCCCAAAATCATGTCGGCCGCCTTTTCTGCGATCATGATGGTCGGCGCGTTGGTGTTGCCCGATATCAAGCTCGGCATCACGCTGGCGTCGGCGACCCTCAATCCGGCGACGCCCCGCACTCTAAGCTCTTCATCGACCACGGACGCCTCGTCCGCGCCCATCCGACACGTCCCGACCGGGTGATAAATTGTCTCCGCCGCTCGCCGAATGAATGCATCTATATCGGCGTCCGCCTTTATCATCTCTCCCGGCGACGCTTCCGCCCCACGATAGGGCTTGAAGGCGGACTGCGCCAAAACTTCCCGCGCGAGTTTCACACCTTCGCGCATGGCGCGTAGATCTTCCGCTTCCGTCAAATAATTTGGATCAATCGCCGGCGCATCCCCCGGATCTGCAGATTTGAGTTTGATCGTCCCCCGGCTTTCCGGCCGTAACTGGCACACATGCACGGTGACGCCATCGCGGCCAGGGTCTTCACTCCCATGATTGATGACCAGGGCGTTGACCATATGGAATTGAAGGTCTGGCTGCTCCAATCCAGGTCGCGATTTTAGGAACGCGCCGACTTGAAGAAAATTGTCTCGGCCTGGACCTTTTTTTTGCGTCAAGTAATCAAAGCCAACTTTCAGCTTCTTAAGCCCCGCCCGTTGAGAATACCCGGTGATCGGTTGCGTGACTTCTTGTAGCACGCAGACGTCTAAATGGTCCTGCAGGTTTGCGCCGACGCCTTTATTGTCGCGAATGACCGGCACGCCTATCGCGCTAAGGTCGTCAGCGTCGCCCACGCCTGACAATTGCAACAATTGCGGCGATTGCACCGCGCCGGCGCATAAAATGACTTCGCGTTCGGCGAAGATAGGTCGCCCCACGGCGCCTTTACGATCGGCGTATTCGACGCCGCGCGCCACTCCGTCTTCGATCAACACGCGCGTGACCATTCCCGTGGAGATCACTTCCAGATTGTCGCGAACATCAACAATGGGACGCAAATATCCGGTCGAGGCGCTCCACCTCACGCCATCTTTAATGGTGCGTTGATAGGGGCCGAAGCCTTCTTGCTGCGCGCCGTTGAAGTCGGCTGTTTTGGGGTGACCCATTTCGACTCCGGCCTGAATGAAGGCGCGATAGAGCGGATTGTCCAATGGCGCATCCGACACCCAAAGCGGCCCCTTGCCGCCATGAAACGCGTCCTCGCCGCCTTCATAGGTTTCTGACCGCCGAAAATAGGGAAGCACGTCTTCAAACGACCAGCCTTTAAGGCCCGTCTGCGCCCAACGATCATAATCGCGCGCATGACCGCGAATGTAGATCATGCCGTTGATCGAAGAGGATCCGCCCCAGCCTTTGCCGCGCGGCCAGAACAATCGCCGATTGTCCAACTGGGCTTGCGGCTCGGTGTCGAACATCCAATTCCAGGTCTTGTTTTTGTTGATCAACGTGCTGACGCCCGCGGGCATGCGGACCATCAGATTGTCGTCCTTCTTGCCAGCTTCAATGACCGCGACGCGAACATCAGGATCAGCGCTCAATCGGTTCGCCAACACGCATCCCGCACTGCCTGCACCGACAATCACATAGTCGAACGTGTCTATCTCTGCGACGCCGGGCATTCCCGCCTCCCATAACTTGTCTTGGACGCAAGCGTGGCCTGCAATCGCCAAGAGAACAAGCGCCGCGAAGGGAGCGGCAAGAGTTTGTGAACCTTATTATTACAATGCTTTCGTAGCGGTAACGCCGAAACTTGAGAGGGAGCCCTGTTTGAAATGACTTCGCTAAACGTCGCCGAACCGCTGATCTTGGACGATCTTGCAAAGGACCGACGCCGCTATCGTCGCGTCGCCTATCGCGCCCCGGCGCAATGCTTGTCCGCACGCGGCGAAGAGTTTAGCGCCATGACTGTCGATTTAGCGGCGGGCGGAGTAGCGATCGCTGCTACACACACGATGGACCTCGGCGAGGAATTGGTGATTTACATCGCTGGAATTGGTCGATTGGCCGGCCGTATCGCACGCGCCATCGATAAAGGCTACGCCCTGTCGACATCCTTGGTGCCGCACAAACGAGAAAAAATCGCAGACCAATTGACGTGGCTCGTCAACAAAGACCGGCTTAAACTCGAAGAAGATCGCAAATCCATACGCCGCAACGCGGCGGGCTCTGTGCGCGTCTCATATGACGGCGTTATCTCTCAATGCGACGTCATCGATGTTTCAGTGCTGGGGATCGCGCTTAAGACCCAGGGGCCTAGACCACCCATCGGCGCCGAAATCGTGGTTGGGCAAAATGCTGGTGTATGCGCGCGCTACATGGACAACGGCTTCGCCGTAGAGTTCCGCAACGCGCGCTCCTAAATCTAGCCGCCGGACCAGTTGGGCTTACGTTTTTCAGCGAAGGCGCGCGGCCCTTCCTTAAAGTCGTCAGACTTAAACATCTCCGAAACCGCTGGGTAACGCCCTTCGAACGCATCTTTGTAAGAGGCGTGATCCAAGCCCTGCATGACGGCCTGCTTGGACGCGCGAACGGACATAGGACTGCATTCCAAGATCAAAGACGCCCACGCTTTCGCGCGATCCATTAAGTCTTCAGGAGCGCAAACCTCGTTCACAAACCCTAGTTGGGCGCCTTCTTCGGGATCCACTTGGCGGCCCGTCAAGATCATGCCCATCGCTTGTTTCAACCCAATCTGACGCGGCAGACGATGCAAACCGCCCGCCAGCGCCGCAAGCCCGACCCGCGGCTCCGGCAACGCGAATTTGGCGTTGGAGGACGCAAGGATGAGGTCGCAGGCAAGCGCGATTTCAAACCCGCCGCCCATTGCAACGCCATTGACCGCGGCGATAACGGGTTTTGTAAGATCATAGCGCGCGGTTAAACCGCCAAAGCCCGTCTCTGGAATAGATATGGCGCCGCCGGATGCTTGGAATTTCAAATCATTTCCCGCCGAGAACGCGCGTTCGCCCGCACCAGTTATGATCGCCACCCATAGATCTGGATCAGATACAAACTCGTTGAACACCTCTTCCAGCTCGAAATTTGCAGGCGGATGCAGCGCGTTCATCGCGTCCGGGCGATTAATCGTCACAACCAAGATTTTCCCGTCGCGTTCGGTCGCTACGAATTGTCGCTCAGCCAAAATCGCCTCCCTTGTTTACCATTCTAAAACGCGAGTTAGGAGAAACATGGGTTGGGTTGAGTCGTAAAGGCGTGACCGGAGGGCAGGTCCATCAATGTCAAATGAACCCGTTATGGCGGACGAGTTGGATGATGAGACGCCGCGAGGCGTCGTCTGGCTCATAAAGGTCGGCGACGCCGTCTACGGCCCCTATCCTCGAACTAAATTGCTCGATTATCTCGAAGAAGGCCGCATCGCCGGGCACTCCTTGATCGCATGCGGGCCGGATGACGAGTTCATGCGCGCCGACCAGCATCCGAATTTGCGTTGGGATTTTTCGGCGCGCGCAGCGCGCGGCTTCAACAAGCCCAAATTGGAGGACGGCGAAACGGAAGTGCCGGTGTCCAATTTCTTTATCTGCTGTCGATTGCTCGCCGGATCGCAGGACTTTGAAGATGTGCTCCACGAAACCGGACGGTTCGCACGCGCCGGCGGCGATATGTGGGTGTTGCGCGCGGACGTGACGCTGCCGCAATTGCGCAATCGGCTGTCAAAGGTGATGCGTAAGGACGAGCAGATGATCATCGTCAACGCCACCAAAAACCGGATCGCCTGGTTCAATCTCGGCCCTGAAAACGACATCGCTGTGCGGTCCGTCTGGGACGTCGACGAATAGCGCCGTTTTCATCGCGCAAGTTCATGTTTAGAACCCTTTTGCGCGCGCGACGCGCCCAACAGAATTATTGACGAGATTCTTATGTCAGGCTCAGCTTCAGACGACGTCCCGGATCACGTTAAGCTGATGAAGGAGAACGCGCCGAAACTGATGTCGATCGCGCCGTATGCGGCGGCTTTAGGTATGGAGTTGATCGATTTCGACCAAGGCGTGGCGCGAATGAGAGCGCCTTATCGCGAAGATCTGGTGGGAGATCCCGAAACCGGCGTCATTCATGGCGGCGTAGTGACAGCTCTCTTGGACAATTGCGCCGGCGTTGCAGTCATCTCCGCGCTTCAGAAATTCAAATCCACCGCCACCTTGGATCTGCGCATCGACTATATGCGCCCTGGCGAGCGGGGTCGCGACATTATGGGCGAAGCGGAATGCTACAACGTCACCAAATCCGTCGCTTTCGTCCGAGCCTGGGCCTATCACGACAGTAAGGATCGTGTGATCGCCACGGCGGCGGGCGCCTTCGCGCTCAATGATCCCGGCGGATGGGCGAAAATGGCCAACAAGGCGAAGGAGGCGCTGTCATGACCTTAGACGCCTCAGAAGAGAATCATGATGCGTTCACGGCTTATCTCCAATCGCTACCCTTTGTCCGGTTTTTAGGCATTCGGTGCGATATTCGCGGCGATGAGATGACCTCCATCCTGCCCTATCAAGACATGCTCATCGGCAACCCAACCATACCAGCCCTGCATGGCGGCGCGGTCGGGGCGTTTTTGGAGATCGCCGCGATGGCGCAGCTGTTTCTGGCGTCGGGCATTGCACGGCCGCCCAAACCCATCGACCTCACCGTCGATTATCTTCGCTCCGGCGCGCCAGAGGATGTTTTCGCGCGCGCGACGATCACCAAGCTTGGCCGCCGGATCACCAATGTCCGCGCAGAGGCGTGGCAAACACGGCGCGACAAACCGATCGCCGCCATCCACGCGCATTTTCTGATGCCGAATGCGCCCGAGACCTAGGTGAAAGCTATCCAAAAAAAGCGCGATCTCCCTCGCCGGAGACCGCGCAAAAATGTAACACGCCATGTGAGACTTGATTTAGTCGATGAGTGTTTAAGCGGCTTGTGAAGCGTCGGCGGCCGTTCCAGCCCCCAAAAGATCACCTAAATGTCCAAAGCCGCGTAATCCGTATTTCGATGCGGCGAAGTCGCCGATCGCAGGAAGAAGCTTCCCGATTTGATCATGCCCGAGACCCGCCTTTTGGAGGTCGCGAAGCATATTGGCCGCCACAAGCGAGCGTCCGCCGGGGGTTTTTTCGATCAGACGTGCGATAACGCCCGTCGCCGCCCCGACATCTGCGCCGATTGTCGACGACAAGGATCGCAATTTTCCGAGGAGCTCTACCGTAAGCTCCCCGGCGCGCGGACTTTGTCGGCGACAATCGGCGCAGATGTCGGGGCGGCGACGGG
>JBCCMB010000118.1:0-8823 GCA_039026555.1 Pseudomonadota bacterium
CGAAGCGGAAGCTGAAGAAAAAACCGAAGGCTAGTCCCAATGCGGGTGCGCGACGCGACGCCAGACGATGCGGCGTGGGTCGTCGCGCTCAACGCCGCCAGCGAACCGCATGTCGGCCCCATGGATCGAGCGCATTATTTGGCGCTTGCGTCCATGGCCGCCGCCGTGCGAGTGGCGGAGGCGGACGAGACGCCGCTTGGCGTCGCCATCCTCTTCGCGCCGGGCGCGGCCTATGGCAGCGAAAATTATCGCTGGTTTGAGGAGAACGCTCCCCGGTCGCTCTATGTCGACCGGGTGATGGTCGCGGCCGCCGCTCGTTGCCGCGGCGTCGGCAAGGCCCTGTATGAAGACGCTTTGGCCTTGGGCGAGGTGTTGGAGCTGGAGGGCGTTTCGGCCGAAGTGAATGATGCGCCGCCCAATCCCGTCTCAATGGCGTTTCATGCCAGTTTCGGCTTCGAAACACTGACTGTGCGGCCCCTAAGCGACGGGAACAAGCGCGTCGCGATGCTCTATCGCCCGCTTGTGTTGGAGACGGTTTGAGCATGGCCGACGAGCTGGTCGTCGTCGCGCAAATCGCGGGCGCGTTTGGTGTGAGAGGCGAAGTCCGCGTGCGCTCCTTTACAGCGAACCCAGAAGATTGTTTCGCCTACGGACCCTTCCTCGATCAAAACGGTGCGCAGATCCTGACGCCGTTGAAAGCGACGCCGCACAAGGATGGGTTCATCGTACGCCCGGAAGAAGATCAGCAGCGCGAAGCGTGGGAAGCGCGGAAAGGCGAATTGCTGCACGTCCGAAAGGACGCCCTGCCGGCGCCCGATGAGGATGAGTTTTACTTCAACGACCTCATCGGCTGCGAGGTGGTCCATTTAGATGGTCGCGCCCTTGGCTGCGTCAAAGCTGTGCACAATTTCGGCGCGCAGGATGTGTTGGAAATCGAGAGCGAAGCGGGCGGCTACATGTTGCCTTTCACCCAGGAGGCTGTCCCAGAAGTCGACATCGCATCGCGACGCATTATGACTGCAGTTGCTGACGATTACCTGCCGGATAGTCTGTCAAACGACGCCGAATAGCGGACGATGCGGCTTAGCTCATCGACATGCTTCGGAGGGCTGCAAGAAGCGATAATATAAGGTCGCCGCTTCCGATTCAGACAAAAGATAAGTCCGCCGCAAAGCCCCGCCCGGCGCGCGGTCAAACACGCGCACTTCCAGCGTGGCGTTGAGATAATCTATCAATTCATCCGGCATGGACGGCGTATCGCGCCACACGGCGAGGCAAGCCCGCACGGTCTCGCCCGCGTCCGGGAACATGTCGATAGGGTAGGCCGCGTCCAACACGCGTGCTTGTGGCATTGAACGCCGCAAATTGCCGCTCAATAAGGGATCAGCGGCGACTAATGTGCCGGAGCGAAAGCCGGACGCCGTAAGCGCATCCGCCCATTCGCTCGTCGGCAGATAGGCGTCGCACTGCTCGGTGTGACAGCCGGGCTCGGGCCCTTGCCGCCAGGCCAGCGCGCGTGCGGCCGAGCTGACAATCATTGCGGCGATCACAATCATCAAAAACGACCGCATCGCGATAGGGAAGGGGCTGGCGCGGCGCACATGCTGGAACATCCAGAATGGCAGCGGCAAAAACGCCGCCATCAGCGCTTCGCCGGGCAGGGGCGTCAAACGCGCCAAAATGAGGACCACTGAAATCAACAATCCGACGCCTGTGGCGCGCGCCGCGAGGCTGCGCCATGCGCGATGCGTGGCGTTTTCTTTGAGCCACCGGTGCGGGAAGAAGGGGTAGATGAAGGGGAACCAAAGCGGCCAGAAGACCAGCATCCAAATGATCAGCAAGGGCAGAAGAATGAGCGCGAGATTGCCTAATACAAGCCTTGCTGCGCCTTGTACGAACGATTGGATCGTATCGCCGATCGCATGCCAAGGCGTCGGCGTAAACGCATTCAAAAGACCGCCGAGCACATCCTGCGAAGACAGCCAATATCCCAGCGGCGCCAATAATAGAAGGCCGATAAAGCTCGCATAGGCGATGCGCGACAGCGCCAGCGCCGGGCGCATCGCGTGGATCGACCGGCCAGCGACAAAGAGCGCGATCACCAAAACCGGGTGCCAATAGCTCGCCAATCCGCCTATGCCCGCCGCTGCTCCGAAATAGGCCCAGTCGCGCGTTTTTCCAAGCGCGGCGGCGGCGACGAACGCGTGCAGCGTCATAGACAGGAGCGCAAAGGAAAACACTGGCGCAATGACATCGCCATGCATCAACCAGCCGGCGTGCAGCGTCAGCGTCCAAGCGCCTGTCGCCGCTGCGGCGAGATCTTCGCGCGTATCAGGTTCGTTGGGATTGGCGGACGGGCTGGTGAAAATAATCCGAGCGGCGAAATAAAACGCCGCCGCGCCGATCGCCATCATCCCATATTTGACCCCGAAGAATACTGGTTTTGACAGGCCTGAGGCGGCGTCCGTTAAGGCGTAGGTCCAGGAAGCGAGCGGTGGGCGTCCGATATGATACCCAAGTTCGATCGACTGGGCGGCTAACAAATGTTCCGCCGCTTCGTCCATAAACACCGGCGAGCCCAGCAACCGCATGGCCCATTGCAGGGCGCAATAGACGAAAATGACCCCTAGAATGAGGCTGGACTTGGGTCGCAATCCGCCATCGGGCGGTATTTGATCCGTTTCCGATTGCGCTTGCTCTTCGAAAACGGCGGGGAGATTCGGGTCGGTCAATTTAGCCGTCCGCGCGCGGATCGTTCCACTCGGCCGCCACCCCGTATCCGCCCCGGCGCACCAGCCACATCACTCCGAATAAGTCCACAATTCCCGCGCCGAAGCGACCGAGAAATCCATATTTTGAGGCGCCATGCCAACGTTTTCTGTCAGCAACTGGCTCTTCACGAACATTCCAGCCGGCGCGTTTCACCAAAGCCGGCAAAAATCTGTGCATCGACGCGAAGAATGGCAGATCGCGGAAGGCGGCCGTGCGGATCAGCTTGAAGCCGCACCCTGTATCGGTGACGTCGTCCTTCAAACAAAACCGACGAACGCCGTTGGCGATGCGCGATTGCAGCCATTTGAAGCCGCTATCATTCCGGCTCGTGCGTCGCCCGGCGATAAGACCAAGCGCGGGATCTTCGCCGGGCGCAATGATGGTATCCCACAAACGTCGACAATCGGCGGGATCGTTTTGGCCGTCGCCGTCCAGCAATTGCACCCATTCGCCGCGCACCGATTTGAGGCCCGTGATCAGAGCCGCCGACTTGCCGCAGCGATTGATATGCGTGAACACGCGGGTAGTATCGGGCCAGCGCGCAACGGCCTCAGCCAACTCCGTGGGCGTCGCGTCGTCTGAGGCGTCGTCAACGCAGATCACCTCAAACGCCAGCCCGTCGAGCGCGTCATGCACTTCTTCCATCAGCGGCGCGATGTTGCCGGCTTCATTATAGAAGGGGATAAGTACGGACAAAGCCGGGCTTAGCGGCGTCAATGGGGGCATCCTTGGGAAGCGGCGTTTTTCGTCCGCAAATTATCAATGATGCGGAATGACGGATCTCTACCATATATGGTGCGACCTGAAAGACAGTCGCGAGGACAAAGCGTTCGCAAATGCAGTCGCGACCTATATAAACCATTACAAATTAGAAGGGTTGATCGCTGATTGGCGAATGACGCGCCGCTAGCTTGGGCTGTCGCCCGACGGGTTCGGCGAGTTCCATATTATTGTGGAGACTGAAAATCTGGCGCAGCTTGATGCGGCCCTCCAAATTGCAGCGCACCGCACTGGCGAAGTAGCGCGCTTGTACGCAGATGTTTACGCACGCGCCGCAAAAGTTTGTTTCGCCCTCTATCGCGATTGGCCCGACGCTTGACGGCCTCCACCCAGCAGTAAAGCGCACATTGATTGTGCGTTGCAGCGTCGAGACCGCCGCAAGAATGCGCGGCGCCGTGCGACGTCGCCTAGCATTGTGCTGCGGCTTTGACCGACAACACCATGCATGCATTCTGAATGCTGCCGATGTCCGCGGATGGGGATTGGCGCACTACGCCCGAAGACGGGCTCCGCGTGCAGCGATGCAAACCGCTAGCGTTCAACCGCGTTGAAGACGGCGGCCACACCAATTTCTTAATCACACACGCCGAAATATTCGGGGGATGTCCGACAGTTTTCGGCCGTTCGCGCATCAGGGGTTTATGATGACCAAGACGACACTTGCATTGGCGATGCTCGCCTGCTCCACCACAGCTTTAATGGCGGGCGCACCCGCTATTGCGGAAGAAGGTCCTTTAACGAAGGCGATCTCCGAAAGCAAACCAATCTTCAATTTCCGGCTTCGCTATGAAGGCGTTGAACAAGACAGCCAGCCGGAAGACGCCGAGGCTTTAACCTATCGTATTCGCGCCGGCGTTGAGACGGGGAAGGCGTACGATACGTCTTTCTTAGTTGAGTTCGATCATATTGATAATTTCGTGGACGATTACTCCAATCCGGTCGATCCGTTGCCCGGCTTTCCGGTAGTTGCAGATCCTCAAACGACTGAGCTCAATCGTCTGCAATTGACGAATACGAGCCTGCCGGACACCACCACGACACTTGGCCGCCAGCGTATCATTCTTGACGATTCGCGTTTCGTCGGGAATGTCGGCTGGCGTCAGAACGAGCAGACCTTCGACGCCATTCGCGCCGTCAACAAATCGATCGGCAATCTGACGATCGACGCGACTTATCTGAACCAGGTGAACCGCATATTCGGTCCCGACGCACCTGAAACTGGTGGGCTCGCCGGGCGTTTCACGGGCGACAGCTATCTCTTGAATGTCGGCTATCAAACGCCGTTCGGGAAGCTCACCGGCTTCGGGTATTGGGTGGATGTGGACGAGTTGGGCGCCACTGCGAATTCCTCCCAAACTTTAGGTTTCCGTTTCGCCGGCGCGACGGATATCGGCCCTGGCAAGGCGGACTACGCCGTATCTTACGCACAGCAATCGGATTGGGCGTCCAGCGCGGTCGATTACGACACGGAATACTATTTGGTTTCCGGCGGATACACGGTGTCCGGCTTTAAATTTGGGCTGGCCTACGAGGTTTTGGGATCCGACTCCGGTTTCGGTTTCAGAACGCCGCTCGCCACCTTGCATAAATTCCAAGGCTGGGCTGACAATTTCTTGGTCACGCCGGGGACTGGGGTGGAAGATCTTTATGCAACGGCGGGGTATACCGTAGGGGATGTCGGCCCGTTAAAGGGGCTGCGCTTCCTCGCGGTGTATCATGATTTCAGCGCTGAAAGTACATCGGCGGATTACGGGACTGAAATCGACCTACTTGCGGCGGCCAAATGGAAAAAACTGGGATTCACTTTGAAGTACGCGGACTACTCGTCTGATGGCTTCGCAACCGACACTAAAAAGCTCTGGTTCCAAGTCGATTACGCCTTCTAACAAGGCGCAGACGGAATCCTCTGAAGATGCTGTGACAGGCGGCGGGGTCGAGTTTGACCCGTCGCCTCTCATGGTTTTGCTGATCGATAGCGACCCTGATCGGATCAAAATCGTTGAAGAGGGTTTGGCGAAGAACGCCGTCGTGAAACATGCGGCGTCAGTACATGGCCGCGCCTTAATCGATCTTATCGGCGAATTGCAGCCGGACGTTCTCATCATCGATTGCGAATCGCCGGATCGCGACACGATTGAAGGTTTGCGCACGGTCGCGCAAACGCATCCAAAGCCCATCGTCATGTTCGTCGAAGACGGAGATGGATCCCTCGCGCGCCAAGCCGTGCGCGCCGGCGTCAGCGCCTATATTGTCGATGGATTGACGCCCGCGCGCGTCCAGCCCGTCATCGACGTCGCGATCGAGCGATTCCAGCTGGTGAACGAGCTTCGGACCGAACTCAAAAAGTCCAAGGAGGATCTGGCCGCGCGCAAAGTGATTGAACGGGCGAAAGGGCTTTTGATGGAAAAACGTGAACTGTCTGAGCAGGCCGCGTTTGAGGCGATGCGGTCGATGGCGATGAAGCAGGGCAAGCCGCTAAAAGAAGTCGCTGAGAACATCATACAAATCTCCAGCTTGCTGGGCGATTAGCGCGGGCGTGAGGACGGGATTTGCGGATGTTGGAAAAGTCTGACCTAAGAATCGGGATGGCGCGTCTAACCGACGGCATCGTATTCGCCATCGCGAAAGAAATGGGTGCGTTTGAGCGTCAAGGTTTGAACGTGTCCTTGTCTCGCCATGACAGCTGGGCGGCGATCCGCGATCAATTGGCGTTGGGCGATTTAGACGCTGCGCACATGTTGTCGCCTATGGTGGCCGGCTCCGCCGCGGGCTTGGGGCCGTTCCCGCACATCTTCGCAACGGCTTTCGCCATCAATCTCAACGGAAACGCCATCACCGTTTCCAACTCGCTTTACGAGCAAATGTGCGAAGCGGCGCCCGAAACCATGTCGCGACGCCCCTTGTCCGCAAAAGCGCTTAAGCGCGTGGTTGAAGCGCGCGCGGCGGCAGGCGGTGCGCCCTTATCCTTTGCGACGGTCTATCCGTTTTCGATGCACGCATATGAGCTACGATACTGGATGGGCGCGGCGGGCATTGATCCGGATCGCGATTTGAGTTTGTCGATCATCCCGCCGGGTCAAATGGTCGACAGTTTGGCGGCCGGCGTCATTGACGGATATTGCGTGGGCGAACCCTGGAACAACACGGCGGTGAGCGCCGGTTTGGGACGGACGCTGATCACTTCGTCTGAAATTTGGTCGAACAGCCCCGAAAAGGTGCTTGGCGTTCGCAAGGATTGGGCGGAACGCTATCCCAATACGCACCAGGCTTTGCTCCGCGCGTTGTTGGAGGCGGCGGCTTGGGTCGATAAACCGGAAAATCGGATCGCCGCCGCTCAGATCGCGGCGAAGCCCCAATATGTCGGCGCGCCGTTTGACGAGATTGTCGGATCATTAACGGGCGAGAACCGCCAGACGGCGGGCGATGCGCGCGTGGATATGCCCGACTTCAATGTGTTCTATCGCTACGCCGCCAATTTCCCATGGCGGTCGCACGCCAAATGGATCATGGCGCAGATGATCCGTTGGGGGCAGGCGCCCGCAGATCTTGATATCGACGCCGCCGCGAAGGAGGCGTTTCGACCCGATCTTTTCCGGATCGCGGCTGAAGAGATGGATGCCCCCTGTCCCAAGATCGATGAGAAAATCGAAGGAGCGCATGTGCATTCTTGGGCGCTAGAGGAGGCGACCCGACCAATCGCTTTTGGTCCCGACCGGTTTTTGGACGGTCGGCGCTTCGATCCAGCGGATATTGAAGGCTATCTATTGGGATTTGACACGCCCGAACGTCGCACCAATGGCGCGGCGAAAGTCGTTCCGATTGTGAAATCGGCGACTGCTTAGCGCGCTTGGGCGGCCGCGGCGGCCTTGTCCGCGGCAAGCGATTTTGGAAAACGAACCAATAGGACAGCCGGATTGCGCACGTGTTCGGCGTCGGCGGCGTGCGCCACGCGTTCCAGGGTCGTCGAGACGGTGCGAGAATCATAACAGCCGGCGCGCTCGATCCAATCCGCCGGCGCATGTCCGGGAACGCCCGACGCCATCAGCGTCGATTGGATCCGCCAGGCTTGCCCTACGCCCATATAGAAGGCCGCGCAGACGCCTGGTTTCATCAGCGAAGCCCAGTCGGGTGGCGCATCCTTGTCGGCGGCGCGGCCCGTAGTGACTACAAAACTCTGCAATTCGGCGCGTTCGGTGACCGATATCGCGGAGCCGGCCGCCGCCGCGAGCGCGGCTGTGACCCCGGGTACGATCTCGACTTCACCGCCGGCTGCGATCGCGGCGGCGATCTCTTCCGACGCGCGGCCAAACACCATCGGATCGCCCGATTTTAAGCGCGCCACGCGAAGTCCCGCCGCGACGGCTTCGGCGATTTTTTCGTTGAGTGCGGCTTGCTGCACGCCTCCATCGCCGGGCGCTTTTCCGACATAGAGGCGTTCGGCGTCATTGGACGCGAATTCCAAAACCTCCGGCTCAATCAAGCGATCATACAGAATGAGCTCCGCCTCTGCGATGCGCTTCGTTGCTCTCACAGTCAGAAGGTCGGCGGCGCCTGGGCCGCAACCAATCAGGATGAGTTTACCGGTGTGGCTGTTTGCAATCATTCGGCAGCCTCCTTCACCTGCTCGGCGGCTATCGCGTTGAGCATGTCCCGAATTTCGGGTTTGCAGGATCCACAATTTGTGCCTGCGCGCGTTACCGCGCCGATCGCCTCCACACTGTTCGCGCCTTGACGGATCGCTGTTTCAATCGCCGTTGCGCCAACCCCCATGCACGCGCAAACCGCGCGCCCGACGCCTTCGCCTACCGGTGGACGACCCGCGAGCAAGCAAAGTCGAGCGTTTGAATCAACGGGTTTGCCGATTTGCTCTGCGAGCCAAGCGCGCTCTGCTGCGACGGGCCGATTTGAGCCGACAAAAACGGCCGCCAGTTTTCCATCGATGAAGGCGGCGCGTCGAAGTGCGCCCGTTTTGGTGTCGGCATATTCTAAAATCTCGGCGTTCGGCTCAAGGTCTGTCAGCCGCGCGGCGATCTCTTCTATGTCGGCGTCGTCTCGCCCGCCGGCGAGTTCTACGCGCCATCCGCCCTCAATCCGCGCCTTCGCCCAATAGCTGATGGGCGCATTGCTGAGATCGGGCTCTTCGATCACGGCCAGAAGGCCGAACCATTTCGCGGAGAAAGCCGACAGAGAAATGGGCGTGTGTTTTAATTCCGGTTGGCCGGATGCTGGGTCGGTCTCAGGATTCGCGAGGGCGTCGATGCGGCCTGCGGC
>JBCCMB010000119.1:0-8612 GCA_039026555.1 Pseudomonadota bacterium
AGCACATTGTGTGGCTTGTGATCGCTTTTTTCACCGGCGGCGCTTTCATCTTCTATTTCCACGATGCGCCGACCTTGGCCGAGGGCTTTCCGAAAGGCGAAGCTCCGCTGACGGCGTATTTCTTCGGCGCGATTTTGACCTTCACCACTTACACGCTGGCTGGAGTTATGCGCGAGCAGGTCTGCACATATATGTGTCCCTGGCCGCGTATTCAGGGTGCGCTGACGGACGAGCACGCGTTGAACGTCACCTATCGCTATGATCGCGGCGAACCGCGCGGCGCGCACCGCAAGGCAGAAAGCTGGGACAATCGCGGCGACTGCATTGATTGCAATCAATGCGTTCAAGTCTGTCCGATGGGGATCGACATTCGCGATGGCGCTCAATTGGAATGCATCCATTGTGCGTTGTGCATCGATGCGTGCGACGGGATGATGAAACGGGTCGGTCGACCTGTCGGCCTTATTGCTTACGACACCGATAAGGCAGTGGACGCCCGCGCCCGCGGCGAACACGCGAGCTACAGGATCATTCGACCGCGCGTAGTGCTTTACGGTGTCTTGATCGTCCTGATCAGCGCTTTGATGGCCTACGGCCTATCCACTCGCGGCTCGTTTGAGGTGAATGTTCTAAACGACCGTTCTCCGCCCTTTATTCGTCTATCGGACGGCTCCATTCGCAATGGCTATACGCTGAAACTGGTGAACAAACTCAGCGAACCGCGCGAGATGTCGTTGTCCATCGAGGGCGTCCCGAACATGACCGTGAACGTCATCGGGATCGAAGCCTCTGGCGATGCGCCGATCATCTTACCCGTCGCACCCTATGGCGTGGATCGATATCGCATTTTGGTCGCCGCGCCAGAGCCATCGGATGCGACGTCCGAACGATTGACCTTCATTCTTTCCGATAGGGACAGCGGCGAAGAACATATTGGCGCTGCGTCCTTCCAACATCCAGGAGCGCCGTGATGGACGTGACCAACCACACCCAGAAACGTTTCACCGGCTGGCACGCCTTAGCGTGTCTGCTCGGCTTCTTCGGCGTCGGTTTCGCCGTGAACGGCGTCTTTGTCTATCACGCCGTTTCAAGCTTTCCGGGCGAAGAGATTAAAAAATCCTACGTTCAGGGCCTCACCTATAACGACACTTTGGAGGCGCGCGCGCGGCAAGCTGATTTGGGTTGGCGGGCGGAGATGGGGCTGCAGGGCGAAACGCTGGTGCTGCATTTGGAAACGCAAGCCCGCGCGCCGCTATCGGGATATGCGGTGTCAGTCGTTGTGCAGCGCGCCGCAACAGACGCCGACGATCGCGTTATTGCGCTCCAATCGGTCGGCGCGGGTCGATATGAGGCGGAGCTGGACGATTTGAAACCCGGCCTTTGGCGCATTCGAGCGATCGTATCGGACGGCGATGGCGAACCGCCGATTTTCACCGCCGACAAAGCGATTGAGGTGCAATGAGCGCGCAAACGCTGACGCTAGGCGGGGCCGCAATCCCGCTTCGCCCGGGCGGCGCATCTAGAGATGCGTCCGCCGGCGTTTCTCCCTTCGTGCGCGAGGCGAATGGCGACAGACACTTGGAGCTCATCGTACGCGGCGCCAAATGCGCCGGCTGCCTCGCCAAGATCGAAGGCTCGGTGTCAAAGCTCGACGGCGTTAAAATCGCGCGGCTCAATCTGTCGACCGGGCATATGAATGTCGTGTGGCGCGGCCCATTATCTGGCGACGCCGTCGCGGGCGCTATATCGGATCTTGGTTATAGCGTCAGCGCGCAAACGACGAACGACGCGGCCAAAGACGCAAAGAAGGAAGAGCGCCGTTTGCTCGCCGCTATGGGCGTCGCCGGGTTCGCAGCCGCTAACATCATGTTGTTATCCGTTTCGGTTTGGAGCGGGCATGGCGAGATGGGCGAAGACACGCGACGCATGCTGCACGCCGCCTCCGGGATGATCGCCCTGCCCGCCGTGCTTTGGTCCGGCCGGCCATTCTTTTCATCCGCCTGGTCTGTTCTGCGTAAAGGCCATGCGAATATGGACGTACCCATTTCGCTGGCCATCATTTTGGCCTTCACCGCAAGCGTTATCGAGACGGTGCGCGGCGGGCCGCACGCCTATTTCGACGCGTGCGCCATGTTATTATTCTTCCTGTTAATCGGCAGGTTCTTGGACATGCGCCTGCGCCGCCGCGCCCACGCCGCCGCGCAAGACCTTGCAGCCCTTCGCAATCGATCTGCGACGCGCATCACTGAGGACGGCGTCGCAAATACCGTCCGCGCAGACGAGATCAGCCCGGGCGACACGCTGCTTCTCGCATCTGGCGAACGCGCGGCGGTGGATATGGAGATCTTAGAAGGCTTTAGCGATGTCGATGAAAGCTTGGTGTCCGGTGAAAGTCTGCCTCGGCGCGCCGGCCCGGGCGCCATGCTCTATTCAGGATCGGTCAATCTCGGCGATGCGCTGACGGGCCGCGCTTTGTCCGCCGCATCGACCTCCATGCTGGCTGACATCGCGCAAATGTTGGAGGCCGGCGAGCAACGTCGGTCCGCCTATCGCAAATTTGCCGACCGCGCCGCCTCGCTCTACGTCCCGTTTGTTCATACGACGGCGTTTCTCGCCTGCATTGCTTGGTTGATCGCGGGCGCGCCCGTTGGAGACGCATTGATGATTGCGGTGTCGACGCTGATCATCACCTGCCCCTGCGCTTTAGCGCTCGCCGCGCCAGTGGTTCAGATGGTTGCGTCCGGACGCTTATTCAGATCAGGCGTCTATCTGAAATCGGGCGACGCGTTAGAGCGCTTAGCGACCGCCGACCATGTCGTCTTCGATAAGACCGGAACGTTGACGTTGGGCGCGCCGGTTTTGAAACCAAGCATCGCCGCGCTGAGCGCCCTCCCCGACGCTGCGAAACTCGCGCGCGCCAGCCGGCACCCGCTGTCTCGCGCGTTGGCTGCCGCCGCAGGCGCCGGCGATATCGCTCAGCAGATCAAAGAACACCCAGGTCTGGGCCTTGAGGGAATAATCGACGGCCGGGCTTGCCGATTGGGGTCCGCGGGATGGGTGGGTGCGGAAACTCGGGGCGCGCTCGGCGGACCGTCTGTTTGGTTCGCGTTGGCGGGCGAAAAGCCAGTGGAATTCCGCTTTGAAGATCAATTGCGTCCCAATGCGCGCCGAGTGATCGAAACCCTGAACCGGCGCCGCGTTGACGTTGAGATCTTGTCCGGAGACGCGCCGGCGTCAGTGGAGGCGGCGGCGAAAGATCTCGGCGTCGAGCGTTGGCGCGCCGGCGCAACCCCTCAAGAAAAATCCGCCCGATTGGAAACGCTGCGCGAAGAGGGCAAGAAAGTACTGATGGTCGGCGACGGGCTGAATGACGCTGGCGCCCTCGCGCTCGCCCATGCTTCGCTTGCACCGGGCGGCGCGATGGATGTCAGCCAATCCGCCAGCGACGCCGTCTATACCGGCGAAGGGCTGGATGCGATTTTAACAGCGATTGACGCTTCGCAGCGAGCGCGGGGCGCCATGCTGCAAAATTTTGCGCTTGCGGCCGCCTATAATCTCATCGCCGTGCCGATCGCTGTGACCGGACACGCAACGCCGCTTGTCGCCGCAATCGCAATGTCTGCCTCCTCAATGGCCGTTACGCTCAACGCGCTGCGCTTGAACGTGCGAAGAGAGGCGACGCCATGACGATCCTTTTCATGCTGATCCCGATTGCGCTGTGTTTGGGCGCGATCGGCCTTGTCGCTTTCCTATGGGCGGTGCGGTCAGGGCAGTTCGACGATCCAGACGGAGCCGCAAACCGTATTCTGATCGACGACGACGAACCGCTTTGAGCCAAGCGTGCGGCGCCAAAGCTGAAATGCTAGATCAGCCTTAAGCGCTGCCCTGATTGCAGCAATTAAGGAGATCAACGCATGTCCAATTCCGTCTTCGCGCCGAACAGACGACATGCCGTTCTGGGTATCGGCGCCGGCTTGGGCGGCGTCGCTCTAAGCGGTTGCAGCATCGCTGTTCGACGCCAAGCGACGCTGGACGAGCAACTTGCAGATCTCCTAGATGCGCGAGACTTAACCGCGGCGGGATTGGTGGTGCGCCGCGAAGGTGAGATCATCTACGCAGGTTCGGCTGGCTATGCGGCGGGCCTATCGCCCGACGAAAACGCGATGGGCGTCGCAAGCCGCCCATTTCTCACAAGTTCAAAATTTCGTGTGGCGTCGATGACGAAATCCGTCGTGGCGTTGGCGGCGATCCGGCTTGCGCAATCGGGCGAGGTATCTCTCGACGCGGACGTGTCGGACTATCTCGGCTACGCCTTTCGTCATCCCTACGCGCCGGATCGAGCGATCACGCTCACCATGTTGCTGGCGCATACGTCGGGCGTGACCGACCCCGACAATTATTGGTCCGTTCCCAGCGGCCAATTCCGAGATCTTTTGACGCCAAACATTTTCAGACCTTTGGGATCACATCGCCTCGGCGAATTTTTCGAATACGCCAACATCAATTTCGGCATCGCGGCGGCCGCGCTGGAAAGCGCGGCGGGCGAGCGTTTCGATCATTTGACCAAGCGTCTAGCGCTCGACCCTTTGGATCTGGATGTCGGCCTAAATTGGTCCGGCGTTTCGCCAGAGATGCGCGCGTTGGGCGCAAGCTTGTACCGCCGCGATGACGCCGGCGATTGGCGCATTCAGATCGACGGGCCCGACATGCTGACAAGCGAGGAACCCGCGGTTCTGCTTTATGGCGACGCGACGCTGGAGGCCTATCAAATCGGCGCGAATGGCGCACTTTTCTCCCCCCAGGGCGGCCTGCGCGCCAGCCTGGAGGACTTAGTGATCATCGCAGAGGCCGTTCAAAGATCGCTGGAGATGCGGCAACCGATTTGGACGCGAGACGCCGCAGGCGACAATGGGATTCACGACGATAGTTTCTTCCAATCCATCGGATTGGGGTCGTTCCTTTACAAAGCGCAGGATTCCCCCTGGACGGGCAAAGACATTATCGGTCATCACGGCGAAGCCTATGGTCTTCACGGGGCGTATTGGGCGACCTTGGATGAAGACATCCAGATCGCCTATGCGGCGGTTGGGATCCCTGAAATTCCGCCGATGCGCGCCGTCCATCCTGCTTTGAACATCTACACGGCGCCGCTCATGGCGCTGGCGCAAGACGCTCTGGCTTAACCGCCAATCACTGCGGCGCCGGCGATCAAATATCCAAATGTCGCAATCGCAGCGGCGACTAGCGCATAGGGTAATTGCGTGCGCACGTGGTCGATATGATCGCACCCGGCCGCCAATGAGGCGATGATCGATGTATCGGAAATCGGCGAGCAATGATCGCCGAACACGCCGCCGCCCAAAACCGCCGCCAGAACCAAGGCCGGCGGCATGTCGGCGCCTATCGCCAGCGGAATCGCGATCGGGATCAGCAATCCATACGTGCCCCAACTTGTTCCCGTCGCAAAAGACGTGGCGGCCGCTGAGAGGAACAAAATCGCCGGAAACATAAAGGGCGCCGGAAACCCGGTCGCCAATCCCGCGATAAACTCTCCTGTGCCCAGCGCCCGCAGGCTTGCGCCCAAAGCGAGCGACAGGAAGATCACGGTCACGGCGGGCAGCAACTCGCCCATTCCGGCGAACCCCATATCGATCAGCTCGTTCGATTTGTATCGCTTGGACGCTAAGAGCATGACGAACGCCGTCGCGGTCGCCAACACAATAGCCCAGAGGATGGATTGCGAGCCCGAGCCCTCCAATATGTTCCCACCACCCGTATAGGCCATCATTCCGATCGCGCCGCCGACCAAGATCAGAATCGGAACCGCCATAAAGCTGAAATGAGTAGCGGTGTCCGGCGCGTCTTGCGGTCCGGTTTGCGCTCGGGTGTTGGACAAGGGCCCGAACGTTTTGTCGAGCGTTACCGTCGCCAACACGCCCGTCAGCGTCGCCAAAGCGTAGAAATTGAGGGGAATTGACATCATCAAAACGGACAACGGGTCGGCAATCTCATAAGCGGAGATCAAGACGAGCGCATACGCGCCCCAACCATTGAGCGGGATGAGAACGCTGACCGGCGCGCTGGTGGAATCGATGATATAGGCCAGTCGTTCGCGGCTCATTTTCTGGCGGTCGAACAGCGGCCGACCCATAATGCCTGTGGTCAAAAGGCTGATATTCGTTTCGACGAATAGGATAATCCCGGCGATCGAGGTCGACAGGCCTGCGCGCCGCCGCGTCGACGCCACGCCCGACGAGGTCAGCTTTTCCACCATCGCCGCGATGCCGCCGGATTTCTGCATATAAGCGATCAGCGCGCCAATGATGAGGCAGAACAATAAGATCCGGGCATTGCCGGCGCTGGTGAGCACGTCAACGCTGCGATCAATCGCGCCCAGCGCACCCAAAGCGGGATTGCCGCCCACAATCAGCGCTTCCGACACCCATATCGCCGCGCCGAGCGCCCAGAACACATTGCGTGTCCATAACGCGATGCCGATCGCAAGGACCGGCGGTAGGATGGTCAGTATGTCCAAAGCGTCCGCCCGATTAATGCGCCGCCGCGATCTTCAGCAAAACCGCGTCAATCTCAGCATTCGCCGAAGCGGATGTCGATGGACGATCATTGACCATGATGGCGAAGGTCAGCATCTCGCCGCGCGCGCTCCGCATAAAGCCGGACAACGCATTGACGCCAAAGAGCGTACCGGTTTTCGCTGAGATCCGCCCTTCTAGGGGCGTGCCCGTAAACCGGCTTTTCAATGTTCCGTCCACCCCGCCGATGGGCAAGGTGTTTCGCCAATCCTCACCCCAGCGTTGAAGGCCCGTCCAGTAGATAAAGCGCGCCATCGCCCGCGGCGTGATGCGGTTGTAGACGGAGAGCCCCGACCCATCCGAGAGGTCGTAGGATTGAGGCGCCGCGCCGGCCTCACGGAGTAAGCGCTCGATCACCTCAACACCGTCCTCGGCGGACCCATTGCCAGCGATCAAGCCAAGCCGGCGCAAAACGATCTCAGCGGCGAGATTGTCGCTGTCCTTGGAAATCCGGGTCAACGTCTCGATCAGAGGCGATGGCGGAAGATAGGCCAATTGCAGAGACTGCTCGGCATCCCGCTCAATCGGATGCGCCGCCGCTCCGGGTGGTTCGGTCGGCCGATATCGAGACCGCGTCTCGCCGAGAACTTCAACGCTCCGCGCCTCTAAAAGAGCGCGAAAGCGCAGCGCCGCCGCTAGCGCCGGATCGTCAACCGCCAGATGCAATTTTCGCGGCGGCGCACCGATGGGCATCGTCCCCGCGATGCGCAGCAGTTTTGCACCGGGCGCGCGCGCTACGAGGAGATCAACATCGCCTGAAGCAATGGTCGAAGCCTGTATTTGAACGTCAAAGAGACGCACGCCGTCTCGCCAGTCAATTTCGAGCGGCGCGTCGACAAACTCGCCCGGACGCAGACTAATTTGTACGGCATTGTCATTCACCGTAAGCGCGGAGATGGGCGCGCCATACCGCCATTGCAGATCATCCCAACTCCATCCCAAGCCCCATCTTTCATAAGGAAAGAGCAGATCTTCACCGACGATATCGCGCACTTTCAAAACGCCCGCATCGACGATCTGGTCGGCAAGTTCGGATAAGCATGTCGAAACACAGTCTGGCCCGTCGCCAAGCACCGCGTCGCCGCCGCCGACAAGCGCAATGTCAGGAACAAATGACGCAGGGCTCATGCGCATTTCGATGCGCGTTCCGAGACTTAAACCTGGCGCGGTCAAATCATCAAAATGATGGAACGCAGCGGCTGAGGTTAGATTTTTGACATTCGAGGCCGGCAAAAAGCGATCATCCGCATTGATGGCGTAAAGCGTTTCACCAGACGCGCCGAGCACCGCTAAGCCCCAGCTTGCGCCGTCTAGGCGAGGTCCGGAAAACAAATCTTGAATATCGTCGTTTAAAGCTCGCGTCGCGCAGGCGCTGAGCAATAAACTACTAAGCGCGAAAGCGGCCATCCCAACATAGAAACGAAAGCCGCTTTTGGACGCAGAGAACATCATTTCTCGGAGCTTATAGACATGCACCTTGTAGAAACAACTTAAGATCTACGCGCAGCTCGCCTTTGGACACACAATGCGTGTTTCAAGTCTTCCGATTTGACGGCGAGGGCTCTGAGAAAGACACCGCTTACGACAAAGTCCTTGCGTGGATGTCTTCTGACCCGCCGCCTCTATTGCAGACAGGTTCTGAGCAATTTTTTGCGGCTTGGTTTGGAAGGGTGATTTGGTTTCTGGTGCGGGTGGACGATAGCCCAGCGAGTAGCGCGGACGGACAGAATGTCTCAACCATCTCGCCCTTGGACGTGTTCGACGGTTTGGCCGGCTTTTTGACGGCTTTATGCTGGCGGCCAAAAACTAGACTGGCTATCGGCCTGCGGCTGACATCGCCAACTATCCCTCCGCTGCAGGTTTGGCCGGCGCCGACGCCCCCTCCTCATTGACCGCTCCCCCATTCGGGTCGCGGTGCATGGCGACCACGACGCCAGAGAGCGCGGCGATCGCAATCAAATTCGGAAACGCCATGGACGCATTCGCGATGTCGCCCAATTGCCAGACCCAATCTGCCGA
>JBCCMB010000120.1:0-8525 GCA_039026555.1 Pseudomonadota bacterium
GGCATTCAAGTTTGGCGATCGGCCCATCGATCGATAAGGGCTTTAAGCCGGTCCTCCCTCCAAGCGTTTCGGGACGCCAACTCCGCCATTCACCGTCGGTACGGACATAAACCGTCCCGCTTTCCGACACATGCGCGAGAGGCTGAAGCGCAGCGCCCCATATCCAAGACGCGGCCAGGAACGCGACTAAGCTAATCGCGCGCAGAAAGCCGCGCGTCGCGCAGGCGAGCGCGATCCCCACCCCAAAAAGCACAACCGACGCGCCCGGCATAACGGGCGGGGTGATGGGCGGCTCCAATTCTGATGCGAACCGCGCGACCTCCAAGACCCAATCTAACGATACGGCCATGAGCGCAAAAAACGGTTCGGACACGCCCAAGGGCGCGGCGATCGCAGCCATGGCCGCTGACGGCGCGGTCCAAAGCGAGACGATCGGCATTGCCGCGAGATTCGCCGGAATGCTCATCGCGGCCGTCCGACCGAAATGGAAGATCGCAAACGGCGCCGTCGCCGTAGACGCAACAATTGACGTCGCCGCCAGAGACGCCGCCCACCCACCGGCTCGGGAAAGAACGCTGCGGGGTCCACGCCGGCGCGGCCATGCCTCGTAAAGCGCGATTAGCGCCGCAGACGCCCCAAACGACATATGAAATCCCGGCGTAGTCACCGTCTCTGGCTGCAGAAACACCACGAGCGCCATCGCCAACGCCAACAACCGCAAAGTCAAAGCCGGCCGATCTAACAAGATCGCCAAGAGCGCAACTGAGGCCATCACATATGCGCGTTGCGTGGCCACCGATGCGCCAGATAAGGCTAAATACCCTGTGCAGGCGATCAGCGCCGTCGCAGCAGCTGCTTTGGGAGCCGGAATACGCAGCGCCAAAGGCTCGCATAGCGGCCAAAGCCGGCGAACCCCAAAGAAAAACACGCCGCCGGCCAAGCCCATATGCAGGCCGGAGATTGCGAGCAAATGCGCCAACCCCGCCGAGCGGAGCGCTTCGGCGTCGGCTTGGGCGATGAAACTCCGGTCCCCGGACACCATCGCCGCCGCCACGCCGCCTCCGCCGTCGCCGGATTCCGCCCCGGCCGACGCGTAGACATGCTCGGCGATAGCGCGCCGCGCCGCGCCCAAGCGCGCCTTAACACGCTCGCTCCAAGGCATTTCGGTCTGCATCGCGGCGGGGTCGCACGCACCGAGCACAAAGCCGACAGCGCCCAATTGTTGAAAATAGGCTTGTCGGCGGAAATTGTAATCGCCGGGAACGCTTGGCGCCGGCGGCGGCGACAGAATTGCGCGACACCGAACGGCCCGACCCGGGCGGACGCGCAAGTCTTGGCGATGCGCTAATCGCACCCAATATGGGGTCTCCGCCGCCTCCAACCCCTCGATTGCTCTAACCCTAATGCGCAACCGAACGCCATTTGCACCGGCTTCAACACTGGACACTACGCCCTCTACCGCGGCGGGTCCTATCTGGACGTGGAGCCTAGGCGCGGCAAGCAGAGACGCTCGCGTCTTGCCGACAATCGCCCCGGCCAAAGCGCACATACACAAGACGGTGACCATTCGAGCGGCGCGCTGGTCATGATCGAACGCCCAAAGTCCGAAGCCGCAAAACACAGCGACAACGCCGACAACCGCCCATGTGGGCTCTCCGGGCAACGTAAAGTAAGCCGCCGCGCCCCCGGCGAACGCGACAGGACATAAGATACCCCATCGAAATGACGGACGAGGCGACCCTCGCTTAGATGCGTTTTTCCTCTCGTCCAGAAGAGGTTCGGACGTCCCTTTCTCGTCTCTTCTCCCGGCGGGGCTTGCAACAAAGCGGTGGAATGTGGTCTTCAAGGCGCACTTCCCCCCTTCGGGAGTTCGCCCGCTTTTCCGCGCAGCTCGCGCGTTGTTGAAAAGGATGACATGACCGTCGTCACGCGCTTCGCGCCTTCCCCCACCGGCTTCTTGCACATTGGAGGCGCTCGAACGGCGTTATTCAACTGGCTTTTTGCAAAAGCTAAAGGCGGGCGCTTTCTTTTGCGCATCGAAGACACGGACCGCGAACGCTCTACACAAGACGCAGTAGATGCGATTTTGGACGGTTTAGACTGGCTTGGCCTCAGCCCGGATGAGCCGCCTGTCTATCAATCCGGACGCTTCGAAGCGCACCAAGCCGCCGCCAAGACGATGATCGACAATGGCGGGGCGTTCCGCTGTTACGCCACGACTGAAGAGGTAGACGCAGAACGCGAGGCCGCGCGCGCAGAGGGCCGCGCCTTTCGCTCGCCCTGGCGCGATCGCAAAGACGGCGATCCCAATGCGCCGCACGTGGTGCGCCTACGCGCGCCCGACGATGGGCGGATCAGTTTTCGCGACGCCGTGCAAGGCGATGTCGGCGTCGCCGCGAAAGACATCGACGATCTGATCCTGCTACGAACCGACGGCGCGCCGACGTACATGCTCGCGGTCGTGGTGGACGACCATGAGATGGGCGTAACGCAGATCATTCGGGGCGATGATCATCTGGCGAATACTTATCGGCAATTGCCGATTTATCACGCTTTGGGATGGACGCCGCCGGCTTTCGCGCATGTGCCGCTCATCCACGGCGATGATGGCAAGAAACTGTCGAAACGGCATGGAGCTTTAGGCGTCGAGGCCTATCGCGACATGGGATACCTGCCCGAGGGCGTGAAAAACTACCTTCTGCGGCTTGGTTGGTCCCATGGCGATGCGGAAATCATCTCCGAAGCGCAAGCGATAGATTGGTTCGACCTTGACGGGCTCGGCAAGGCGGCCGCGCGGCTTGATTTCGACAAGCTCGGGCACGTCAACGCTCACTATATGGCGCAAACCGACACGGAACGCTTGATGGCGCTCTATCTCGCGCGAAACCCGGATACGACCTCTGGCGCAAGCGCACGCATCAAAAAAGCCATGCCGGTGCTAAAAACACGCGCGGCGACGCTCGCCGAATTGGACGTGCAGGCGAAGTTTTTGTTAGACCTTCGGCCAATAGAGGTCCCCGACAAGCTTAGGAAAAAATTGGATACTGAAGCGCTCGAAAGATTGGCCAGGCTAACCGTCGCCTTAAAGGCGGAAACCGCCTGGTCGGAAACGGCGCTTCACGACGTGCTCACACGGTTTTGCGAAACCGAAGAGATTGGAATGGGCAGGGTGGGACCGCCATTGCGGGCGGTGCTCACCGGCGGCGCGCCATCACCAGATATTGCGCTGGTGCTGGCCTGGCTGGGGCGCGACGAAGCGCTGGGTCGCATTTCAGATCAAACGGCGCCCGTAGGCTAACGGGCGTCGACGTTTTAAAGACACACACGCGAATACAAAGGGCTGATATCATGGAAAACAAAGTCAAACCGAACGGTACCGCGACCTTCTCTGTCGCCGGCAAGACGGCCGAGTTTCCGGTCTATTCCGGCACGCATGGTCCCGATGTCGTGGATATCGGCACGCTGAACAAACAGGCGGGCGTGTTCACCCTCGATCCCGGCTTCACGTCAACGGGGTCGTGCGAAAGCCAGATCACCTTTATCGATGGCGGCGAAGGCATACTGCTTCACCGCGGCTATCCGATCGATCAACTGGCGGAACAGTCCAGCTTTTTGGAAGTTTGCTACCTCCTCCTTCATGGCGAGCTCCCCAACCAAGGCGAACTCGACGGTTTCACAACCTCGATCACCTATCACACCATGCTGCACGCGCAGTTCGACCGCTTCTTTGAAGGCTTCCGCCGCGATGCGCACCCGATGGCGATCATGGTTGGCGCAGTCGGCGCTTTGTCCGCTTTCTATCATGACAGCACGGATATTTCAGATCCGCACCAGCGCCTGGTCGCGTCGCACCGCATGATCGCTAAAATGCCGACCATCGCCGCCATGGCGCACAAATACTCTGTCGGACAACCCTTCATCAGCCCCCGCAATGATTTGGGCTATGCGGCGAATTTCCTGCGTATGTGTTTCGCCGTTCCGGCTGAAGATTTTGAAGTTCAGGAAGTTATGGCGCGCGCGATGGACCGGATTTTCATCCTCCACGCAGATCATGAGCAAAACGCCTCGACCTCCACCGTGCGCCTTGCGGGTTCATCGGGCGCCAATCCTTTCGCCTGCATCGCTGCGGGCATCGCCTGCCTGTGGGGCCCCAGTCATGGCGGGGCTAACGAAGCGGCGCTGAACATGCTGCAGGAAATCGGGTCGGTCGATAATATTCCGGAGTATATTCGCCGCGCCAAAGACAAGGATGATCCGTTCCGCCTGATGGGCTTTGGCCACCGCGTTTATAAGAATTACGACCCGCGCGCCAAAGTGATGCAGAAAACCTGTCACGAAGTGCTCGAACATGTCGGCGCCGGGAATGATCCTATCCTGCAAGTCGCCATGGAATTGGAGAAAATCGCGTTGGAGGACGAGTATTTCGTCTCCAAGAGCCTCTATCCAAACATTGATTTTTATTCCGGCATCACACTGAAGGCGATGGGCTTCCCGACCGAGATGTTCACCGTGCTCTTCGCGCTCGCCCGCACCGTCGGCTGGATCGCGCAATGGCAGGAAATGATCGAGGATCCGACTCAGCGCATTGGTCGCCCGCGCCAAATCTACACCGGCGCGGCTAGGCGCGACTATCCGCCGATGTCCGCGCGATAAGCGATCAATTGAAGCACCGTCTCCGCCGCGATCTCCGCGGCGGGGCGGCGGCCGCGTCCCATTGCCTCCAATGCCGCGTTTTGAGCGTCTATCTGCGTTTGCGCCGCGCCCTGCGACGATAAAAGCTTCTCACCAGCGTCCGAAACTAGGTCTATGGTCATCCGCGTCTGCACAAACTCAGGCGCAATTTCCGCGCCCGCCGCAACGTTTAGCAGCGTTATGTATTTCGACTTCATCAAAAACGCGCGCGCCAAGGCCCAGCTGAACCAACCAATTTTGTAAGCCACAATCATTGGGGTGTTTTGGAGCGCCAATTCCGTGGTCACAGTGCCCGAGCATGAGAGCGCCATGTCCATCGCGTTGAAAGCGTCGGATTTTTCGTCCGGCGCGGTGCTCAAAATAAACGGAAACCGCCAATCTCGGCTGCGTTCTTTGACCGCGTCCGCGACCGACGGCGCTGCAACGCACAGCACTTTGCGGTCGGGATGACCCTCGCATAGTTTGACCGCCGCCGCTTCGAGCGTCGGCGCCACGCGGCGCAGCTCCGCGCCGCGGCTACCCAGCAATAATCCGACCAGCTTTGCGTCCGCCGCCACACCATTTCGCGCGCGGAACCCGGCGCCATCGCCAAGTTGCGCGCGAGAGACCGCCGGATTGCCGATCACCGTCGTCGGCAAGCCATAAGGCTCGTAAAACGGCGTCTCGAAGGCGTGGATGCACAAGACGTGATCCACGGTATCTGCAAGGCGTTTGACCCGACCCGGCCGTGTCGCCCACACCTGAGGCCCCACCAGCTTGATGGGTATGCCGGGGGCGCCGATCGCTTTCATTTGTTCAGCGACGCGCGACGTAAATCCCCAACTGTCGACAAGCACCACCGCGTCAGGAGACTTAGCGACAACATCTTCGGCCGTTTCTTCCACTCTTCGGCGCAACAGTTTGAAGATTTTCACCCCATCAAATAGGCCGACAATCGATAGATCCGAGATGTCTAACAGGGACGGTACGCCGCGTTCGGCCATGGCGGCGCCACCCACCCCGAAAAACGCCATATCCGGCCGCACTGCGCGCACGGCGTCTATAAACTCGGCCGCCAATTCATCCCCGGACGCTTCGGCTGCGACAAGGTAGATTCCACTCACGCGACGTCGTCCGCTGTGAAGCCATAGATAAACAGGCCCAATTCATCGGCGGCGGCGATTACCGCGTCGCGATCCACCACCAGCGCGCCGCCCGCCTCGACCGCAATCCCGGCAAGACCCGCCGCCGCCGCGCCGCGCACGGTCGCCACCCCAAGCGTGGGCAAATCGATCCGGCGCTCTTGCTGAGGCTTTGGACGTTTCACGAGCACGCCAAGGCGCCCGGCTTCATTGCCATGGATTTCGGGCGGCAATTCCGCACAACGTTTGAGCATGAGGTCCGTGCCTTCTTGGGCTTCGACCGCCAATATCAATCCATCGCAGGAGACCGCCCCCTGGCCAATGTCAAACCGCCCCATCGCGGCGGCGACGTCTGCAGCTTTGCGGATGTCCACCCAATGAGCGTCCGTTGGAGACAATTCTCCCAGCGCACCTGGGCCAACCACCAATCCGCCCAGAACATCATCCGCGCCGACCACGCGAAACCCCTCGGCCTCAAAAGCGGTCACCAGTGTCCGCAACAAGGCGTCATCGCCTTTACGCGCCGCGGACAAAACTTTCGGCAGCAGAGCCGCGCCGCGTATATCCAGCTTGAGCGATTTGAAATCCGGGCGCCTGACGACGCCGGCAAACACTACATCCTCGCAGCGTTCGCGCTTCAGCAATTCCATCTGTTTGCCGATTTCGCCAATTGAGATGCGTTCGCTGGGGAAAGCGTTGAGGAGCTTGTCCTCAACAAAGCCTTGCACGCCGAGCACGAAGATCTCGCGTCCTTCTCGCGACACATATTCTGCAATGCGCTGCGGTAAGTCTCCGCCGCCGGCGATCAATCCCAGAGGCGATTGCGCATTCATCGCCTAATTCGGCAGACAGAGCGGACGATTATTGCCCGCGCGCAAAAATTCGACCATCTCGCTTACCAATACATGGTCCTTGTAGAGCCCCGCCGCGTCGTCGACACGCTCTTGAAACGTGCCTTCTGAGGCGAAAAACAAACGATAGGCCGTGCGCATATCGTGGATCGCCTCCCGATCGAAGCCGCGACGCTTGAGGCCGACAAGGTTCAGGCCCGCAAGATCGCCGTGATTGTCCACCATGCCGTAAGGTATCACATCGCCAGTCACAGGCGCGCCGCCGCCGATAAAGGCGTGCCGTCCGACCCGGCAAAACTGATGTACTGCGGACAAACCGCCCATAATGACATGCTCGCCCACCACGACGGAGCCGCCAAGAGTGGCGTTGTTCGCGAAGACGACATTGTCCCCAACAATACAATCATGCCCGACATGGGATCCGACCATGAAATACCCATTATCGCCCACGCGCGTCTCACCGCGGCTGGTGACCGTGCCCAAATGCATAGTGACGTGCTCGCGTATCGTCGTGTTGGCGCCAATAAAGAGTTTGGTGTCCTCGCCCTTGTACTTTAGGTCCTGGGGCGGATACCCCAGCGCCGCGAAAGGATAAATCAGGCTGTCCACGCCGATCTGGGTGTGTCCGTCGATCGACACATGCGCCAACAGCTTTACGCGGTCGCCAAGAACAACATTGTTCCCAATCACGCACCCCGGACCGATGCTGACGTTTTCGCCTAAATTGGCGCCGTCGCTTACATAAGCGGCGGGGTGGATCTCCACGCCCATAGTGTTTCCTTCGCCCTATATTCCCGACCCGCAGATCTGACGCGCGACGTCTGAGGTTTATGATTTGCTGGGCCGCTTTTGCGCCTGTCTGCCGACCCATGCAACCTCGCGCATCCATGTGCGAATGGGTTTTGCGGGATAGCCGCCCCAGGCCTCCCCCTCAGGAACATCGTTCATCGTGGCCGATCCCGCGCCGAGTTTCGCGCCCGCGCCGATCTTGACGTGATCGGCCACCCCGACGCGACCTCCCAACACAGCGCCCGCGCCGATCTCTACGGAGCCCGATATGCCGCCAAACGCAACGATAACCGCATGAGGCTGAACCCTGACATTATGCGCGATTTGGCAGAGATTATCGATTTTGACCTGCTCGCCTAAGAATGTGTCGTCAAACAAGCCGCGATCCACAGTCGTGTTCGCGCCGATAGACACATGATCTTGGATAATCACGCGCCCAAAATGCGGCGTGTCTATTGCACCTTCCGCACCTGTCGCGAGCCCAAATCCGGTTTCGCCAATTGTGACGCCGGCGAGGATCGTCACATTGTCGCCGATGAGGGCGCAGGAAATGGCGACGTTTGCACCAATGCGGCAATTCCGGCCGATGGCGACGCCGGGACCGATCACGCCGCCGGGGCCGATGATTGTTCCGCGTCCGATCTTAGCGCCCGCAGCGATTGCGACATTCGGCCCAATTTCAACGCCGTCTTCGATTTGGGCGTCTGGATGCTGCAAGGGCGCGTCAGGCTCGAACCGTCTAGGCCGTGCGATTAACGCTGCCGCCTTTGCGAAAGCCCATCTTGGATGGGGCGTCGCGGCAACCGCGACAGTGTCTGCAAACTTGTCCGCCAGATCCGCCGGCGCGAAAACCAGCCCGGCTGATAGGGTTTCAGGCGCGGTCGGCTTGGCGCTCTCGACAAAAGTCAGCGCTTCTCCGCCAGCGTCATCCGCCGAGCTAACACTAGAAATTACGCGATCTCGAAACGTCGGCGGCGGCGCCGCGCCTGCGGCGAGCGACAAATCCATCGCTGTCGCAGACGTAATTTCGTAGAATCGCTCGTCCATCTTCGAACGGTCCTGCCTCTATTGA
>JBCCMB010000121.1:0-8473 GCA_039026555.1 Pseudomonadota bacterium
GTCGCGCGTATGGTTGATTTACGCGCAATGAATGTGCCGCGTATGATGGCGGTGCGATTTGGGTGGTGTAGGCTCTAGGCGTCCGGGCTCGCGCTGCGTGTCGCCCAAACGACATAGCGCATCGGCCCTTGAAACTTGCCGTCCAGCGGCCAGCAGGTTACGAGCGCAAGTCGAGGCGAACCGCCGTCTTCAGGATGCACGCCAGACGCGTCCCAACGCACAATCTCAGATCCCGTGACGTGGAAGGTTAGGTCTTCCGTATCGGTCGATATCTCGATCGGATCGCCGGGCTTTAGCGTATCGATAAATCTAAAATGCGTGTCGCGATGGGCGGCGTAAACTGCAACGCCGCGACGGCCGGGCGGCTGGCTCGCCGCCATATGGCTGGGCCCAAATGCGAGGCTTTCGCCAGCCGCGTCCGTGAGCGCGATGACGGATTGGTTCTGTTCTGGAAAGCTCAGTCGCGCGGCGGGCGCGAAATCCGCCCAGGGCCAGGGGCGTGTTGGATCGCCCGCTTCTGTTTTCGCCCAGGCGCGCTCTAGCAGAATTTGAGCGATGGCGGCCTTAGCGGGGATAAATGCGGCGTTCGCAAGCATCGCCAATCCCAAACCCATCGCAGCAAGGCCTGCGATTTGGAGTTTTGTAAGTCGCTTAAGTCTGGCGATCGCGAACATCTTATCCTCGTCTTGGCGCGCCGAACCCGCTCTTGGGGCTGGCAAGAGCGGGCCGGCGCTGCGTCGTCTTTACGTCCCCGGCTCAGGCCGGCCGGAAAAAGATCAAAGGGCTGATTGATCTTTCTTCCTGTCCCTGGACGGTCTGCGCCCGAAGGCGACGGCGCCGAAGGCCAGAAGCGCAATCCCAATCAGGGCAAACACTTCCCATCCCGCGGCGGTTTGTGGAAGCTGCAAACCGTCTTGGGGGCCTTCATCGGATCCAGCGGCGCGTTGCTTGGCGACCGCCGCCAGAATTTCAGGTGGAAGCTTATCAAAGGCGGCCGCCCTGATATCTGCTTCCTGTCCAAACACGCCCACAAACTCCCAGCCTTTCGGCAGCATGGTTGCGATGCGGCGCGTGTCCAAAGTCTCGCCAGCCGGCCGTGCGGGTGTGACGTCCACGGCGACCAGGCTGGTCAGGCGCGAGACAAGATTATAGTCGAGCGCGGTTTTGAGGACTTGGCTGTCGACTTGTTCCCAATCAACGCCGTCAAAGCGGCTTTCTTCAATGTCGGCGATTTTGGCGCGCGCCCAAAGCTGAGCGGCGCCAGGGCCGGGCGCGGCTTTGTCCAGCGGCAGGCGCGCCGTCCAGTCCGCTCCGCTCAGCTTGCCGGCAAGAGTTATCTCGCCGTCCAGATCATCGACTTTCGCAACCAGCGTCACCGGTTCGCATTGATAGAGGTCGGGCAAGGGCGCTGGGTACATGACGGGGTTGGCGCCTTGCGGGAAAGTGGCGCTGAGATCGACCATCACCGGCCGCTCCAAAGCGGAAAAGAGGCGCGAGGATTGTTCGGCGACCTCTGAAATGTCGTCGATATAGGTGAAGGTTCCGCGGCCCATGCGCGAGGCGCGCGTCATGAAGTAAGAATTGGGCGCCGAGCCGATCCCGACTGTGAACAAGCGGGACCGGCCGAGGCTGGTGTTGATCGCCTCGAACAATTCGGTCTCATTGCCAATCGCGCCGTCCGTGATGAAGACGACTTGCCGGACTTCATCTGAATTTGCGCCGTCGCGATCGATCAGCGCGGCGCGCAGGGCGGGCAGCATTTCCGTTCCGCCATCGGCTTGCAGGTTCCGAACGAAGAGTTTGGCGGCGGTCACATTCTCCGGCGTTGCGGGCACAGCGTCCGGGAAGACCAATTCATAGGTGTCGTCAAAGCGGACGATGTTGAACTCGTCCTCAGGGATTAGGCGATCCAAGCCCATCAGCAAGCCGGCTTTAGCTTGCTCCATGCTCTCGCCAGACATGGATCCGGAATTGTCGATGACGAATATGGTTTCGCGGTCTTGGCGCGGCGCGGAGGCGCCTAGGCCTTCCGGCGGCGTCACAAAGGCGAAGACATAGGTCTCCTCGCCGCGCGTATCGTAAAACAAGCCGGCGTTCGGCATATTTCCAGCCGCGGCGGACCAGGTCAGGGTGAAATCGCGATCGGCGGGCACATCGCCATCGGCGAGCGACACCCAAATCGTGTCCTCGTCCCTCTTGTCGAGCTCCAGGGCGTGGCTTCCGGAGCGGACCTCGCCGATCGAGAAGCCAGCGTCCAATTTTATATTAATCGCAACGGGCAAGCGTAAGCCCTCGGTCGGCTCTGTGATGGGGTGCAACACAGGCGGCGTGATGGCGTCGCGGTCTGGAACGGGATCGATAATCGCAATGGTGTCCGGTGCTTCGCCGGATCCGCGGCTGGCCAGTAGGCCCAACTCCGGCGGCGGCGAGTAACGCGGCGCGACGACCAGCGGGAAGCGCGTCGACCATGTCCCATCGGTCAATTGCGCTTTGTCTTGATACTCGATCTGGATGGCGACGGTTTCGCCAGGACCGATATTGGCGACGGAGGTGGTGAAGAGGTTGGGACGCTCTTGTTCGACCAAGCCGGCGCGTACGCCTTGGGCCTTGGCTTCTTCATAGATGCGTCGCGCTTCTTGGCGTTCTTTGATGTTTCCTTCGATGAAGCGGTCGCCGATTATGATTTTCAGCGTGTCGACGGCGGCGTCTTCGGGCAGCGGGAAGGCGTAAACGCCTTCCACCCACTCATCCGTGGGGTTGGTGAAGCGTTGCGTGACGCGGCTGCGGATGACGGGACCTGAAATCGACATGTCCACATTGCCGGCGACCAGAGGCGCTTCAACATATTTTCCGGGTAGGGTGGTTTCGATCAAAAGCGCGCCGGAGGAGACCTCTCCTTTGGTGACGAAGCCGTCTTGCAGGCGCCAATCGGCGTCGGCCGGCGTGTCGCCGAACGCCATGGGAGCGCAGATGGTTGCGGCGGCGAAGGCGGTGGCTGCGAGAAGATAGCTCACAAAAGGTCGGCGGAGTTCTGCTGCGCCGGACGTCGGGTAATATGGAGCGACCATTTTTATTCCCCTCGTAATTCTGTTCCTCGATGGAACCAGAAAAACAGGAGACCTTGCCGGCGGATGGATCGGATCAGGGCGTTTTGGAGGCGAATAAGGTCATTTGGAGGCGCAAGCGCCGCGAATTACGATGTCAAAAAGCGCGAGCCGACGTCGAGGGGCGCCGGCTCGCAGGACGACAAAGAGCGCTCTTGGGGAGGGTTCGGGGCGCGCTCTTCACCGGGGGTCGAAAGGGTTAGTCGTTGCGATCGATCCGGTTCTCGCGGCGATCGCGAATGTTCTCAGCGCTGTCCAAACGATCTTCCAGGCGGTCGCGCCAGCCATTGTTGACAGACCGGTCGCGAACATCCTCGCGCCGGTCGACGCGGTCTTCAAAACGGTCGAAGCGGTTTTCAACGTAATCGGCGCGGGAGCCTTCGGCCCATGCGCCATTGCGTTCCGCTGCGTTGAGGCGGTTGTCTATGCGTTCCAAACGTTCGGCTGGGCCGGCCAGGGCGGTCGGTGCGGCGGAGGCGGCGATGAGGGCCGTTGCGACTAGTGTCTTCAGCATTTCCAGAGCTCCCGTTTTTGTTGTGCTCGGAAGGTTCAACGCAGATCTTCAGCAATTCCGTCGCCGCAGACGGAAAAAATCTTGAGCGACCTCGACACCGCAGCGGTGCAATTCTTTTGGATTGTCCCTAACGCGCATCTTCAAACCGCGCGCGGATTGTGAAAGGAACAACGCTGTCTGCTGACTTCGACCGAAAAGGGACCCTCAGATGACCCAAGCGCCCGTCTCCGATGCTTTGAAGCGTGTAAAACCGTCCGCCACCATCGCCGTGACGTCCAAAGCGCGCGAGCTGAAGGCGCAGGGTCTAGATGTGATCGGCTTGGGCGCCGGAGAGCCCGATTTTGATACGCCCGACAATATTAAAGAGGCGGCGATCAAAGCCATCCATGAAGGCAAGACGAAATACACTGCGGTCGATGGATTGCCGGAGCTGAAAGAAGCGATTTGCGCCAAGTTCAAACGCGACAATGAGCTCATCTATACGCCCGCCCAAGTGAATGTGTCGCCGGGCGGCAAGCCGGTGATCTACAACGCGTTCGCCGCGACGCTGAACCCGGGCGACGAAGTCGTCGTGCCCACGCCCTATTGGGTCAGCTATCCGGACATGGCGTTGCTCTGCGGCGCGACGCCTGTGTTTGCGGAAGCGAAAGCGGCGGATGGCTATAAATTGCAGCCGGAAGCTCTGGAGGCGGCGATCAGCCCCAAGACGAAATGGCTGATCTTGAACTCGCCCTCCAACCCGTCTGGCGCGGCCTACACCGGCGCCGAGCTGAAAGCGCTCGCGGACGTTTTGGTGAAGCACCCGCAAGTCTTCATCCTAACGGACGATATGTATGAGCACCTCGTTTATGACGCGTTCGAATTCAAGACGATCGCGCAGGTCTGCCCGGAACTCTATGACCGCACGCTGACAATGAACGGCGTGTCGAAATCCTACGCAATGACGGGCTGGCGCATCGGCTATGCGGCTGGGCCGGAGAGCATCATTAAAGGTATGCGTAATGTGATGACGCAGACCACGTCTAACCCGTGCTCGATCAGCCAGTATGCGGCGGTTGAAGCGCTGAACGGGCCGCAGGATTTCATTCCAGAGCGTAATGAAGTCTTCAAGGAGCGTCGTGATTTGGTTGTCTCCATGCTGAACCAGGCGAATGGCTTGTCCTGTCCGACCCCGGAGGGGGCATTTTACGTTTATCCCACCTGTGAGGGGACGATCGGGAAAACCTCGCCGGGAGGCGTCGCGATTACGGATGATGAAACCTTCGCAGCGGCGCTGCTGGAAGAAGAGCAGGTGGCCGTGGTGTTCGGATCGGCGTTCGGCCTGTCGCCGGCCTTCCGCGTGTCCTACGCCACATCCACTGAGGCGTTGACCGAAGCGTGCACGCGCATTCAGCGCTTTTGCGGGTCGCTCACCTGATCGGACTCGACACCGCCGCACCTTCGGCTTTGGCGGCGGCGCTTCGTAGACGACCCTCAATTGGACGTCGAACTGCATAGCAGGTCGGCGATCCTGAAAGGTAAGTACCGCCATATGATCGCGACGGCTTCGCCTTCCGGATAGGATTTGCGCATGCCGAGCAGATCGATATCCCAGCCCGTGCCAAGCCTGGTCTGATAGCGCGACCATTCGCTAACGGCGATACAGCAGTCGACATTGCGTTTGCAAAAAATTCGACGCCGGCGATGCGCATTCGGGCGATCGCTTCATTGATAAGGTCGCCGCCCCAACGCTTGCGCGAACTTCGCGCGAATTCAAACACCAAGGTTTCATAGTCCAGCCGACAACCCTCAGTTGTGGATTATCACGCTAGATCACCGACATATGCGGATCAATTCAGGACTAGCAAGGGTGGCGTCAGGCGTTACTCGGCCGCCGTCTGGTTCAACGCCGTGGAATGCGCTCGAAGACGGACCGGGATGGCGCTCATAATGGGGATGCCCGTGCGCTTGTCGAAATCTCGGTCGTTGAACGACAAGCGGCCGGTATTGCCGCCGGCGCCGCGCGGGTCGTCGTCCTCATCCGGATTACCGCCCCATGCGTGCGGCACGGAAAGGCAGCCGGGCCGGACGTCCGGCGCTTCCACCACGACGCATTGAATGGCGGCGCGCGCCGATTCGATTTCGACGATATCGCCGGCTGCGACGCCGACATCCGCCATATCTTCCGGATGCATGAAGGCGGGATGATGCGGCACGCGACTGCGCTGCAATTCGTCTTCATGCCAGTTGGAATTGTGGATGTCGGACAAACGCCGAGAAATGACACGATAGGGGAAGTCGCGGTCCTCCGTGCTTTGCGACAAGCGCTCGGCGACTTCCGACAATTCTTCCAACATGGCCGGATGGCCGACATTGAGCCGGCCGGGCCAATCTTCCGGCCGCGGCGCGACTGGGCTGGCTTGGCGGCCAAACACTTTGCCTTGGAAGGCGTCTGGGTCCGACCGCGCTTCGCGGTGAGAGATCGGCGCGCCTTTCAGGACCGCGTCCCACACGTCCAACGGGTCCAATTCACCCCCGGCCTTAAAGACGGTGCGCTGTTTGTTGGCCTCCTGCGGGTTAAGGATCGCCATCGTCTTCACGCTGAGGTCGAGGCCCAGGTGTCCCGCCATCGCGTTGAAGAAATCATGTTCTTCACAAAGGTCTGAGCCTTCCGGCGGGCTTAGGATGGGATCGGAGACTTGCGCATAGGGCTCTTCAAATCCCCAACCGCCGCCGAAATTGCCGAGGAATTCATTCAGCGCGGTGGTGCCATGGATCTCATAGTGGATTTTCGGCGCGACGACATAGTCCGCCAGTACGCCGGTCTTTGACATCCGCGGGTCGAAGCAGACTAACAGGTCTAGCGCCTTCATCGCTTCAAAGGTTTTCAGCTGATCCGGCCAGGCGAGCATCGGATTGCCGCCAAGAACGAAGAGAGCTTTGATCTGTCCCTCGCCGGGCGTCAGGATTTCGTCGGCCAGGGCGCCGGTCGGTAGACCGGAGGTGCACTCCTCCAGCCCACGCACCCGCAATTTTTTGCCAAAGCCCCATGCCGGAGACGAGCCCGTTCCCGCCGCCATCGCGGGGAAGCCCTCGATGAAAACGCCGACATTGCGCTTCAGCTCGCCGGCGCGGCGCCAATGGCCCATAAGGCTCATAATCGCTTTGTTCATATACTCGGCGATGTTGCCATAGCCGGACATGTTGGCGCCCGTGCCGCAGCTGATATCGCCCTTCTTGAACGATCCATACATCCGCGCCGCCTCAACCAATTGATCGGCTGGAACGCCGGCGCGCGCCGAGACCGCTTCGGGCGTGAAGGGCGCGACAGCGGCTTTGAGCGCTTCAAAGCCTTCCGTTTCGCCGGCGATAAATTCTTTATCGTAAAGCTCTTCTTCGATGATTTGCCTTGCGATGCAGGCGAGGATGGCTGCGTCTTCACCGGGCCTGCATTGCAGATGCAGATCCGCTTTCTTGGCGACGTCCGTCACGCGTGGATCGATGACGATCAGCTTCATGCCGCGCTTTTGCGCCGCATGCAGATTTTTGTGCGGGTTCATGCCGACGCCGCCCAACATTGAAACGACGGGATTGGTGCCAACCAGCATCAAGCCGTCCCATTCATGATGACGATAGCTGCCCGCCAACCATAGCCCGTGCAACGCGCCTGCGACGCCCTTGCCGGGTTGGTCGATGGTGACGCTGGTGAAAACCATCGGGCTTTTGATCGCCTCCATAAAGGCGAGGGAGAAGGATTGAGCCGGAAAATTATTGTAGCCGAACGTGCCGATATAGATGGCGACCGCTTCGGGGCCATGCTCGTCGACAATGGCTTTGACGCGGTCTCCGACTTCAATTGCGGCTTGCCGCCAATCGATCGGCGCGTGGTTTCCGTCCTCGCCGCGCTTCATTGTGTGGAGCAATCGGGTGGGGAAGCTGTGGTAATTCATCAGCTCGCGACCCTTGATGCAGGAATAGCCGCCATAGGCTGGATTATTCTTGTCGCCATGCGTCGCGACGGGTCGGCCATCCTCAAAATCGACGATCAATCCGCATTGCGCATGGCAGGCTCGACAAACGACATGTTCTCGATGCGACGACATTTTAGCTCCTCCAATCGCGCTATGTGTGCGCTTTTGTCTCTATATATCATCTAATTTTCGGATGATTAGAAAACAAACAGTCTTTCTTGCTTTTTTTTGATGTGCCATATTCCGCGCTGATGTGCAGAGACGCAAGAGGGAAGAAACAATGGCGGACGGCGATAGGAAGACGACGCTAATCGGCGGCGAACGTTGCCCGGGGATGAGCTATTCAGACCTGTTGGACCTCGACACCCGAAAAGTGCCGAAATTCCTCAAAGACGAATCGATCGAGCATTTAGGATCGGAACCTTTGGCCGCGGATCGGTATACCTCTCACGAGTTTATGCGGCTCGAAAACGAGAAGATGTGGCGCAAGGTCTGGCAATTCGCGGCGCGCGAAGAAGAAATGCCTGATCCGGGCGACAACGTCGTTTATGAAAACGCGGGGCGCTCTTATCTGCTCGTTCGCCAAGAGGATGGAAGCGTACGCGCCTTCCACAATGTGTGCCTTCATCGCGGCCGCAAGCTGGCGCTGAAATCCGGCTATCAAACCGAACTCAAATGCCCATTCCACGGCTTTACTTGGAACAATGACGGTAGCTTGAAAGAGATCCCCTGCCGCTGGGATTTCTCGCACCTCAATGATGAAAATATGCAATTGCCGGAGCTTAGAGTTGATCGCTGGCAGGGTTTTATCCTGGTCTCGGAAGACCCCGACATTAAGCCGTTTAAAAAATGGGCGGGGCCGGCGACCAAACATTATGAGCGCTGGAAGCTTGATGAATGCTTCA
>JBCCMB010000122.1:0-8379 GCA_039026555.1 Pseudomonadota bacterium
GGCACGGACGGCAATTCGCGATAGATATGCTCAAACACGTCCAGCGTAATGTGCGAGAGGTAGGCGGGGTCCAAGGGCAGATCGAGATTAAACGTGAATTCGCCATCTCCATACTCCCAAGTCTCGCCGCTATAATCCTCCATGAGAAGCCTGCGAGCGGAGACCAATTGATCTTCCGTCAAAGCGGCTGAAGGCAGGTCGAGTAGAACGCCGTCGGGCGTGCCGCCGCGCGTAAACTGAACGAACCGATCCGATGTGTCGCTGACAATCATGAAGTCTTCGGCATGCGCGTCGCCGCAATAGGTTTCGAACGCGGCGACGAGAGAGGATTTAACAGCGCCGTCGACGGCGCGCGCCTCGGCAAGCGGGGCGGCCGTCACGGTTTTCGTGCTGTCGATCAGATAGGAATACACAAACTCGCCAAGATGCTGGGCGTCGCGTTGGAACGCCGCGCCGCGCACGAGTTCGGCGTTGCAGCGCGCTAGGCCGGCCAATTCTTTCGGCAATTCGTTCGCGCCGGGCATTTGTGCGTTATCAAGGAGCACCGGAATGACGCGGGCGCCCAATTCCAGCGCCATGGCGAGTTCCAAGCGCACGAAATCCTGCGGATTGTCCAACCGGCGCGCGCCGTCTGCGTCCGCCGCACTGAGCCAAGTCTCGCCGATGATCGCCAGCACAATCTCAGAGGATTGAATGCGTGTTCGGATCGTCTCGACGAAATCGGCCCCTGGGTCGATCCCGACAATATCGAAGAACACGCGTACATCATCATAATTGTAGGCGAAGAAATCCGCGATCCGTCCAGCGAACGCTGCGGAATCCGACCTGCGATAAGAAATGAAAATCCCGCCAGCCATAATCGTCCCCGCTTGCGTTTGAGATTAGTGCGCCTGGCCCCAGGTTTTAGCGGCGCGGGCGTCGACGACAAGCGGCACCGAGATGTCGCGCGCGGGCAGGGGAGCCTTCATCATTACGTTGCGGACGATGTCGATGGTCGCGTCCGCCTCCGCCTCAGGCGCTTCAAACAAAAGCTCGTCATGAACTTGCAGCAGCATCTTCGCTTGCAAACCGGCGTCTTTGAGCGCGCCAGGCATGCGGATCATGGCGCGCTTGATCACATCGGCGGCTGATCCTTGGATCGGCGCATTGATCGCCTGGCGCTCGGCGAAACCGCGTTCGGGCCCTTTCTTCGAGTTGATCGCTTCGACCCACACGCGTCGGCCGAACGCGGTTTCGACATAGCCTTTCTCGCGCGCAAAGGCCTTGGCTTGGTCCATATAGCCTTTGATGCCGGGGAATTTTTCAAAATAGGCTTTGATGTAATCGGCCGCTTCGCCGCGCGGGATCGCCAATTGACGCGCGAGCCCGAAAGCGGAGATGCCGTATATGATGCCGAAATTGATCGCCTTGGCCCGCCGGCGCACCATTGGGTCCATACCTTCAATCGGATCGCCGAACATTTCGCTGGCCGTCATGGCGTGAATGTCTAGTCCGGATTTGAAGGCGTCACGCAGCGCGTCGATCTCAGCGATATGCGCAAGCAGGCGCAGCTCGATTTGCGAGTAATCCGCCGCGATCAGAACATTGCCTGGTTCGGCGATGAAAGCTTCGCGGATTTTGCGGCCTTCTTCGGTGCGGATCGGGATGTTTTGCAGATTGGGGTCCGTCGACGACAAACGCCCTGTCTGCGCGCCGACGAGCGAAAAAGAGGTGTGAACTCGCCCGGTGCTCGGATCGGCCGCCGCCGACAAGGCGTCGGTGTAGGTGCTTTTCAGCTTGGACAGCATCCGCCAGTTCAAGATCACGCGCGGTAATTCATGGCCCTCGGCGGCGAGATCTTCCAGCGTGTCCGCGCCGGTCGACCAAGCGCCGGTTTTGGTCTTCTTGCCGCCAGGCATGCCGAGCTCGCCGAACAGAATTTCGCCGATCTGTTTGGGGCTACCCAGGTTGAAGTTTTGGCCGGCCAGTTCGTGCGCTTCGGCTTCCAAGGCCGCCATGCGTTGTGCGAAATCGCCGGAGAGGCGGGACAGAAACTCCCGATCGACTTTGACGCCTGCGCGTTCCATTTCCGCCACCACGGGAATGATCGGCCGTTCAATCGTTTCATAAAGCGTGGCGGCGGAGGCGTGCACTATTTCCGGCTTTAGAGCCTGCCACAAGCGAAGCGTCACATCGGCGTCTTCCGCGGCGTATTTCGTCGCGTCGGGCACGGGCACCTTGTCAAAGGTGATCTGCGACTTTCCGGTTCCCGCAACCTGTTTGAAAGGGATGGGCGTGTGCTCGAAATAGCGCTGCGACAGCTCGTCCATCCCATGTCCGCGCTTGCCGGCTGCGGTGACGAAGGACAAGAGCATGGTGTCGTCAATCGGCGACATCTCGACGCCGAACGGGTGCAGGATGGAGATGTCATATTTGAGGTTCTGGCCGATCTTTAGAACGGCCGGGTCTTCAAACAAGGGTTTTAAAATCGAGATCGCGTTGTCGAGGGAGATCTGATCAGGCGTGTCGTCTCCTAAAAGATCACCGCCTTGATGGCCCAGCGGGATGTAGCAAGCCTCATTCGGCGCGGTCGCCAGAGATACGCCCACCAGACGCGCCGCAACGGGGTTGAGACTGTCGGTCTCGGTGTCGACGGCGACATAGCCATTGAGCCGCGCGCGGTCGGCCCATTTCTCCAACGCCTCGATCGTTGTGACGGTCTCATATGCATCAGCGTTGAAGGGTGCGATCTGTGGCGCTGCGGATGTGGATGGCGCTGCGCCAGACGCGTCGCCGTTTGTCGCGGCCGCGCCGCCCAAGCTTTCTTGCACGCGCTTGGTGATGGTGCGGAATTCCATCTTTTCCAGGAATGGCAACAAGGTTTCGGGGTTCGGCTCTTCAACGCCGAGCTCGTCCAATCCCAGTGGCGTTGGCGCATCAGTGGCGAGGGTTACCAGCTGTTTGGAGAGGCGCGCATCATGCGCGAACTCGATGAGGTTTTCCCGGCGCTTATTTTGTTTGATGGTTTCGGCGCCCTCGAGGAGTTTTTCCAGATCGCCAAACTCATTGATCAATTGGGCGGCGGTCTTCACCCCAATGCCCGGCACGCCCGGCACATTATCGACGCTGTCGCCCGCGAGCGCCTGAACGTCGACGACCCGTTCCGGCCCGACGCCGAATTTTTCCATCACTTGCTCGTGGCCGATGCGTTTGTCCTTCATCGTGTCGAGCATTTGGATCTTGTCGGAGACGAGCTGCATTAAATCCTTGTCGGAGGAGATGATGGTGACGCGGGCGCCCTGGGCTTCGGCCTGGCGGGCGTAGGTGGCGATTAGATCGTCGGCTTCAAAGCCCTCCATCTCCAGAGCCGGAGTTCCAAAGGCGACGGCCGCGTCCCGCACCAAGGGAAATTGCGGAACGAGATCTTCCGGCGGCGGCGGGCGGTTGGCCTTATAGCGCGGGTCCAGATCATTGCGGAAGGTTTTGGAGGATTTGTCGAAGATGCAGGCGAAATGCGTGGGCGCGTCGCCATTGTCTTTCATGTCGCGCAATAGCTTCCACAACATGTTGCAAAAGCCGGAGACGGCGCCAACGGGTAGACCGTCCGACTTTCGCGTGAGCGGCGGCAGCGCATGATAGGCGCGGAAAATATAGCCCGACGCGTCGACGAGATAGATATGGCTGTCAGCGTCGATTGCGCGTGTGACGGGCATAGAGGGTCTCCTTTAGGGTGTCTTTAACAGCGTCGGCCCGCGTAATCGACCGCCTTCGCGTGAGGTCATCTCTGGCCGCCCCGCTGAACTCGCGTAAGCTGCCGAAAAATTGGGAGGAGATAAAATGCTGAAACACTCCATGGGCGCGGTTGCGCTGAGCCTTTTGCTCTCAAATTGCGCGGCGGTGGAGCCGGTCTCAGAAACAGCGGCGGACGCAATTGCGGAGACTTCATATTTGCCGGTGCCGCCCATCTATACGCCGGACCCGAGCGCGACGGCGATGACATCGGCTTTGCCCTATGGCGCCTACGCCCAACCGGATGATCCAAACTATGGCCCGGAGAAGGGCTCGATCACATTCGCCGATACGGATCCGGGACCAACCATTGCCGGGGTGCTGACCATGAAGCCGGCGGTCGATGAGAACGGCGAGCTCATCGACGCCGAAGCGGCCGGCATCAGCATGTATATGATCCATTGGGGCATGGAGGTTGGCGCACCCGGCGTGGAGGATAATGCCGGCGCGGGTGATTTGGGCGGCGATTGCATGGGCTTTCGCGATACGGGCCATATCGTGATGGCGATGGCGGATCAGGCTGGCGACCAGATGACGTGGAAACTGCCGGCCGGAACGGTGGTGCCTGAGGGTGCGGTGTATTTTGTCGGACATACGATCTATGGCGATATTCATAATCTGAATAAGTGCACGCAGACGCCCATTGAAAATCTTATGGAATAATCGTCGATCAGCTCCAAATCAGGGAAGTTGCGGAGCGGAAGCCTCTGAGTTGATTGGAGCTGCGATATGGCGCGTTTAACACGCACGATAAGACATCTGGGCGCGCGGATCGCCTGCGCGGCCGGCGCGCTCGGATTGGCCGGTTGGGCGTCGCCCACCGGCGAGGCGCAAGTGTTTAGTCCCGTGGTGCGCGAAGGCGATAGATCGGTTCAATATCGCGCCACCTATCTGCCGGGCGAGGGTGATCGGCCCGACCAACAACGACACCGCCTGCATTATCAGCAAGCGATCGATTCTAAATGGCGCTGGCGGATTATTGCTCAAGGCAGCGATGTGGAGAGCGGCGATTTCGAACTGAATTTCGTCCAAGGCGAATTGGTGTGGCAGTTCATGGATTCGAAGACGGCGCCGTGGGACAGCGCCTTCAGGTTCGACGCCCGCGCGGTGGAGGGCGATGACGGCGCCTCTCGTGTTGGCGTCAACTGGACCAATCAGAAAGATTGGGGCCCTTGGCGGATGCGCGCTTTGACGCTGACCTCTGTCGATGTCGGCGATCAAAGGCGCGATGGTCTGCTTTTGCAAACGCGGTTTGGCGGCTATTACAAACTCGAAAACGGCCCACGCCTGGCGCTTGAAGTGCTCAATGTTTACGGTCGCACGCAGTCCTTAGGCAGTTTTAACGATCAGAGCCATCAAATCGGCCCGGCGATTTACGGGACGATCGGCGAGATGTCCTATCGCACCGGCGTTTTGGTCGGGGTGTCCGACGGCGCGCGCAATTACGATATCCGGTTCCGGCTGACGCGCGGATTTTAGTCCTCGCGTTCGCCGTAATCGCCAAAGGATTTGTCTCGATCGGTCAGCGCGTCTTTCACACGCGGCGCCTCGCGCATCTTCGCCATATGCGCTTTGGAGGAGGGCTGATACCAACCAAGCGCATGAATGTCGGCGCCGGCCCGAATAGCGGTGCGCACGCCCATAATCTCCATCGCGCGATGGACTGTGCGTTTGTTGAGATGCTGCAGATCGGACGGGATTTTGGCGACGCGCTCGGCGATCTCCAAAACGCGCGCTTCCAGCTCTTCATCCTCATAACAGCGATTGGCGAAACCGACCCGCGCGGCTTCTTCGCCGGACAGCGCATCTCCGGTGAGCATAAACTCCATCGCTGCGCGCATGCCTAAAAGCCAGGTTTGATATTGCATGTCTGGCGAGGACATGGCGCGGATTGGCGGGTAGCCGATCTCGGCGCTTTTGCCGACATAGACAAGATCGCACGCCGTCGCCAATTCGCTTCCGCCGGCGAGGCAATACCCGTGAACCTGCGCGATGACGGGCTTTTTCAAATCCCACATTTGGAACCAACCATCGACGACATGCCGCGCCCATTGGCCTTCGCCTTGCGAGGTCGGGTAGGGCTGGTCTTTGCGCAGATCGGCGCCGAGATCATAGCCGGAGCAAAAGGCGGGGCCGGCGCCGCGAATGATGGAGACGCGGATTTCGTCGTCGTTGTCCGCATCGCGCAGGGCGTCGAAAATTTCGTTCCGCAATTGGTTGTTGAGCGCGTTGCGCTTGTCGGGTCGGTTCAAGGTGATGCGGCGGACATATTGCGCCGGTTCGTCGGTGAGAATGGTCGTATAGGCTTCGGACATCATCGACGCTCGCTCATTCTAATTGTCATGCGTTCAAGTCTGCGCCGCCTCACCCGAGCGCGCACGGCGTCCCCTTGGGTCAACCGGAAACCGTGTGTCTCGCTTCGCGGCGCCCGCGCGCCATATTACGTCGCAGACGAATTTATGGGAGGGCGCGATGACGCTGATGAACAAGCAATGGATTCTGCGCAAACGGCCGGTCGGCGATTTGGCGGACGGTGATTTGGAATATGTCGAGACGCCGGTTCCCGAATTGCAGGATGGCGAGGTGCGCGCGCGCACCATCTATTTGTCGATTGATCCGACCAATCGGATCTGGATGAGCGATATGGACGGCTATCTTCCGCCCGTCGGCATTGGCGATGTCATGCGCGGCGGCGGATTGGCGGTCGTCGAAGAAAGCCGCTTTCCTGATTTGTCGCCTGGAGATTTGGTGCTGACGGGGATCGCCGGCTGGTCCTATTACACAATCGCGCCGGGCGCAGCGCTTTCGAAAATACCTCCCATTCCGGGCGTCCCGCTCACAGCCTGGATGGGCCCCTTAGGCGCCACAGGCATGACCGCATATTTCGGGCTTTTAGACATCGCCGATCCGCAGCCAGGCGAAACCTTGGTTGTGTCGGCGGCCGCCGGCGCGGTCGGTTCGGTCGTCGGGCAGATCGGCAAGATAAAGGGCTGTCGCGTTGTCGGCATTGCGGGCGCTGACGACAAATGCAAATGGATCGTCGATGAGTTAGGCTTTGACGCCGCGATCAATTACAAAACCGAAGATGTCGACGCACGCCTGGGCGAGCTGTGCCCGAAAGGTATCGACGTCTATTTCGAGAATGTCGGCGGCAAGACGTTGGATGCGGTTCTCAATCACATAAATGATCATTCGCGTATCCCGCTATGTGGCCTGATTTCCACCTATAACGCGACCGAGCCCGTGCCGGGGCCGTATAATTTCGCGCAATTACTGATGCGGCGCACCAAGCTCAAAGGCTTTATTATCCTGGATTATCTGGACCGTTTCCCAGAGGGTGTCGCGCAGATGATGCAATGGATGCAGGAGGGCAAAATCAAATTCGCCACCGACGTTGTTGACGGGCTGGAAAACGCCTCCAACGCGGTCGACCGTCTATTCGTCGGCGCGAACACCGGAAAGCTCGTGGTGAAGGTGTCGGATGAGCCCTAAGCGTTTCGGGTCGCGCTCGCGCTAGGCGGTGGGATCTTTCGAGCCGCCCTTTAATACGAAAATGCGGTCGCAATATTTGCATTCCACACAATCGCCGGCCGCCATGTCGTACCAGACTTTCGGATGTCCTAGCGCGCCGCCGCCGCCATCGCACATGACGCGCTTAGTCTGAACGACGACGATCTCGCCGTCTGGCGCAGCGGGCGGCGCATATGCTTTTTGCTCGGTCATCATTTAAGAAGCCCCTTCAAGCGAAGCGATAAGCGCATTAGGTAGGGTGCGCCGGCGCGCCGCGTCAATTGCGAACATCGCCGCAGCGTCCCCTATACGGGACGAAATCAATATTGGATGCCTTATGCGCGCACCTGAAACCGCTTCCGATCTTACACCTGACCTCGCGATCGAGATCCAAGGGCTTGAAAAAACTTACGCGGCCGACGGCAAAGCGGCGGCGAAGCGCGCGTTGAAGGGTGTGGATTTGTCCATTTCGCGCGGCTCGATTTTCGGTCTTTTAGGGCCAAATGGCGCCGGCAAGTCGACCATGATCAACATCTTGTCTGGCTTGGTGACCAAAACCGGCGGATCGGCCAGCGTGTGGGGTTTCGACATCGATAAATCGCCGCGCGAAGCGCGCGGCGCTCTGGGCGTGGTTCCGCAAGAGATTAATATGGATCCTTTCTTCACGCCGCTCGAATCGCTGGAATTGATGGCGGGTTTCTTCGGCGTGCCGCCCGAGCAGCGTCGGTCGGACGAGATCCTGGATGCGCTCGGCCTTGGCGACAAAAAGGACGCTTATGTGCGTCAATTGTCGGGCGGTATGAAGCGCCGGCTCATGGTGGCTAAAGCCATGGTGCACGCCCCGCCAATTCTTATCTTGGACGAACCAACGGCAGGCGTGGACGTGGAGCTGCGCCGGCAGCTGTGGGACTATGTCAAAGACCTGCACGCGCGCGGAGCGACGATCGTGCTGACCACGCATTATCTTGAGGAAGCCCAAGAGCTTTGCGACAAAATCGCCATCATCAATCATGGCGAAGTGATCGCCTGCGAGCCGACGCCGCAATTGTTGAGCCGATTGGATTATAAAACGCTCATTGTCCAACCGACCGAAGCGTTGGA
>JBCCMB010000123.1:0-8278 GCA_039026555.1 Pseudomonadota bacterium
TCGGATGAAGACTTCCAGAAATTCATCTTCCCATTGGCGGACAAGCTCGGCGCTGCGGTCGGCGCCTCGCGCGCGGCGGTGGACGCCGGTTATGCGCCGAACGACTATCAAGTCGGTCAAACCGGCAAAGTCGTTGCGCCGGAGCTTTATGTCGCGATCGGGATATCCGGCGCGATTCAGCACCTCGCCGGCATGAAGGATTCCAAAATCATTGTCGCCATCAACAAGGATGACGAAGCGCCGATCTTCCAAGTCGCCGATTATGGCTTGGTCGCAGACCTGTTCAAAGCCATCCCGGAATTGACCGACGCGCTTTAAGATCGAACTAGTCGCCTAAATTGAAAGCGGCCGTTCATTACGATGAGCGGCCGCTTTTATATTTGCGCCCAACGTCTGCGGCTCGGCGATTTTTCCAACCACTAGCTAAGCCGCGCGAATTTGTTAAACACTCAACTTTTGCGGGCGCTGTCATCTTCAGCGCGAGATGGGAGCACTCGTTTTGAAGCGTCCGATCACCATGTCGGAAATTGCGCGCATTGCAGGCGTTAATGAAAGCACGGTGTCGCGTGCGCTCAACGATTCAGAGCTGGTGAGCGAGGCGACGCGATCGCGCATTCACGCTATTGCGCGCGAGCATGGCTACACTATCAACGCTACTGCGCGATCCTTGAGAACCCAGACGACATCAACCCTTGGATTGGTGATCCCGCTCTCGTCGGACGACGAGCAAACAGTTTCAGACCCCTTTTTCTTGCAAATCATCGGTTCGGTATGCGAAGCGGCCGCGGCGCACGGCTATGATGTGATCGTTTCGTCGCCTGAGAATGCGGAGGAATTGTCCCGCAATCGTCTCATGGCGACAGGGCGCGCCGACGGCCAAGTCATTATCGGTCAAACGGAACGCCACGACGTTCTGAACGCGCTAAGCGAGGCCGGCGCACCCATCATCGTTTGGGGCGGACAATTGGAGGGTCAGCACTACGCGACCGTCGGCTGCGACAACGTCGCCGGCGGCGAGATGGCCGGCGAACACCTTGTGAAGCTTGGCCGTAAACGCATTTTGTACCTCGGCGATATCGAACTTCCGGAAGTAAAACTCAGATATCGCGGATTTCTAAACGCGCTCGAACGCGAAGGTTTAAAGCATGATCCGGATCTGCTGATGGTAACCGATTTCGCCGGCGACAACGCGTTTCGCATGATCAAGGAGGCGATGTCCGACGGACTAGAGTTTGACGCCGTCTGCGCCGCGTCGGACCTGCTGGCCTTGTCGGCTGTCCGCGCTCTGGCGGACATGAATGTGCATATCCCCGAAGACGTTTCAATTGTGGGCTTCGACGATATCGCAATGGCGTCGATGGTCTCGCCGCCCTTGACCACGGTCAGTCAAGACATCGCCACAGGCGGACGGCGTCTGGTCGAGTTGCTTATGGACCGCATGGCGGGACGCGAGATCTCATCGGAGTTGACCGATACCAAGCTTGTTATCCGAAAGTCCTGCGGCGGCGGCGGCTAGCGCCAGGCGATCACCACGCAGATTGTAAGCGCGATCAGCGATACCGATTGAATACGATAATTCGCCCACCATGGCATAGCCGAAAGGCCGCGCGTCTCCTCTTCGAACACCGATGGCGACCATATCAAGCCTTGCGTTTTGTCCGCATCGGGCGGCGGAGCGCTTAAGCTGCCCAAGATCAAAGCGGCGGCGGAAACACCAGTCACCAAGGGCGCGACATAAAGGAAATGGAGCTTGAAACCACCGCCCCAAGACGACGCGCCGAACAGGTTGAAATTGAGGATGAACAAAAGTGCGGCTGTCGCCACGCCGACAAGGATCGCAGCGTTGGCGCCCCTTGCATTGGCGCGCGGCGAAAACACGCCGACGACGAACAACGCCACCACAGGACCAACAGCGTAGGCGAGCACGCTTTGGAGATAATTGAAGAGCGACGGAAAGCGCGCGATCTGCGGCGCCCAGACCACCGCAAGCACCATAAAAACAAGCGTCGCACCCCGCCCAACCCGCATCAATTGCAAAGAAGTCAGCGCCGGCGCCCAACGCCGCACGAAATCCATTGTGACGATCGTCGACGCAGAATTCAGCGTGCTGTCAATCTGGCTCATTAAGGCGGCGACAAACCCCGCCAAGGCGAGCCCCAAAAGGCCAGCCGGCAGCAAATCAAAAACAAGTGCGGGATAGGCGAAATCTGCGTGATCCAGATCCGGGTATAGCGCAAGCGCCGCAGCGCCAGGAAGCACAACTACAAATAAAAGCGGGAGTTTCAGCAAGCCCGCGAACAAAACGCCCCAACGCCCTTCATGCTCATTCTTCGCCGCCAGTACGCGTTGGGTCATGAATTGGTTTGTGCACCAAAAATAAAAGCCAATCACCGGCACGCCGAGCGCAAGGCCCAACCAAGGCATGTCGGGATCGCCCAAGGGGCGGATCAAGCTGAGCTTCTCCGCGGGAGCAGCTCCCATCACATAAGACCAACCGCCCGCCGCGTCGAATGCAGACACAGCGATCACACAAGACGCGATAACTAGAATGACGCCTTGAAGCACATCGGTCGCCATAACAGCGACGAGACCGCCGACAATGACGTAGGCGCCCGCTGCGAACGCCAAAACGACGATAATCTGCCAATAGGCGAGTTCGGGCCAGATGAGCTTGAAAATCACCGCGCCGGCGAAGAGGGATCCCGCCGTGTCGACAACAATGTTCAGAAAAAGCGTGAGCAGCGCGAAATAGGTGCGAGCCGCGCTCGAGTACCGTCGCTCCAAAAACTCCGGCAATGTATAAACGCCCGACCGCAAAATCGCGGGCAAAAAGAACACGGCGAACACCACAAGCACGATCGCCGCCATCCATTCGTAATTATAGACGGATATCCCCGCCCCATAAGCTGCGCCCGTCAGTCCGACTAATGTCGTGGACGAGACGTTGGACGCGAATAAGGATGCGCCAATCACCGGCCATCGCATACGGCGGCCCGCCAGAAAATAACCGTCCGCAGTTTTCTGCTTCGCGCCGATCCATACGCCGAGGCCGACCGTAAGCGCGGCGTAGAGGCCGATCACCCAATAATCCAACTGGCTCAGCGACGCCGTGATATCCATCTTCGCCCGCTCCCGGAGCCGAAGAGTGAGCAGGGTTTTAAAGAAGGGCTAGGGCTCGAATACTCGCAATCGTTTGTTGCTCAAAAAAAGCGTAGCACGCGTCCGGCACGCGGTTTTGTCCCCTCCAACCACTGCAAATCAACGCTCCATTGAAGTGAAGACTTGATTTTCAACGATTTTTCGGTCGGTGTTCCTCTAGGAAACACGAGACAGTCTAAATCTCGGCGCCACGCTTGCTAGGAGACGCGAGACGAAAGCGTCTGCGTTCCAAAGCCGAACGTTTGGGATTTGGATGCAAAGTGAAAGGTGGAGCGCACGAATGCGCAACCGGGACGACTAAAGGGCGAAACGTTCAATGACGATGACCGCATTCAAAGCCTTTACGGAAACGCAGAAGAAAGAGCTGCGCAAAACCGTCTTCGAGGGCGATCATAATTTGGATCAATCACCCTGTTTCAGCGACGAGGGTTTGATCGAGATCTTGGACTCGCATCCGCGGGACATGATCGATGTCTACACCATGGGCGACGACCCTCAGACTTCACTCGACTTTCGCCGAGGCGATCTAGGCGATATGTCCGGAGCAGCGATCCTCGAAGCTGTCAAACGCGGCAAACTGTGGGTGAATGTGCGCGAGTTTCAGTACGCCACCGCTGCATGCATGGACATCTACAAATCGCTTGAGACTGAGCTGAAAGCGGCGACGCCGGATTTCCGGAACGGCTCGCAAAAAATGAAGCTTCTGATCTCGTCTCCCAAAGCGCACGTCGCCTATCATGCGGACACGAAGGACCAATTCTTGATCCAAGTCCGCGGCCAAAAGCGTATTTGGCTTTACCCGAACACATTGCCCTATGTGCGGGATGCCGAAATAGAAGGCATCGTCCTTGGCGAGCAAGCCGAAGAGATGTCTTACAACCCCGTCTATGACCAATCCTCGACAGAAATCCTGCTTCAACCTGGCAAATACGTCACCTGGCCGCAGTATTCGCCACACCGTATCGTCAACGAGGACTGCCTGAACATCTCGCTCACCTGCGAATACCTCACCCACGCTTCACAAGTCCGCACAGGCGCAGTTTACTTCAACGGTCTAATGCGTCGCCGGTTTGGGTTGTCGGCGCACACTCCCGCGCGCGCAACCGCGTCAGCCCACGTAAAATGGGCGCTAGGGCGCGCCGTGCGCCCCGTTTTGGGCGGAAGCATCGAACAAAACAAAACTCCTATTTGTTTCAAAGTGGATCTGAACGCGCCCAGGTGCGTGCTGGAAGGCGAACAAGCAGCTGAATAGTAAATTCGCGCAGCAGGCGAGTTTGGCAAACACTTTGCATATCGCCGGGCATGACCCAATTGCCCACACTCATTCTGGGACCGGCCGACGAGCTGCCCCGCGCCGACGCTCAAGAAACGCCTCATATTGCGTGGCGCGAAGGCTTTGACGCCGCAGATATCGCCGAGCTATCGGCGATCTCCAAAACGGCTGTGCAAAACGATTTAACGCCTGATGTATTCGCGACGCCGGAATGGCTGTCCGCCGTGAAGGATTATCCCGAAGCGCGTCGTAAAGCCCTTTGGACCCTGCGTATCTTTGACGTGCATGGCGTATCCATTGCGCTTGCGCCTTTCACCTATTGCAAAGAGAGGCTGAGGGGTTTGGGGCTACGGACTTTGCGTGTGCTTGGCGACCCGATCGCCGACCGTTTCGCGCCCGCTTCCAGCCAGGCTGTCGAGTATGCGCGCTATGTGGAGGCGGTCTTAACGACGCCGTTCAAATGGGACGCCGCCATACTAAGCGAGGCCATCCTCACCGACGTCGACAAGGACGAGATTGTTAGAACCGCGAAAGCAGCAGGTTGCCGCGTCGATTTTCGAACCACCAGCTTGTGTCCGATTATCTCGATGGACACGCTCAATGGCGATCCGGGCATGACGCGCTACGTCAAAAAACTGCGCCAGAATATTCGACGTGCAGAGCGTTATTTGTCGGAATTGGGCGACGTCGAGCTGGAAAAACATACGGTCACGACAGACAATGTCGACGATTTGCTGACCGTTATGCTCTCGTTGGAATCACACTCCAGCAAACGCGCCGAAGACCGATCTTTCTTCTTCCACGACGAGGCTAAACGCCTCCTCAAACAGCTCGCGGCGACGCCGAGCCCGCATTTCGAGACGCATGTCTTTTTCCTGACTTTGAACGATGCGCCGATCGCGTTTGATTTCGGCTTTACATCGAACAAGCGCTTTTACGCCTATCAAGGAAGCTTCGACAAAGCCTATTCCCAAGGCTCGCCCGGCGTGGCTTTGGCCGAGCGCATTATGCGCAGAATGGTGGAGGAAGGCTATGAGGCTATGGACGCCTCTCGCACATCCATGTTGCGCGCAACCTATATGACGCGTTGGCCGCATGAGGTGCGCGAGCATTCCCGCATCTATGTTTATGGCGACACGATTAGAGGCCGTTTATACTGGATGTTGGACACGCAAATTCGCCCGGCGCTTAAAAAGCTGCGCACGCGTTATGAGGCGTCGCAGTCTTCGCTGCGGCGAAATGCGAGCGCTAGAACAAGGATCCCTGCCCGCCGCCTGCGTCGTCGTCGCTCGACGACCGAGATTTTGGCCGCGTCTTGGAACCAGGCGATCGTGACGCCTTTGGCGAGGGCTTGCGGGCGACTTCTTCCAAAACCTGCGGCGACGGACCCGATTTTCCCGCAACGGCCGCAACTTCGCCGTCTGAAAACAATAAGCTAAGCGCATCGCCCGCCTTCACGCTGTCTGCCGCGCGGATGATATGTCCGTCCTCGCCGCGCACCAGGGCGAAGCCGCGCGCCAGCACACGCGTATGCGACACTGACTCCAACACGCGCGCAGAGGCGCTTAACGCGCGGCGGCGGGTCTCCAAATCGCGAAGAATTGCTGGCTTTAAACGCGCGCCGAGCGCTTTTATCTCAGCGCGTCGACGGGTCGCATCGCGCACCAAGCTTTGCGGCTGGATGCGCGCCGCAGCGCGGTCTAGACCAGCGCGCTTGCGTTCGACCGCAATAAAAAGGGCGCGTCCTAAACGTTCACCTGCGAAATCCAGTCTTTGACGCGGCGATTGCAGCAGAGCTTCCAGCCGCGGAAGGCGCGACGACGCGGCGCGCAAATCCGCCTTGCGGCGATCGACGCCGCGCATCAATCCGCGTCTTGCGCGTCCAGATAAATCTTCGACGAATGCGATCAATTCAGAGCGAACCGGCAGCGCCATCTCCGCGGCGCCGGTCGGCGTCGGTGCACGCTTGTCGGAGACATAGTCGATCAGCGTGGTGTCGGTTTCATGCCCGACCGCCGAGATCAGTGGAATTCGGCTCTCCGCCGCGGCGCGCACGACGATTTCTTCATTGAACGGCCATAGATCTTCAATCGATCCGCCTCCGCGCGCGACGATGATCACATCCGGCCTTGGCACAGGCCCGCCATCGATCGCTGCGTTAAACCCGCGAATGCCGGCGCTAATCTGCGCGGCCGCGTGCTCGCCCTGCACTAATACCGGCCAGACCAAAACGCGCACGGGAAAGCGATCTTCCACACGGTGCAGAATGTCGCGGATGACGGCGCCGGTCGGGCTGGTCACAACACCGATCGTTCTTGGCAGATAAGGCAGAGGCCGTTTGCGATCGGCATCGAACAAGCCTTCGGCGGCCAGCTTTTTCTTGCGCTCCTCCAGCAATTGCATCAGCGCGCCGACGCCGGCGGGGCGTATGCTTTCCGCGATCAGCTGATAGTTCGAACGCCCTGGATAGGTCGACAAACGACCCTCCGCCACAACTTCCAAACCCTCTTCTGGGCGGAATGGCAAGCGTGACGCCTGCCCCTTCCACATCACGGTGGAGAGCACCGATTTGTCATCCTTTAAATCGGCGTAGAGATGCCCGGATTTGGCGATAGTAACCCGACCCAATTCGCCGCGTACGCGCACGAAACCGTAAGCGTCCTCAACCGTGCGCTTCAGGGCTTGCGACAGCTGGGTGACAGAAAGTTCCGGCGCGTTCGACGCCGGCTGAGGCTCAGAATCTAGAAGATCGCTCATGCGTAAAAACGCTAAGCTTTTGCAGCGGACCGCGACGCGCTTAAAGCGCCTCGCACAGCACGCGATAAAGAAAACTGGCCCGCATGCATACCGTACGCGTCCCGCAGCGACCACTCGCCGGAAATCAAGGTCAGGGCTTCGTCAAATTGGCCTTCGTAGAAAATCGGCGCCTGATGCGCGCCGCCGATCGGATGATAGACTTTTGTGAATCGCAGCTTTGCGCCCTCGCGCGCGCCTGCGATATCGGCGGACAATTCTTCGTAAATTATGTCAGCGAAAGTGTTGGGCTCCATCGTCGTTCCAGAAAACCGACCCGAACTTTCGACAATATCCGCAGTGAACGGCACCGAATCGCCGCCGCCATCATACCAGTATTTTCCCGACCAAATCCCCGTCAGATCTTCGACTTGCTCGTGATCCATGGGCGACTCCCTGTGGCTTTATCGTGAGTCTGACCCCGCAATCGCCGACCCGCAAGAGCCAAAGCGGTCGACGGGAGGTTTTCCACAAGGCTTGACCGCCCTCGCGGCGCACGCCATTGAGCCGCTCATGAAAATACTCATCGTCGGCGGCGGGGGGCGCGAGCACGCCCTGGCCTGGAAACTTAAGCAGTCACCGCGCGTGACGGAGATTGTATGCGCGCCCGGCAATCCCGGCATGGCGGGCCTAGGCCGGTGCATTCCGATCAAAGCCGAAGATGTCGATGGTCAGTTACGCTTAGCAAAAGAAGAACGCCCGCATTTGGTGATCATAGGTCCCGAAGCGCCGCTCGCGGCGGGATTATCAGACAAACTTCGCGCGGCCGACATTCCAGTTTTCGGGCCTTCGGCGAAGGCGGCGCAGCTGGAAAGTTCAAAGGGCTTCGCTAAGGATCTGATGGCGAAATATAAAATCCCGACCGCCGCTTATGGCCGATTTACGGACGCATCCGAGGCGAAAGCCTATATGGCGCATTTCGATCCGCCCTATGTGCTCAAAGCGGATGGCTTGGCGGCCGGCAAGGGCGTTGTCATCGCCCCGACGCGCGCGGAGGCGGAAGCCGAGATCGACGCCATGCTGTCGGGCAAATTCGGCGACGCATCAGCTGAA
>JBCCMB010000124.1:0-8212 GCA_039026555.1 Pseudomonadota bacterium
GCTGACGCGTGAGAACTTCAAAGCAGATATTGAGAAGTTGGTTCGCGGGAGTCCCGTCGCGTTGAGCCAAAAGGACGCGTCAGCATCGGTCCAATCAAGCAGCGTTTCTGTCGAAGAGGATGGCCCGGCCGCGTATACCGCTTATGTGTCCACGCCGAAATCGGATCTGGCTGAGACGGCTAGTGTGTCCGTGGAGACAACAGATTCGCTCAAAATTGATGTCGCGAGCGAGGAAGAGTTTCAATTTCGTACATCGCCCAAATTGTGGCTTGGGCTTCCGTTGTACATCGTCTTATTTCCGTTTCTGCCGCTATTTCTAACGATGATGGCGAAGTCGCAATTTATGATGTCGAAACGCGGATTTGAAACAAAGTTTGGCGGCGAGTTGCGTGCGATTCCCTGGTCGGCGATTGAGTCAATTGAACAGAGGCGCGCTTCTTTTGGACTGGCGCCTCGGATCATCATAAGAGTGGCGGACGCCAAAAGGTTTGGCTGGAGAACAGTACTTTGGACGCGAGGCGTCAAAGTGGAGCGCCAACAAGTAGTTGTTTTTATTAAAAATATGACTTCAACTATAGATGTTATTGCTCAAACAGCAATCCGCTATCATCAATTGTATGGATAGCGAATTGCTGTTCATGCAGGATGACTAATTTCTACCCTGCTTTCGGTTCTGCTTAATCCAATACGTCGAGCATTTTTGCGACCAGCGGGTGGCGGACGACATCTTCGGCGGCGAGCTTCACCACTGAAATATCCTCTACCTTGTCGAGGCTGTCGGCGACGCTTGAGAGGCCGGACAAGCCGGGCAGAAGGTCGGATTGGGCGGGGTCGCCCGTCACAATCATTTTTGAGTGCCAGCCCAAGCGCGTCAGCAGCATTTTGAGCTGCACTTGGGTGCAGTTTTGCGCTTCGTCGATCACCACAAACGCGTTGTTCAGCGTGCGGCCGCGCATGAAGGCGACAGGCGCGATCTCGATCAAACCTTCGGCCATCATGGATTTCAATTGGCGCGGCGCCAGCCGGTCGGACAAGGCGTCGTAGAGCGGTCGCAGATAGGGCGCGAGCTTGTCTTCCATATCGCCGGGAAGGAAACCGATATTCTCGCCAGCGTCGACCGCCGGGCGGGACAGAACGATGCGGCCGACATTTCCGGCCTTCAACGCCTCGACCGCCTTGGCGATCGCCAAATAGGTCTTGCCTGTTCCGGCCGGGCCAAGCGCTAGGACCAGATTGTCCGTATCGATCGCGTCTAGAAGGCGCGCTTGGCCTTCCGAACGCGGTGCGATGTTTTTGACATAGCGTTGGTCTCGGCGAGGCTCGGTTGGAGCGTTTTGATTGGAATGGCTGTTTCTCTTTTTGCGGGCCCTCGGATCGTCGTCGGCCGGGTCCCATCCTCCGTCTATGGCGTAGATTTCAGCGCCCGAATTGCGTCCCTTTGCGGTGTCGTCGAAGTACTCGCTCGCGTCGAATTCGGCGCGGATACGGCGGACATTGGATCGCTTTGCCATGGGGAGGGCTCCTTTTCGGGGCTTACGCAAGAAAAACGCCGCAGGCTGGAAAAGCGATGCGGCGTCGACGAAACAGACAAAAATCGGAGGGGAGAGCGCCCGCCAGACCCTGGCGGCGGGCTTTTTGGGGCGGCTGGCGGCGATGCGCTCAACAAGTGCTCCTTATACTCGTGAGGCTGCGATTCTCGCCACCCCGACGAATCTTCCTTTTCATTACGCTACACCACCGTTAACGACAGTTTAAAGACGCAAAAGCTTCATTAAGACATCATTTGGGAGGCACATATGGCCATTTATGCGCTCGACGGCGTCGGAATTCAGACGACGGGAGAGGGGGAGTATTGGGTGGCCGACAGTGCTGCGGCGATTGGCAATGTGATCTTCAAAAAGAACGCGTCCCTCTGGTTCGGCGCGGTGGCGCGCGGCGACAATGATCCCATCACGATCGGCGAAAACTCCAATGTGCAAGATGGATCGGTTTTACACACCGATCACGGCGCCCCGCTAACCGTTGGCGACAATGTCACCATCGGCCATATGGTGATGCTGCATGGCTGCACGATCGGCGACAACACCTTGATCGGGATTGGCTCGACGATTCTGAACGGCGCGAAAATAGGCAAGAACTGCATTATCGGCGCGCATGCTTTGATCCCCGAGGGCAAGGAGATCCCTGACAATTCGCTTGTCATGGGCGCGCCCGGCAAAGTGGTGAAGGAAGTCTCCGAGATGCAGACCCAAGTCATCACGGGATCGGCGCTGCATTACGTGGAAAATTGGAAGCGCTATGCGGCGGGACTTGTCCGCACAGATTAATGCGCTGACCCGGTTTGTTCGCCTCGCATGGAGGCTGACAGGCCGCTAGGCTGTCGGTCATGAACGCGCAACCGATTCTCGCCGATGCCGACCCGCCCGTCGAAATCGATCTTGAACCCGCACGCGAAATATTGCGCCGGGTCTTCGGCTACAACGCATTTCGAGGACTGCAAGAAGTCGTCATCGCAGAAGCTTTGGCTGGACGAGATGCGCTCGCGATCTTGCCGACCGGCGGCGGAAAAAGCCTGTGCTATCAAATTCCCGCTCTGTTGCGGCCTGGCGTGGGCCTGGTTGTGTCGCCGCTGATTGCGTTGATGGCCGATCAGGTGGACGCGCTGAAACAAGCGGGCGTGCGCGCCGAACGCCTAGATTCGAGCATGGATTACGCAGCGCGCATGGACGCGCTTAACCGCGCCGGCGCCGGCGATATGGATTTGCTCTACGTTTCGCCCGAAGGGTTGATGGGCAATGATCTCGCAGCGCGTTTGCAGGACATTCAAATGTCGATCATCGCTGTCGACGAGGCCCATTGCGTCAGCCAATGGGGCCATGATTTCCGCCCAGATTATCGAGCGCTTGGACGGCTGAAAGACCTGTTCCCGGGCGTTCCGAGACTGGCCGTGACCGCCACCGCGGATCCGCGCACGCGTGCGGACATAAAGACCCAATTACGGTTGGAGGACGTCGGCGAGCTCGTTGCGTCTTTTGATCGGCCTAACCTCGTTTTATCGGCGGAACGCAAGGATGGCCGCGGCGCCGACCGCATCCTTCAGCTGGTCAAAGATCGCCCCGGCCAATCCGGCGTGGTCTATGCCGGCACGCGCGACGGCGTGGAGCGCACAGCGGAGAGCCTCGTGAAAGCCGGCATTTCTGCGATCGCCTATCACGCCGGCTTGGACGCTGAGACGCGGGCCGAACGCCAGCGTCGATTTTTGTTGGATGACGGCGTGGTCATGGTGGCGACGGTGGCGTTCGGCATGGGCGTGGACAAGCCGGATGTGCGGTTCGTGATACATGCCGATCCGCCAAAATCGATCGAAGCCTACTGGCAGGAAGTCGGCCGCGCGGGGCGCGACGGCGAACCGGCGGAAGGCGTCGCATTCTTCGGGCCGGCTGACATGCGCCGGTTGGTGCGCTGGGCCGAAGCCTCGGACGCGACAGATGAGATCCGCCAAGTCCAGGTGAAGAAAACGCGGCAATTATTCGCCTTCCTGGATGGCGTCGCCTGTCGCCGTGCGGCCGTGCGACGCTATTTCGGCGAGACCGATGTGGAAGATTGCGGGGAATGCGACAATTGCAGACGGCCGAAATCAGACGGCTATGACGCCGCGCGCTGGGCGCAAATGGCGGTGTCCGCCGTCATCCGCACCGGCCAACGCTTTGGGCGCGGCCGCATTATCAATCATCTGCGCGGCGACGCCAAAGACCAGATGGATAGAGACCTCTCCCATCTATCCACTTTCGGAGTGGGCGAGGCGTTGGCCCAAGCCGGATGGCGCGCGGTGATCGATCAACTCTTATTCGACGGATTGCTGGGCGAGGATGATCGTAACAACCGTCCGATCCTTTATGCGCCCGACAAGGACGCGTGCCGCGCCCTCTTCTCTGGGGATATCAGCGTGTCGCTTAGGGACGATCCGACGCAAATCCGCAAGACACGTTCACGCAAATCAGCAAGCGCCGTGGACATGTCCGATTTGTCCGCGCGCGACCAGGCCTTGTTTGAGGCGTTGCGGGCTTGGCGGCGAGATTTGGCGCAAGAAAAGGGCGTGCCGCCTTATGTGATCTTCCACGACAAAACCCTGCGCGCCATCGCCTTAGAACGTCCCGCCGACCGAGACGCCTTACGAGCGATCGCCGGCGTCGGCGAGAAAAAAGCGGAACGCTATGCAGAAGACGTCGCCCGCATCATTCGCGACGCGAATTAGCCGCTTAACCGGCCTCCAACGTGTCGCGCACCGCTTTCACCGCGTTGTCGGCCTTATCTCCATCGGGGCCGCCGGCTTGGGCCATATCTGCGCGGCCGCCGCCGCCCTTGCCGCCAACGGCCGCGGCCGCCACGCGCACCAAATCCACGGCGCTGAAACGGTCCGTCAAATCATCTGTCACGCCGGTCGCGACCGCCGCCTTGCCGTCATTGACCGCCACAAACACAACCACGCCGGAGCCCAATTGTTGTTTGCCCTGATCGACAAGACCGCGCAGATCCTTAGGCGGCACGCCCTCGGCCACGCGTGCGATGAGTTTGACGCCGTTGACCTCTTCGGGGCCAGCCGGCGCGCCGCCGCCTGAGCCGGCCATCGCCAATTGGCGTTTGGCGTCGGACAATTGCGTTTCCAGCGATTTGCGTTGATCGATCAGCGCCGCAATCCGCGCCGGCGCATCGGCTATAGGCGTTTTCAGCTTGTCTGCGATTTGTAGCGCAATGTCGCCGCGGCCTTTTAAAAACGCCAGCGCGTCCGCCCCGGTCGCCGCCTCGACGCGGCGTACGCCCGCCGAGACGCCCGTTTCCATGGTTATCGCAAATACGCCGATATCGCCTGTACGCGCGACATGCGTTCCGCCGCACAACTCCACAGAATAGGGGCGCTGCGCCTCCAAAGTCTCACCCATCGATAAGACACGCACCCGGTCGCCGTATTTTTCACCGAAAAGCGCCAACGCGCCGGCGGCGACCGCGTCCGCCGGGGCCATTTCTTGGGTGTCGACGGCGGTGTTCCGTCGAATAACCGCATTCACCTCCGCTTCGATCGCATCGATATCTTCCGGCGTCAGCGGACTGCCATGGGAAAAGTCGAAGCGTAATTTGTCGTCTTCAACCAGCGATCCTTTTTGCGTGACATGCTCGCCCAAACGGTTGCGCAAGGCGGCGTGCAGCAAATGCGTGGCCGAATGGTTGGCGCGCACGCGCGAGCGGCGCTCCGTGTCGATCGTCAATTCCGCCGCATCATCCAGTTTCGCGGAGCCTTCGGTCAGGACGCCGATATGGGCGAACACATCGCCGGCGCGTTTTTGAACGTCGCGGACTGTGAAGCGCGCGCCGGACTTAAAGACAATCTCCCCATGGTCGCCCGCTTGGCCGCCGCTTTCGGCATAAAACGGCGTTCGGTCGAAGATCAATTCCGCTTCAACGCCGGTTTCAAGCGTCTCGGTGAGCGCCGATCCGATCAGCGCCGCCTTCAAAACAGCGTCGCTTTGGGTGTCGGAATAGCCCAGAAACGCGGTGGCGCCAGCTTGCTCGCGGATGTCGAACCAGACCTCGCCGGCTGCGTCGTCCCCGGAGCCCTGCCAGCTTGCTTGCGCCCGGGCGCGCTGTTCGGCCATCGCCGCGTCAAACCCGGCCTCATCCACCGACAGACCGCGCGCGCGCAGAACATCCTGGGTCAGGTCCAACGGAAAACCGAACGTGTCATAGAGCTTAAATGCGGTTTCGCCGGGCAGGGCGTCGCCCTGTCCAAGGCCTATCGTTTCTTCTTCCAGCAGCGCCAAGCCGCGACCCAATGTGCGTTGAAAGCGGGCTTCTTCTTGCTCCAAAGCGTTGATGATCGCGGGGGCTGCGCGCGTGAGCTCCGGATAAGCTTCACCCATCTGGTCGACCAGCGCCGCGGTCAGCTTATGCATCGCGGGCTCGCGCGCGCCGAGGATATGGCTGTGGCGCATGGCGCGGCGCATAATCCGGCGAAGCACATAGCCGCGCCCCTCATTGTCCGGCGTGACGCCGTCGGCGATCAGGAAGGCGGACGCGCGCAAATGATCGGCGATGACGCGAAACGACGCGAGGGCGTCGCCTTCAGCTCTGACGCCGTAAACGTCTTCTTCGGCTGCGATCAATTCCCGGAAGAGGTCGATCTCGTAATTATTGTGGACGCCCTGCAGAACCGCCGCGATCCGTTCCAGGCCCATGCCGGTGTCGATGGAGGGCTTAGGCAGCGGCGCTCGCGCGCCATCGGCCGCCTGATTGAATTGCATGAAGACAAGATTCCAGATCTCGATGAACCGATCTCCGTCTTCATCCGGCGATCCGGGCGGGCCGCCGGGAATGTCGGGGCCGTGATCGTAAAAGATCTCGGAACACGGCCCGCAAGGACCGGTGTCGCCCATCGACCAAAAATTATCCGAGGTCGGAATGCGGATGATGCGGTCTTCCGGCAGGCCGGCGATCTTGGTCCAAAGCCGGGCGGCGTCGTCGTCTTCGGCGTAGACCGTGACGAGCAACCGGTCCTTCGGCAGGCCGAAATCCTGCGTCACCAGCGTCCAGGCGTTTTCGATCGCGACGTCTTTGAAATAGTCGCCGAAGGAGAAATTCCCGAGCATCTCGAAGAAGGTGTGGTGCCGCGCGGTGTAGCCGACGTTTTCGAGATCGTTGTGCTTGCCGCCGGCGCGCACGCATTTCTGCGACGTCGTCGCGCGCGCGTAATCGCGGCTTTCCTGCCCGGTGAAGACGTTTTTGAACTGCACCATGCCGGCGTTGGTGAAGAGCAGCGTCGGATCGTTACGCGGCACCAGCGGGCTGGAGTCGACGACGCGGTGGTCGCGGTCTTCGAAGAAACGCAAAAACGCGCTGCGGATATCGGCGGCGCTGGCCATGGACGCTCCGGATCGACGCGCCGCGGGACGTTCGCGGCTTCGCGGTTATGGCGTGGCGACGGCCGGGTTTCCACCCGGGGACGTCGCCCAGCCGGCATGGCGCGCTAAATCGCGCGCATGAGCGAAGGACCACCACGTCAAGGCGACGACGGACCGCGCGCGACCGCCGGGGGACGGAAGTGAGGGGCGGGGCGAAATGGGTCGCCATCCTCGCGGTCATCCTCGGCCTGTCCTGGATTGCGAAAGATCGCATCCTTTTCGTCGAAAATAACGGCGGCTACGGCGATTCCACCGGCACCGCCTTTCCGATCGGGCAGGATTTGTGGATGACGGCGCGTCATGTGATCGCCCGCTGCGCGCGGATCGGGGTCGGCGACGCCCCGCCGACGACCGCGCGGGATCATTGGCTCTTCCGGCTCGCGCAGACGGTCTATGTCGACCCCGAAGCGGACGTCGCCATCCTACGCGCTCGGATCGACGCACCCGCCCATCCGCTGGCGGACACGCCGCCGGCTGCCGGCGAACGCGGCTTGGCGTTTGGTTTTCCGCAGGGGCGACCGGCGGTGGTGCAGGCGGAAATGCGCGGCGTCCGGCGGGCGCAGGGCGCCGGCGACTTCGTGTTGACCGACCGCACTTCTGAATGGCGCGTGGAAGCCGTCAGCCGGTCCGACATCCGCAGCTTGGATGGAATCAGCGGCGGCCCCGTGTTGAACGCCGCCGGCGAGGTGGTGGGCGTCGCCATGGCGTCGCGGCGCGATGGCCGTGCGTTCAACGCCACGAGCCAGGCCGCGATGACCGCCGCCGCCGCCCGCGCCGGGCTCAGTCTTACGTCGCGGCCCGCGTCGCGGCTGTCGGAAGGCGATCCGACACGGCTCACCCGCCCCGTCGTCTGCGAGGCGCCGGGCTAACCTTTTCGTTCGGCCGCGCGCCGTTGCATTTCATCCGGCGCGACGGATTCGGTCTGCGTCGCGATCCACCAGAGGTTTCCGAACGGGTCCCGCACTCCGCCATTGCGGTCGCCATAGAACTGTTCGTCGGGCGGCTGAACCAACTCAGCCCCCGCCGACACCGCTTTGTCGATCACGGCGTCGCAATCGTTGACATAGACGTAGAGGAAGGCCGGATGCGGCCCGAAACCACGGGCTTCGGCGAACATGAAGCGGTTGTCGCCCAGTTTCATTTCGCCGTTCCAGACCGCGCCGTCCTCATGCCGCAGCACGCCCACGGTCTCCGCCCCGAAGACGGTCTCGGCGAACGCCATCGCGCCCGCCGCATCCGCCACCGCGATATAGGCCAGC
>JBCCMB010000125.1:0-8192 GCA_039026555.1 Pseudomonadota bacterium
AAGCCAACGACCGATTGAACCTGCTTCATGCGCTCGGCGACATTGAAATATTGCTGCGTGTAAAGGCTCGCAAAGACAAGCATTGCGACGATCGGCGCGGCGACGGCGATGCCGATCCGCCAAGCGATCGATAAAGATGACAAACGCACAAGGCACTCCCAACCAGCTCGTGATTCTGCAGGAGATTGCGCCGCGCGCCCTTGCATTAGTGTTAACGGGCGGGGACAAGCTTTTAATCATAGCTTCCGGGGCGAAACGCCAAAGGCGAACGAATACGGGCCTTGTCAGGCCCTAGGTCTTATCCGCATACGGGTTTTTACCCTGCCTTACGATCAAGCGAATCGGAACGCCCGGCATGTCGAACGCCTCTCTCAATCCGTTGACCAGATAGCGCTTGTAGCTCTCCGGCATTTGATCGCCGCGCGACGCCATCAAGACGAAGGTCGGCGGCCGCGTCTTCATCTGCGCCATATAACGCGGCTTGATACGTCGACCGCCCGGCGCCGGCGGCGGATGACGCTGCACCGTATGCTGCAGCCAATCATTGAGATCCTTGGTCTTCACGCGCGCGGACCAATCGTCAAACACTTTGGACGCGGCCGCCATCACCTTGTCTAGATTACGGCCCGTCACGCCGGAGGTGGTCACCAAAGGCGCGCCTTTAGATTGCGGCAGAAGGCGGCGCGCCATGTCCTCCAGCTCTTTACGCGTTTCGGACGGGTTTTCCACCAAATCCCATTTGGTGCAGACATAAACCAGGCCCCGACCCTCGCGCAGCGCCAGATCGGCGATCTGAAGATCCTGTTTTTCAAACGCCTCGCGCGCATCCATCACCAAAGCGACCACATCGGAATAGCGGATCGCGTGGATGGTTTCGCCCGTAGACATTTTTTCCAAGCGTTCCTGCACCTTGGCGCGTTTGCGAAGCCCGGCGGTGTCCACCAGGCGTAATTCGCGGCCTTCCCACTCCCAAGCCACGGTGACCGCGTCGCGCGTGATGCCTGCTTCCGGCCCGGTCAGCAATCGATCGTCCTCAAGAAGCGCGTTGATGAGCGTTGATTTTCCCGCATTGGGTCGGCCGACCACGGTGAATTTCATGGGGCGTTCGGGCGCAGTTGGAACTTCTGCATCGGGATCGAAATCCGGTTCACGGTCCGCCTCCACTTCGGCGGCCATGGCGTCCAGCGAGGTTAAATCGGGCGCGGCGGTGACGATCGCCTCATAAAGATCCCCCATGCCTTCGCCATGTTCGGCCGAGATCGCCGCAGGATCGCCAAAGCCGAGGCCATAGGCTTCTAAAACGCCGTTCTCGCCCTGGCGTCCCTCGCATTTATTGGCCACCAGCACGACAGGAGTGTCCGACCCGCGCAGCAATTGCGCGAACCGCTCATCAACAGGCGTTACGCCGTCGCGCGCGTCGATTACGAACAAGCACACATCCGCTTCGGTCACCGCCATCTCGGTTTGCCGACGCATACGCGCCTCCAAGGAGGCGTCCGTCACATCTTCAAAACCAGCAGTGTCGATGAGCGTAAAATCGAGGTCGCCGAGACGTCCTCGCGCTTCCTTGCGATCGCGCGTCACCCCAGGCTGATCGTCCACAATGGCGATCTTCTTACCAACCAAACGATTGAACAGGGTCGACTTGCCCACATTCGGGCGCCCGACCACGGCGATGGTCAACGCCATCGAACTCTCCTTAACGCCTTATCATGCGGGATGCAGACCGGCGTTTACGTCCGATGCGCCCAATTTTCAAACGCTGCGCTGCAAACCTAAGCGATCGCGACCAGCCGCCCATCATCCGTCAGCACGTAAACGCGGCCGTTCGCGGCGATGGGTTCAATATAGACAGGATCGCCAATCTTCAAGGTCGATTGGATCTCGCCCGTCTGCGGAGACAGCGCAACCGCCTGTCCTTCCGACGACACCAAGACAATTTTGTTGGACACCACAAGAGGCCCCGTCCACACAATGCGGTTCTTGCGACTTTTCTCATTCTTGAACTGCGGCAATTGCTCGGCCCAAACGACCCGGCCGTCCAGCTTGTCTAAGCAGACGACTTGCCCATCCACACCGACGATAAAGATGAACCCTCCAACAACGGCCGGCGCCTGGATTGACCCAAAAGGCTGAACCCAAATGCGCGTGCCGGACCGCGCTTCAATCGCTGCTAAAACACCGGATTGGCTCGCGGCGTAGACCACGCCTTCAGAAATCACGGGCCTCCCGGCGATGTCGTTGATCGCCGACAAGGGCGTAAAGCGTCCCGCCGTGGTTAGCGCATCGCTCCACAAGCGACGCCCGTTTGCAGGCAAGTAAGCGATCAATTCTCCGGATGAAAACGGCGCAACCATCAAATCGCCGGAAACCGCCGGGCTCGGCGAAGACAACACACGCGCCGTCTCCGCGATCGCTTGGTCATTCCAAGTCACCGCACCTGTATCGATATCCAGGGCGTAGACTTCATTGTTGGTGCTCGTGACGTAAGCCTTGCCGTCCTGAATGGCCGGAGCGCCCGACATGGGCGCATCCGTACGGCGGCGCCAGATCTCACTTCCGTCTGCGGTTGAAAGCGCAATCAAATAGCCAAATCCAGACGACACCAAGAGTTTGTCGCCGCCAACCGCCAATCCGCCGCCGACGGCGGTCCGGTCGCGTCTGCGCGGCGGTTCCAGCTTGAGCGCCCAAATCCGCGATCCGGTGGACGCGTCAAAGGCTCGCACTGATTGCGCCGCATCAATCACGAATATCTTGCCGTCAGCCACCACCGGCGGCGAGACTAGACGTTTGGTGCGCGAGGACCCCTCGCCCGCGCCTATGCGCCAATCCACCGCAAACCGCTCGGCGGCCGCCAAATGACCCGGCGTCTTTTCGGGCAATCCGCCAGCCTGCGGCCAGTCCGAAGCGGCTTCGGAATCCGGCAGCAAAACCGCCACCGCCGCCAAATCTGGATCCGCAGCCAGAGGTTCGGTCGCGATCGACAGAGGCACCCGGCCGGCGCGTTCCGCCGCTTCTTCAGCTTCCCGCGCCTCGTTTCGGAACGGATTGGGGATGATGCTGCATGCCGCAACGGCTGAAACGACGACGCCCAGCAAAACCAGTCTTACGATTTTCATGACGGATCATCCTCAGGCGTTTCAGCAGACACGGCGGAGTCATCCCCCACGCCGGTCGTTTCAGACGCGTCAGGTGCGTCGATTGGGGTTTCAGCGACCGGGATCACCGCCAGCGCCAGGTTTGCGCGGCTTTGAACGCCCGGCGGCACGTCCAAGTCCAGCGTCAAAACAGAGTATTCCCGACGCGCTCGAACATAATCGCCGGCCTCATAAGCTTTCGCGGCGATCAATTCGCGCGCCAGCGCACCAAACGCGCCACCCTGATCAAGGAGCGGCTGAAGATCGCCTTCCAACGCGTCGAGCGTTTGTCCGTCCGCCTGCAGATACGCCGCTTTCAACCGCGCAAGGTCTTCTAGAGGCCCCGCGCCGTCCGCAGCGCTGATCAACGTTTCGGCCGCAGCTGAGGCGTCGGCGTTCACGCCGAGTTCCAGATCCGCCAATTGGTGCGCCGCAAGAACGCCGAAACCGCCGCCACCCAAACTGGTTTCAGTCAATGCGGTTTTTGCGGTCGCAGAATCTCCGGTCTGCGTCGCGGCGCGCGCGGTTTCAAAGCTTAAAGCCGCCGCATCGATCGCGCTTTGTCTTTGATAGGACATGATCTCGCGCCCGCCGACGGCCAACACGATCAGAGCCGAAACGCCATAAACGAAAGGCGCCGCGCGCGACCAAGCTTTTTGCGCCTTTTCGGTGCGAAGGCTTTCTTCAACTTCATTAAAAACGTCGCTCACGCGTCGTCCTTCCTATCAAGTCTCATCGTCTCGCAATCATCCCCTCATGCGAGCGCGGACACTAGCCGGCCAAAAGGCTGCGGGCAACGCGCCAAAAGCCTCGTTTGGCGCCTCGGCCGCCGTCTTTAGACTTTCCCTTTGCCGGCGGCGGCGTAGGTCTCGGCCGCGCCGGGGAATTTTCGAGACCTAACGTCGGATGCAAAGTCGATCGCCGCCCGCTCGATGTCATCTTTCACGGCTGCGTAGCGGCGCACGAATTTCGGCGTCCAATCAAACAAGCCGATCATGTCTTCGGTGACCAAAACCTGCCCATCGCATTTGGCGGACGCGCCAATTCCGATGGTTGGACAGGAAACAGTCGCGGTGATTTCATCGGCTAGGTCTTCGGCAACCCCTTCCACCACAATGGCGAACGCGCCGGCCTGATCGACGGCGATCGCTTCGTTGAGCGCGCGTTCCCACTCGCCTTCGCCGCGCCCTTTAGATTTAAACCCGCCATCGACGTTGATTGCTTGAGGACGCAAGCCCACATGGCCCATCACCGGGACGCCGCGCTCGACCATATGAGCGATTTGCTCCGCCGCGTAGGCGCCGCTTTCGATTTTCACCGCCTGGCATCCGGTTTCCTTCATCAAACGCGCGGCGTTCAAAAACGCTTGGTCGGAGTTTGTCTCGTAAGATCCAAACGGCATATCGACGACCACAAACGCTCGTTCCGAGCCGCGCATCACGGCTTGGCCGTGAAGAATCATCATTTCCAACGTCACGCCGACGGTCGACGGAAGCCCGTGAAACACCATGCCGACGCTGTCCCCAACCAAAATGATATCTGCATGCGGGTCCAACATGCGCGCCATCGGGGCCGAATACGCCGTTAAGCAGACAATCGGATCGCCCGTCTTAGCGGCGGCGATGTCTTTCACGGTTTTTCGGCGGATCTGGTTCTGGGCGGACATAGCGCGCCTTTCTTAAAAACATGGAAGATCGGCCTTAGCCGCGCCTTGGACCGAAGGCAATGTCGGGTCGATCGCACCGCTAATAGAGCGGCGCGACAACCGCGATCCCGAACAAGATCTCGTGCAGGTAGAATGCGATCAACGCATAAAGGCCCGTACCGGCCCCTATCGCGACCATATCCCAAGTGAAGCTCGCCGCTGCGCCTTGCGCGCCCACATCCCCGCGACGCTTCAACATAATCCGGTCAAACACCGCGTAGGCCAAAAATGCGCCGAACAGAAAAATTGACGCCAAATCGCCGTTTGAGAGCAAATGCGACGCCGCCCAGATCTTTACCGCGAGCAAATAGGGATGCTTCGACCATTCCTTGATGTAACCGGTCGGCGTATACGCCGCGACCAGCAAGATCATCGAAAACACCATTAGGGACAATGGTAAATGCCGCGTCCAAACAGGCGGGTCCCAAACGGGTATGCCGCGCGATAGGCCATACCCATAGATCATGAGCGTCAGACCGACCGCCGAGACTAAGGAATAAAGCCCCATATAGGGTCCATACCCTAGGCGCTCCTTGATATCTCCAGGTCCGCGCGCGCGTGTCGCCGAGAAGATATGCGCAGCGAAAAACACCACTAATCCCGAAATCAAAAGCGCCATTATCGCCTCCCTGACGAATTGGCGCATTTGCGCCCTTGGTCGCATTTTGGCCGATCCGCAGGCGACATCCAAGAGAGGATCCAGACGCGCCGGAAATGTAAGCAGCCCTGTTTGATTTTCTTTAAAACGCCGCGACGGATTTCTTGAACATGCGCGTTTGTAAGTAAGAGAGTGAGTTTGGAGGCGGCGATATGTCCTTGATGGGCGCTTTGGCGGCGACGCGGTTCGGTTTGGGCGCGAAAGACGGCGACATCCAATCGGCCAGTGCGGATCCAGAGGGATGGCTACACGCACAGCTTGTTCAAATGGCTGGAAAAGACTTCCCGGACGCGCCTCTAAAATCGTCTCAAGCGCATATGACGGACGCGTTCGCATACATCCAGCACAAGCGCGCCCAAACAGCGGATGAGGCGGTAGAGCGCGCGTTTCGCGACTCAGCCCGACAAACGACGATTGCAGAGATCACAGCGCGCACGAGTTATGCGACGACGACGGAGAATGCGTTCCACGAGCGTTTGGTGCGGTTTTGGTCGAACCATTTCACCGTCGCGGCCACGAGCCCGCAAACACGGCTTGTTGTCGGCGCCTATGAACGAGAAGCCATCCGTCCGAACATTCTAGGACGCTTCACCGATCTCGCACAGACCGCGATCTTCCACCCCGGAATGCTGATTTACCTCAACAACGCGCAATCGGTCGGTCCCAATTCTCGCGCGGGCAAGCGAAGAGGCCGCGGCCTCAACGAAAACCTCGCGCGTGAAGTCATGGAGCTGCACACCGTCACTCCGGCGTCGGGATACACCCAAGCCGACGTCACCGCCTTCGCAAAAGCGCTGACGGGATGGTTGGTGGGAAATCATCGGATTGAGCGTAATCGGATAGGACGCTCGGTGTTTTCCGATCTCCTACACGAACCCGGCCGACAAACCATCTTGGGCAAGCGTTATTCCGACACCGGCGGAGAGCAAGCCAAATCGATCGTTGAAGACTTATGCGCCTCGCCTCACACAGCGAAGAACATCGCCTACAAATTGGCCCGCCATTTCATTGCAGACGTCCCACCCGAAAGCCTCGTCGACAAGCTCAGCGCTAGCTTTCTAGAAACAGGCGGCGATCTGAAAGCGCTTTACACCACGCTCATTCAGTCGGACGAGGCGTGGACCGCCGAGCCGCGGAAAGTGAAAACGCCTGACGAACTCATCATTTCGACAGGTCGATTGCTCGGACTTAAGCGCGTACTCGCCGGCGATGCACGGCGGGTTTTCGAAAGCTTCGCGCAAATTCCTTTCACCGCGCCCTCGCCGGAAGGTTGGCCGGACGACGCAGCGGCCTGGACGGGTCCCGACGCCCTAATGAAGCGGATTGAATGGGCCAACCGAATTGGCGAGCAAAATTCGACGCTCGATGCCCGCCAGCTGCTGGACGCCGCTTTAGGCGCTCGGGCCTCCAACGCCGCTATCCAAGCGGTCATGCGCGCCGAAAGCCCAAGCCAAGCCATCGCGCTCGCCTTGATGAGCCCAGACTTTCAGATGAGGTAAACGTTATGACGAGATTGACCCGCCGCATGATGCTCGGCGCGCTCGGCGCGACTGCAATAACGTCGCCCCTCCAAGTGGCTTATGCGGACGGCGCGCAAGATCGAAAACTGGTCTTCATTATCCTACGCGGCGCATTGGATGGCCTAGCGGCGCTAATCCCGGACGACAGGGAATTGTCTGATCTTCGGCAAGCGACGCTCCCGACGAAGTCCGAACGTTTGCAACTTCACAACGGATTTAGCCTGCATCCCTCCCTCACCTCCTTGCACCAGCTCTATCAGGATGGCGAGGCCGGCTTTGTTCATGCAGCGGCGACGCCTTATCGGGATCGATCTCATTTCGACGGCCAAGATGAGTTAGAAACCCTGGGCGACGTCTCCACGCGCGATGGCTGGCTCAATCGCGCCGTGCGGGTGCTCGCTGGGTCGGGACTGGCGGTTGGATACTCCCTTCCCCTCGCCTTACGCGGGAGTGGCGCGGCGTCGAATTGGTCGCCGCCTGTCTTCACCGACGCCTCGGAGGATCTTCTAGATCGATTGCAAGATCTCTATGCGGAGCAGCCCGTCCTATTGGAGCCGCTGACAATGGCGCGGGCGACCTCTATCGAGGATGTCAGCATGGGACGAACCCGGCCGGGCGCCGCGAACCAATACTCCGCCGCCAGCAAAGCGTTGGGACAATTAATGCGTGCGGAAAACGGCCCCAATATCGGCATGTTGTCATTCGATGGATGGGATACGCACGCGAACCAGGCCGGTCCTTTCGCAGCGCGTTTGCGCGGCTTAGACGCCGCCCTTCTCGACCTCAAATCCGAGCTTGGCTCAGACTGGAGCAAAACAACTGTCATCGCCTGCTCGGAATTCGGTCGAACCGCGGCGGAAAATGGCAGCCGCGGCACGGATCATGGCACGGGCGGCTTAATGATCCTGGCCGGCGGCGCTGTTAGAGGCGGTCAGGTCTTCGGAGATTGGCCCGGCCTGAAGCCTCGCCATCTCTATGAAGGGCGCGATCTCGCACCCGCAAACGATATCACCGCCGCGCTCAAAGGCGTCCTGCGCGATCATTTAGGAGTATCGAGCGCAGTGCTGAACGCTGAGGTATTCCCAGGAACCTCGCAGTTTATGAGCGGATTGGTCCGAGCCTAAAAAGCGAGACAGCTCAATCGTCTAAAGAGCCTGGCGACCCCGGCAGGA
>JBCCMB010000126.1:0-8189 GCA_039026555.1 Pseudomonadota bacterium
GTTCCGCCGAAGAAGACGCGGCGCAATTCTTAAAGGATGAGGCCGCGAAAGGTCGGAAGAAGCCGATGGTCGGCTTTATCGCCGGCCGCACCGCGCCTCCAGGGCGGACGATGGGCCATGCCGGCGCCATCGTGTCTGGCGGAAAAGGCGGCGCTGAGGATAAGATTGCAGCCATGGAGGCGGCCGGCATCACCGTCTCCCCGAGCCCGGCGCGGCTGGGCGCGACGATGGTCGAGGTGCTGAAAGGCTAACAAGGGCCGCCGGAGGGAGCCTTAAACCCCGCTCCGACTGTCCTTCGGGTAAGGACGTTAACCATGACGCGTGAGGCGAACCCTCATAACGGTCGATCCGCGGCGAACATCGCCATGATGGATACAGAGTTTCTCGCAGGCGGAAACGCCGCGTATATTGAGCAGCTCTACGCCGCCTATGTCGACAATCCGACATCGGTTTCAGCCGATTGGAAGGCGTTTTTCGACGAGGTGGGCGATCCCGCCGACGCGGTGAAAAAGGCGGCTAAGGGCGCCGCCTGGGCCGATCCGAATTGGCCTAAGCCGGCCAATGGCGAAATGGTCTCCGCCCTAGACGGCAATTGGGGCGCGCTGGAAACGGCGCTGACGAAGAAGCTGGAAGCGAAAACAGCGCCGACGGCGCCGGGGCCGGCGAGCCCCGAGATTCACAACCAAGTGAAAGACAGCATCCACGCGCTGATGATGATCCGCGCCTATCGGATTCGCGGACATTTGGCGGCCAATCTAGATCCCTTGGGCATCGAAACGGGCGGCGACCATCCGGAATTAGCGCCGGAGATGTACGGCTTCGGTCCTGAAGACATGGATCGCGAGATTTTCATCGATCATGTGTTGGGCTTAGAATACGCCACGCCGCGCCAAATGCTGGACATTCTGAAGCGGACTTATTGCTCCACCTTCGGCGTTCAATTCATGCATATTTCCGACCCGGACGAGAAAAGCTGGGTTCAGTCGCGCATCGAGGGCGAGGACAAGGAAATCTCGTTCACGCCCGAGGGTCGTAAAGCGATCCTGGCAAAGTTAATTGAAGCCGAGGCGTTTGAGCGGTTTTTGCATAAGCGCTATCCCGGCACGAAGCGGTTCGGCATTGACGGCGGCGAGGCGATGGTCCCGGCGCTGGAGCAAATCATTAAGCGCGGCGGCGGCCTCGGTGTGGATGAGATTATTCTCGGCATGCCGCACCGCGGGCGTTTGAACGTGCTTTCGGCCGTGATGGGCAAGCCCTATCACCAAATCTTCCACGAATTCCTAGGCGGCTCTACGCAGGGCGCCGATGAGTTCGGCTCGGGCGATGTGAAATACCATCTCGGCGCTTCGTCCGACCGCACGTTTGACGGCAATGACGTCCACTTGTCGCTGACCGCCAATCCGTCTCACCTTGAAGCGGTGAACCCGGTCGTGCTGGGCAAGGCGCGGGCGAAACAGTCCTTCGATCTTCAAGAAGATCGCGACGCCCCCCGCGTGAAAGTTATGCCGCTCTTGTTGCATGGCGATGCGGCGTTTGCGGGCCAAGGCGTGGTGTCGGAATGCTTGGCGCTGTCCGGGCTGAACGGCTATCGCACCGGCGGCACCATCCATTTCATCGTCAACAATCAGATCGGTTTCACGACCAGCCCGAAATATTCGCGGTCCTCACCCTATCCCTCGGATGTGGCTTTGCAGGTTCAAGCGCCGATTTTTCATGTGAATGGCGACGATCCTGAGGCCGTGGTTCACGCTGCGAAAGTGGCTACGGAATACCGCCAGAAATTCGGCAAAGACGTTGTCGTCGATATGTTCTGTTATCGGCGTTATGGGCACAATGATGGCTACGAGCCCATGTTCACGCAACCCTAGATGTATAAGAAGATCAATGGCCAGAAGACTACGCGTGAGATCTACGCCGATCGCTTGATTTCCGAAGGCGTCATGACGCGCGAAGAGCTCGACAAGATGATCGCCGAGATGGATGCGCATCTCGATGCGGAGTTCGAGGCGGGAAAGACCTATAAAGCGGATAAAGCGGATTGGCTCGATGGCGAATGGTCGGGCCTTGGCCTACCGGAAGAAGACGATCGGCGTGGGAAAACGGCGGTCACAGCCAAGACTTTGAAGGCGATCGGCGCGAATTTGACGACGCTGCCGAACTCGATCGACGCGCATAAAACAGTCCGCAAAGTCTATGAGAATCGCGGCAAGGCGATCGCAACCGGTAATGGGCTGGATTGGGCCACGGCGGAGATGCTCGCATTCGGATCGCTCCTGAATGAAGGCTTTCATGTCCGCTTGTCCGGCCAGGATTCGGGCCGCGGAACCTTCTCACAACGTCATTCGCATATCGTCGACCAGACGACAGAGAAGCGTTACACACCCCTTCGGCAATTACGCCATGAACAGGCCGATTATGAAGTGATCGATAGCCTGCTCTCTGAAGAGGCCGTGCTGGGTTATGAGTATGGCTATTCACTCGCGGCGCCGAACACGCTGACGCTTTGGGAGGCGCAGTTCGGCGATTTTGCAAACGGCGCCCAGGTCGTTTTCGATCAATTCCTATCCGCCGGCGAACGCAAATGGCTGCGCATGTCCGGCCTCGTTTGTCTCTTGCCGCACGGGTATGAAGGACAGGGGCCTGAACATTCCTCCGCACGCCTCGAGCGTTTTCTGCAAATGTGCGCGCAGGACAATATGCAGGTCGCCAATTGCACGACGCCGGCGAATTACTTCCACATTCTCCGTCGTCAGATCCACCGTGATTTCCGCAAGCCTCTGGTGCTGATGACGCCCAAATCCTTGCTGCGTCACAAGCTCGCGGTTTCCGATCTTGCAGATCTCGGCGCGGGCTCGTCCTTCCACCGCGTCTTGTGGGACGATGCGGAAACGAAGGGTCGTGAGGGCGAGGTGAAGCTCGTCGCTGACGATAAAATCCGTCGCGTGATTATGTGCTCCGGCAAAGTCTATTACGATCTGTTCGAAGAGCGCGAAAAGCGCGGCGTTGACGACATCTATCTCTTGCGCGTCGAGCAGCTTTATCCCTTCCCAGTCGCGCCCCTTATGAAGGAGTTGGAGCGCTTTAAGGATGCGGACATGGTCTGGTGCCAGGAAGAGCCTAAAAATATGGGCTCTTGGACGTTCGTCGACCCGAATATCGAGAAGGTTTTGGAGCGTTTGGGCGCTAAGAGCGGGCGCGCGCGATATGTGGGTCGACCCGCATCCGCATCTACGGCCGCCGGCACAATGGCGCTACACAAAAAAGAATTAGCGGCGTTCTTGGACGCAGCATTTGAAGCATAAGACGCGGCGAGCCGCACGAAGGAGAGCAAAATGGCCGATATTACGGTCCCGGTATTAGGCGAAAGCGTGACTGAAGCGACGGTCGGCAATTGGCTGAAAGCGGCGGGAGACTCTGTGTCGAAGGATGAGGTGCTTGTCGAACTTGAAACCGACAAAGTGTCCGTGGAGGTCTCGGCTGCTGAAGACGGCGTGCTGTCGGAGATTGTCGCCGGCGAAGGCGATACGGTGGAGATCGGCGCCATCCTCGGCCGTATTGGCGGCGCGGGAGCGGCGAAAGCGCCGACTGCTGTCTCCGAGGTCCCGGCTGCAGCGCCAGCCGCAGAGCCCAGCGGCGGCGGCGAGAGCGTCGACGTCGCTGTGCCGGCCATGGGCGAAAGCGTGACTGAAGGCACTTTGTCCAGCTGGTTGAAACAGCCGGGCGATGCGATTGCCCAAGATGATCCGCTCGCTGAGATTGAGACCGACAAAGTCGCCATTGAAGTGCCCGCGCCGACCGCCGGCGTCTTGGCGGAGACGCTGATTTCTGAAGGAACGACGGTTGAGATCGGTACCGTAATCGCGCGGATCAGCGCTGGGGCCGGCGCAGCTGCAGCTCCTGCACCAGTGGCGCAGCCTGCTGCAGCGCCTGCGGTCGCCGCTGTCGCCGCAGGATCTGGCGATCGTCCGGTTAGCCCTGCCGTACGCCGTGTTTCGTCAGAGGCGGGCGTGGATCCATCCGCAATTCCAGGGTCCGGGAAAAACGGACGCGCCACCAAGGGGGATGCTTTGTCCTATATCTCAAATGGGTCCGCGACCGCCGCTCCTGTCGCCGCGCGCGCGCCGCGCGATCTTGGTCCGCGTGAAGAGCGGGTGAAGATGACGCGCCTGCGCCAGACGATCGCAAAGCGGCTGAAAGAGGCGCAAAACACGGCGGCGATGCTGACCACATTTAACGATGTGGACCTCACCGAGGTGATGGCGCTACGCAAGAAGTACAAAGAGGTGTTTGAGAAGAAGCATGGCGTGAAGCTGGGTTTTATGAGCTTCTTCACCAAAGCATGTCTCGTCGCGCTAAAAGACATTCCGGCCGTGAATGCGGAGATCGACGGCACGGACATCATCTATAAGAATTACTACAACATTTCGATGGCGGTCGGCACTGATAAAGGCCTTGTGACGCCGGTGGTGCGTGATGCGGATCTGATGTCGTTGGCTGAGATCGAGATGGAGATCAGTCGTCTTGGAAAACTGGCGCGCGACGGCAAATTGGCGCTGGACGATCTGCAGGGCGGTACGTTCACAATCACAAATGGCGGTGTTTATGGCTCGATGATGTCGACGCCGATCCTCAACCCGCCGCAATCCGGCGTGTTAGGCATGCACCGGATCGAGCAGCGCCCGGTTGCGGTGAATGGCGAGGTGAAGATCCGTCCGATGATGTATTTGGCCTTGTCCTATGATCATCGCATTGTCGACGGCAAAGAAGCGGTGACCTTCTTGGTGCGTGTTAAGGAGTGCCTTGAAGATCCTGAGCGCATGCTGCTCGATCTCTAGGCTGACCAAGACGTCATGGCGGACCTAAAGGATTGGCGGGGTTGCGCTCCGCCGAAACTGTCTGATGTTTCGGGCCGCTATGTTCGCGTGGTCCCCTACAATTCGAAACGCCATGCGGACAGCTTGTTTCGTGCGATCGGCGGCGCCGGCGCGGACGATCTTTGGCGATTTATCCCGGAGCAACCGCCCTTATCCGCTGACGCGCTGGCGGAAAGCTATGATGCACGGACGGATTGGAAGATCCATGTTCTCTTATCGCTGGACGGCGGATCCACCTTGGGTACGGCCAGTTATATGAGAATTCGTCCAGACCAGGGGTCGGCGGAAATTGGGAATGTGATTTTCTCGCCTGCGCTTAAGCGCACGCCCGCCGCGACAGAGGCGATGTTTCTGATGGCGCGGCATCTCTTTGAAGATCTTAAGTATCGTCGGTATGAGTGGAAGTGCGACGACGCCAATGCGCCGTCCAAGCGCGCGGCGGAGCGCTTGGGCTTTTCCTTTGAAGGCGTGTTCCGGCAAGATCGTGTTGTGAAGGGGCTGAATCGCGACACGGCATGGTTTTCCATGCTCGATTGTGAATGGCCTAAGCTGAAAGCTGCGTTCAACGTGTGGCTCGACCCCAAGAATTTCGACCCGTCGGGCGCCCAGATCCGCCGTTTAGAGGATCTGCGCTAGGCCGCGATCATCTTTTCAGTCAAATCCTTGGTCCAGGTATAATCGTACGGACCACTAGGGCCGACCGCCTCAGCGCCCTGCGCGCTCCCTATATCTTACGATGATTGCGAGTTTCGCCATGGCTGTGTCCCCTTCGCCTCGCTGTTTCCCTCATCCCAGAACTCGCGATAGCATAAAACGCAGACGCTGCGGATAAGGCGCGGCGCGACTGGGAGGAGAAAGCATGCGACGCGTGATTGGATTGGCGGCCGCCCTGTTTGCGATGTGGTTGATCTACCGCTCGACCAGCGCGCTTGCGACATATGTGTCGTTTGGCGGTCCTTTAGGCGAGGCGATTGCCGATCCGGTGTGTCTCGGGCCTATCTTCGCAGCGCTGTTGGGTCTGATCGGCGGCGGGCTCGCCGCGTTGGGCAGACCGGGCGCGCTTATATTTTTAAGTGTCGGCGGCGCCGCTTTTGGCGCTCTGGGAGCGCTGATCCTGGTGATGGGCGGGGACATAAGTTTGTGGCGGATGGAGCTTATCTCCGCCGCTGTTTTGTTAACCGCGGGTATCGCTTTGGCGGTGATTAAGCGCGTTTAAGAGGGTCCCCGATCGTCCGATGCCGGAATTGTGTGGCAACTTCGCCCGACAGGTGAGTTGACGTAGGCGCCGGGGGGAGTAGGTTCCCGCCAAATCGCTGTTTTGGAAGCGGGAAACCATATGTCAGAGACATACGACGTCGTTATCATCGGGGCGGGCCCGGGCGGCTATAACTGCGCTATTCGCTGCGGGCAATTGGGGCTGAAAACAGCGATTGTTGAAAAGCGCGAGACGCTTGGCGGCACCTGCCTGAATGTCGGCTGCATCCCTTCCAAAGCCTTGCTGCATGCATCCGAAATGTATCACGCCGCAACCCATGATTTCGCCGCGATGGGGATCGACGCAAGCGTCCGTCTCAATCTGCCGCAAATGCTGTCGCAGAAGGACGACGCGGTGAAGGGCCTGACTGACGGCGTCGCTTTTTTGATGAAAAAGAACAAGGTCGATGTTGTGGCCGGCACGGGCCGCATTGTCGGCCCCGGACAAGTCGATGTGGACGGCACGCTGCTCAACACGAAGAACATCGTCATCGCGACGGGATCGGAGCCGACCAGCCTACCGGGTATTGAGATCGACGAAGAGCGTGTGGTCACGAACACCGGCGCGCTGAAGCTGAACGAAGTGCCGAAAAAGCTGATCCTCATCGGCGCGGGTGTTATCGGGCTTGAAATGGGGTCTGTTTGGGCGCGTTTGGGCGCTCAAGTGACGGTGGTGGAATACCTCGACCGGATCATGCCGGGCGCAGACAATGAGATCGCAAAACAAGCCCAGCGCATCTTCAAAAAGCAGGGTCTTGAATTCCGCCTCGGTCAGAAAGTGACAGGCGTTGAGAAACTCAAGACCAAGCTCAAACTGACCATGGAGCCAGCCACGGGTGGCGATGCGGAAACGCTGGACGCCGACGTGGTGATCGTCGCTGTTGGTCGTCGTCCGTACACGGATGGCCTCGGTCTTGAGACCGTTGGCGGCGTTGTCGACAAGCGCGGGTTTGTTGAAACGCAGAACCATTTCCAAGTGGCTGAGGGCGTGTGGGCGATTGGGGACTGCATCCAAGGCCCAATGTTGGCGCACAAGGCGGAGGATGATGGCGCGGCGGTCGCTGAGCTGATCGCCGGCAAGCCAGGCCATGTCGATTACAACCTCATTCCCAGCGTGGTCTACACCAATCCGGAGATCGCGTGGGTCGGCAAAACTGAAGAGCAATTGAAAGAGGCGGGCATTCCCTATAAGCCGGGAAAATTCCCCTTTCAGGCGAATTCCCGCGCGCGCTGTAATCATGAAACCGATGGGTTTGTGAAGATTTTGGCGCATGCGGAGACCGATGAAATTCTCGGCGCGCACATGATGGGCGTCGGCGTCGGCGAGATGATCGGCGAGATTTGCGTCGCAATGGAATTCAAAGCCGCGTCTGAGGATGTGGCGCGTACCTCCCATGCTCACCCTACAATGTCTGAGGCCATCCGGCAGGCCGCTATGGGCGTGGAAGGTTGGACCATGCAGATGTGAGGATGTGATGGAGCGCGTCGCCACCGCAGCGGGATGGGCCATTCGGCCGTTTCGTATGGAAGACGGCGAGGCGTGCCTTCGTATCTTCTCAGACTGGGTGAAAACGGCCGATTGGCTGTCAAACCCAAAGCCCAGCATTTTGGAGCTTGGCGCAGTGCTCACCCGCTCACGCGTATGGGTGGCCGATGTGGACAAGGCCGGGGTTGTCGGCTTTCTCTCCATGAGCGCCAAGACGCGCTATGTGGATCATTTGTTTATCGATTTGGATTGGCGGTTTTGCGGGATCGGCTCCGGCTTGCTTGAAACCGCGCGCGCGTCGGCCAACCGGCCTCTGGAACTCACCGTACAAGACGTCAACATCCGGGCGCGGCGCTTCTATCAAAGGCTTGGTTGGATCGATATGGGCGCGGAAAAATCTAATCGCGGAGAACCCTCGCGGCGGCTGCGTAGTCCGGAATAAAGCCTCCTCACGCAGCGCGCGTCAGGTCCTGGTCTAGACGCCGGGGTCATTAGGCTGGCATCGTCCTTGAAGAGCGAGCGGGGTAGGGCGGCTGCGACGGAGCGATACGAAGCCATGACGAGCGAAATTCAAC
>JBCCMB010000127.1:0-8126 GCA_039026555.1 Pseudomonadota bacterium
ACCGGCCCGCGCCGACGGGCTAACTGAGCGAGAAATCGAGGTGCTGAAAGCCATCGCCTCCGGGCTCGCCAACAAGCAAATCGCAGCGACACTGGAGATTGCGGAGCGTACGGTGAAATGCCACGTGAGCAATATACTCTCGAAACTCCACCTCTCTGACCGGACTCAGGCGGCCATATACGCATGGCGCGAAGGCGTCGTGGGCAAATCGGAATAGTCTCCTCCGAATTTCCCGCGCCTTGGCGGCGAGAAAATTTCCCGGGCCTCGTCCTCTGGACCGATTTCAAACCGCACCGACCGGTTGAAGTTAGATCAACCGTTGAAGTTCAAAGTTGTTGGCTATGTTCACGACCGCAATGCGGATTGTCATTATCTCTAGCCTTCTGATCGGCTGCGCTGTTGTCCCGCCGGAAACGAAATTCGCCGCCGACATCGCAGCGCCGGAGCGCTGGGCTGCGATCGAATCCGGTGCGGCGGCGCCGCCGCCCGTAGGCGACTGGCTTGCGTCGTTTGACGACGCGGTCCTATCCGCACTGGTGCGCGAGGCCATCGCAAACAATCGTGACTTGGGCGCGGCTTACGCCCGGTTGGAAGCTTCGCGGCGGTCCGCGAAGGCCGCCCGCGCGACGCTGCTGCCGACGCTGGACGCTAATTTCAATTTTTCTCGGAACGCAATTGTCGTAAACCCGACGACAGCCGCTCAGGCGGGCGGAGGCGGAGGTGGCGGCGCATCGCGCCTCTTTATCAATAATTTCCAAGCCGGCGGACAGGTTAGCTGGGAGCCGGACTCCTGGGGCCGACTGCGTGACAACGCGAAAAGCGCCTATGTGGATGCGTTCACCCAGGAGGCGGACGCCGCCGCTTCTGAGCTCTCCGTCGCCGCGCAGGTCGCGCAAAGCTGGTTTGGCTTCATCGAAGCTGGTTTGCAGCGGCGACTGGCCGAACGCGATATTGTGGCGCGCGCGCGCAGCTTGCGAGTCACCGAGCGGCGCTACGCCCGCGGCGTTGCGGAAAGCGCCGACGTGCGGCTCGCCCGTTCCGCCCTCGCGTCATCAGAAGCGACGCACGCGGCCCGTATGCAGGCGGAAAAAGAAGCCGTCCGAGCCCTGGAAGTCCTTCTTGGGCGGTACCCGGCCGCTGAAACAAAGGCGGCGGATTCCCTGCCCGTTCTTGAAGACCTCGCAGGACCCGGAGCGCCGGGCGATATCCTAGCCCGCCGCCCCGATCTCATCGCTGCGGAATTACGGCTCATGTCGGCGGGCTTACGGGCGCGCGCCGCACGCAAAGAACTTCTTCCGCAAATCACATTCACGGTCCAAGCGAACACCTCAGGTCCGTTCATCTCAGACCTTATCGACCCCGAACGTATCGCCGGCGCGCTGGCGACAGGCCTCGCCCAACCCCTGTTCCAAGGCGGTCGGCTACGCGCCAACGCTAAAGCCGAACGCGCCCGGGCGGAGGCAGCGATCTACGATTACGCCCAGGCCGTTCTGAACGCCTATCAGGAAGCGGAGAATGCGATCGGGGCTGAGCGTCTTCTGAAGGACCAAGAAACCGCTCTGAAAGTGGCGTTTGAAGAATCAGCGGCCGCCCAGGAGATCACCGAGAGGCGCTACGCGGCCGGCGCGGCCAGCATCTTCAACGTATTGGACGCGCAGACCCGCCGTATCTCCTCTGAGTCCCAATATATCAACATCGCGCAACAAAGGTTGTCCAATCGCGTCAGACTCTATCTCGCGATCGGCGGCGACTTCCTGACAGACATTGATGTCCGGACGTTCGATGACCCGAAGATCTTCCGAAAAGAGACAGACGAGCCTTTAAAACGTAAGCGGATCAACGCCAGCGGTTCGCCGCTTGCAGGAAAGGCGGGCGCGGATGCCGGATAGAATGAGGGCGGCGGCAACGGCCTTTGGCGTTCTTGTTGTAGGCTTAGGGCTGATAGCGCTGATATTCGTCGGCCGCCCACGCAATGACGCACCAGTGGTGGAGGCGCCATTGCGGTCCGTCTACATCGAAGTAGCCCGGTCGGCCCCCACACGTCTGTTGGTCGCTGCACAGGGGGAAGTCCGACCACGGACGGAGATTAGCATAGCCGCGGAGGTCGCTGGAAAAATCATAGAAACTGGCGCGGCTTTCGTCGATGGAGGCGCCTTTCGGAAAGACGAACTTCTGGTGCGGATCGCAGGCGACGACTTCCGTTACGCGGTGACGAGCGCTGAAGCGCGCGTCGCCCAGGCCGCTGAAGCGCTGCGCCGAGAAGAAGCGGAGGCGGAGCTCGCGCGCCGTGACTGGCTTGAGTTGAACGGCGACTTGTCCCAGGCTCTCCCTTTGAATCTCCGTGAACCACAACTCGCCCAGGCGCGCGCGTCCTTCGCTGCGGCCAAGGCTGATCTAGATATGGCGCTTCTTAACCTACAGCGCACGGAAATTCGCGCGCCGTTTCAAGGGCGGCTACGCACCCGTTCAGCCGATATCGGCCAATACGTCACCCCCGGATCGGCTGTTGCGCGCATTTTTTCCACCAGCGTCGCCGAGGTTCGGCTGCCGTTGACGGACGTTGAATTCGGCCGACTCGGCTTGCCGCTGGCTTTTGTGGCGGTCCCCAACAACCCAGGCCCGGAAGCCGCGCTCAGCGCCACGGTTGGCGGAGTGGAGCGCTCGTGGATCGGACGTATCGCCCGGACCGACGCCGCCATTGACCCGCAGACCCGGCAAATATCCGTCATCGTTGTCGTCGACGATCCCTATGGGGCGGCCGCCGCGGGTTCAGCGGCGCCGCTCGCGATGGGTCTTTTCGTGAACGCCTCGATCTCAGGTCGACGGATCGATCGCGCATTTCGAATTCCCTCGATCGCGCTGCGGGGGTCCGACCGCGTCATGACCGTCGATGGGGCCGATACGCTCCGATGGCGTCCTGTCGCGGTCTTTGGACCAGCGCCCGGCGGAATGGTCGTCGTATCAGGCCTTGAAGACGGTGATCGGATCGTCGTCTCTTCCTTACAGGGCGTTGAAGAAGGCGCGGCTGTACAGGCTATTGTCCGTACGCAACCCGAAGCAAGCTCGCCGCCCAACGTCGCCGCCGGCGGCCGAAGCTAAAGGACCTAGAGGCGATGTCCGAACTTGAGCCTGCGGAACCAGCAGCGCACGCCGTCATCGCCGGGCAAGGGGGCGGGCTGATCGCCTGGTTTGCACGTAATCCGGTCGCCGCAAACCTGCTGATGGTCGCCTGCTTGATTGGTGGCATTGCAGGATACTTAACTGTTGACCGCGAGGTCTTCCCAAACATCAATCCAGACAGCGTTTCAATCGACGTCTCGTGGCCGGGCGCCTCGCCTCAAGATGTTGAAGAGCAGATCGTTCAAAGAATTGAAGAGGCGATCGCCGATATCGACGGGGTCGACGCCATCATCTCAAACGCCGTTGAGGGGCAAGCATCGGTCATTGTTGAAGCGAAACGCGGCGTTTCTCTGACATCTCTCTTCAATGACGTGAAGAGCCAGGTTGATGGGGTCGGCACCTTCCCGGTCGATGCGTTCTCGCCTGTGGTGCGCGAGCGCGAACTGCGTGAGGAATTGATTTATATCGGCCTCTATGGCGACGCGCCGGAACGGGTTTTGACGCGGCTCGCCATCGATCTTCGAGACGAACTCGCTCAGCTTCCTGGCGGCTCCGCCCTCGTGGAGGTCTCCGATGCCCGCAAGGAGGAGCTGGCGATAGAGGTTTCCGAAACGGCCCTCCGCCGATACGGGCTTTCATTTGACGATGTTGCGCGCGCGGTGGGAGGCGGGTCAGTAAACCTGTCGTCAGGAGCGGTGCAAACAGAGACAGGGGACGTACAACTGCGCGCGCGCGCCCTCGCCGACACCCGATCCGATTTTGAGAACATTGTGATACGCCAGAGTATCGACGGGGCCCTCATCCGTATACGCGATGTCGCGACAGTCATCGACGGGTTTGAAGAGCGGCGCCGCTTTACACGGCTCAACGGAAAGCGAGCGCTCACAATAACCGTCCTCTCTCCATCGTCGGCAGATGTCACGCAAATAAGCCGCGCGGTAGAGGGATGGGTCGATCGCGCCGAGGAACGTCTGCCAGCTGGCGTCGAGATCTTTGTTTGGTGGGACTTCGCCACGCTCTACTTCGAACGGATATCCCTCGTCGCGGAGAACGCAGTCATCGGGCTCGCGCTTGTGTTGGTCGTTCTACTGCTTTTTCTTCGCCTAACGGTCGCATTCTGGACAGCCGTCGGCATCGCCATCGCCTTCTCAGGCGCGTTCATGTTGATGCCGGCGACCGATGTCTCGCTCAACATGCTGTCGCTGTTCGCCTTGCTTCTGGCTTTGGGGATTGTCGTCGATGACGCGATCATCGTCGGCGAGAGCATCCATCGACAGGTCGAGCAAGGCCGGTCAGGACTAGACGCGGCCATCACGGGGGCTCGCCTCGTCGCAAAGCCCGTTATTTTTGCTGTGTTGACCACAATCATCGCCTTTCTTCCGTGGCTGTTCCTTTCGGGCGCGATCACCAATTTCACGCGGCATATCTCCATTACGATCGCCCTTGCGCTGATCTTCTCGTTGGTTGAAGCTTTTTTGATACTGCCAGCGCATTTGCGTCATATGGGGCCGCGCAAGCGCCCAACAGATGCGGGGTTCAATCGCGCGCAAAGCGCCTTCAGCACCGCCTTAAGGTCTATGGAGCGCGGCCTTTACCGGCCGGCCCTTGTGGCGACGCTAAGACATCGGTATGCCGCCGTTATCGGCTTCGTGATGGCGTTTCTCGCCTCCGTATCGCTTGTCGCCGCGAACTGGGTGGAGTTCCGCTTCTCGCCAAAGATTGAAACTTCATTCGTCGAATTCATCATCACGATGCCGGATGGATCGCCGTTTTCAAGAAATCTGGAGATTCACGCGGCCCTCACAAAGGCGATTGACGACGTTAACAGCGATCTAAGAGAGCTTGAGGGTAACGATATCATCCTCGTCCATCGCATTGATGCGCAACCGACACAAATCGACGCATTCATGAGGCTAACGCCGTCGGACGAGCGGCAATTGAGCGCCGAAGCCGTTGGAGAACTGCTGCGGCAGGCGCTAGGGCCGATACCGGACGCCGAAGAGATTGCTGTTCAAACGACGTTCAATGATACGGGACCGGACATTCGCCTTGGCGTGGAGGCGTCCGACCTTGACGCACTCAGGCTCGCCGTCGACGACTTAAAGTCCTATTTCCGCGGGGTAGGCGGAGCTTATGATATCCGCGACTCGTTACAATCAGCGACGGACGAATTGCGCATTTCCCTTAAACCAGGGGCTGAGCGTTTCGGTCTCACGCTCCACGAAGTGTCGCGACAGGTGCGTCAGGGGTACTTTGGCGAAGAAGTCCAACGCCTTCCCCGCGGTGGACAGGACATACGTGTGATGGTCCGCTACCCGCGGCAGACGCGCGAGGCGATCAGCAGTCTCGCTGATTTTCGTATACGAATAAATGACGGCCAGGAAGTACCGCTCTTCGCCGTTGCGGATGTCACCTACGCGCCGAGCTATAAACGTGTTCAACGCCGAGATCGCACGCGAGAGGCGACTGTCGGCATAGCGCTGCGTGAGGGCGTCCAGCGGAGCACAGTTATGCGAGATTTCCGAAGGGCCTACCTGCCGCAGTGGCGCGCGCTGCACCCAACCGCCCGTTACGCTGAGCGCGGCGATCAAAAGGAGGAAAAGCAGTTCATCAATGAACTGCAGTTGTACTACTCCATAGCATTGTTCGCGATGTATGCGTTGCTCGCCGTCGCTTTTGGCTCGTACTGGCAGCCGCTGCTCATCATGTCCGCTGTGCCGTTCGGCTTTATGGGAGCGGTTGTCGGGCTGATGGCGTTCGGCTTCGATATGGACCTTTTTGCCGTCTTCGGAATCGGCGCGGCGGCGGGCGTCGTAATCAACGACAACCTAGTTTTGATCGACTCCGTCAACCGACTCAGGGCGCGCGGGGTGGAAGCTTTTTCAGCTTTGACAGAGGCTGGCTCTACCCGGTTTCGCCCTATCGTTCTTACGTCGCTTACGACTTTTATTGGGTTGCTCCCAATCATGTTTGAGGATTCGCTGGCGGCGGCGTTTCTAAAAGCCGCCGTCGTCGCACTCGCCTTCGGCATCTTCTTCGCGACATTCGTGACACTCATCTTTGTACCCGCACTCTATGCCATTGGTGTGGATGCCGCCCAGTTCCTGCGTCGGTTTTGGATGACGGAACCCTTGAAGAAAACCCAGTGAGCGCAACCGCGCGAGACGGAAACGCGGCCGTAACGCGATCCGTCCTACTCGGCGGCGGCGACCACAGCCCTCTGACGGCGTGTTTGATCGGCCGCCCGGTTGGCGCGGCCAATTCGGCGGGCCGCCGTCAAAGATAGAGCGCCGCCAGCGATCAGGACTGTGTCGCTGATCTTCCCCTGTTTTTCTCCCCCAGTTTGATTGCAATTTTTTCGGGCATCTTGCGTTGAGAGCGTCAACACGTCCTGGTTCCTCTCGCTTGATGATACCGCCAAGAAACTCCGGCAATAGCAGACCGAGTTCAACACCGAGAGACCCCACAGCGCCCTGGGAAACTTAACGCCCCAGGCCTTCACAGCTCAGACTACCAAAGCACGAAAGGTTGCATAGCACCTGGTCTAGAAACCGGGGGAAGACCACAGCTACAGAACTCATAAGTCAAAACGGTCCCCAATTGGGAGGCTGGTCACTTTGAACTACCGCACTTAGAGATCCAAGAAGCATTACTGTCCGTGCATTCGAATGCCCATAGCTAAAAGAGCGGCATAACCAAGAAATAGAAATGCTGCATAGAACCCCGTGCTGGACGTTGATAGCGCCGGCACCAGTGACGGATAGGTTAACATAACGGGCACCTCACCAAGCATACCCGCTACCGAAAAGGCAGCAGCAGCCGGCAGCACTTGTGATCCGTTTACCTTTCTCCAGCGGGTTAGTACAAAGAATAGAGCAATGAAGCCTCCGCAAGTGAAGAACGTGAAAAGTGCGTATACCACCACGCCTCGTTCGAGAAACATGTCACCGACAATTGCAAGTGCGATCGTGGCTAGTAGCCAGATGAAAAAGCCTGCCCCAAACCACCATGTCAGCGAAAGATTCGTTCTTTTGGAGCTTTTTTGCGATTTGTTCCTGCGGGTCTCGACCATGATCGTCTTTCAGATTATGAAGCACCTGCTTCATCAGTTTGCGCATGTAACAATTGCTTCAACCCCAAAAAAAATGTTTATTTATGACCGACGCTCGATCCCGCGCACTTGCAGCCTGTCTAGAAACAGCTTTGTCATTCGGCACACTTAATGTCGGTTTGCGTGAGTATGAACGTCAAACCGATGTGAGTGCTCGCATGCTTGTTCACTATTTTCGTGATAAGGATGGGCTAAAGGCGGCCTTGCTTGAGGAAATAGAAGCCAGACTGAGAAGCGAAATAGAAGGGGCCCTTCAGGACGGACGGCAGTCGCTCTCAGATGTAGCAACAGCCTTCTCTCGGCCCGACCGTGCAAGCTTGCGTTGTTTGTTAAGGGTCGCTCTTCACGATGCGTTAGGTGGGGACAACGCGACGAGCCGAGTATTGCTAGAAGAGCGGCGGCGTTGGCGACAAATGTTAAACAAAATCGTTCCAAAAGAAGAGGTCGAGAAAACCCTTTTTTGTCTTGTGGGTGCTGCGGTCGATGCACTCCTTTCCGATCCAATTGGAGATTTCACGAATTAGGTAAGGTGCGCTGCATCTGTTTGCAGCGTCCGGCTATAAAGCGGTTAAGGTTCGCACTGTCCTAGCCTCAGACACTTCCCGACGTCTGTTTTATACTCTTTGTACAAATTACTTTTTCAATAATACTACTGCACTACAGCATTAAACCGCTGCGCTGAATAAACCAACCTAGGCGTTTGGCGTCCGTTCATCGAAGTCCAAGCAAACGATTTCGGTAGCTGGGGAGTGTTCAGTCCACTAGTCCGTGTAAACACTTATATCCTTTCAATATAACGCCGAAAGTGTCCGGACGAGATAGGCTAGCCGCCAGCTCTTCTGCACATAGCGCTCTATTTCCCGAACAGGATGGCCAGAAGGCTTCTGCGAAATAG
>JBCCMB010000128.1:0-8079 GCA_039026555.1 Pseudomonadota bacterium
GCCCTCTAGAGAAAACGCCAAATTCAAAACATCATTATCAAGAAAGCCCCGAGAATTCGCGCCCGGCGGAAAATTCATAGCGTAGACGGCTTCGGTAATGCGGCCCGCGCTAACGTTTTGTTTGACCCAATCGCGCGCGCCTTTACCCAGATTGACGGGCCAAAACGCAAGCGCATCTTCGGTCGACGCGCCCTCTCCGGCGGCTTCTAGACGCACGCCGACTTCGGTTACGCCATCAAACTCGCCCAGATAAATCTCACCGGAGGCGGTGGCGTTGAAACTTCCCGCCGATCCGATCGCCCGGCCGATATCCAGCGTTCGTTCCGCCGGGTTTACCCGGCCGCCCAACTCTAGCGATGAAATACTCCACGGCGCCTCGAACATGGGCGTTGCATCGAAAACGATGTCCTCTGCAGAGAGCGTGATCGGAAAATCGGGGGCTTCAACCCCTTCAAAGAATTCTTCAAGATCCACGCGCGCGGAATACCGGCCGCCAAAGCCTTCCGCGTCGACGTCAAAATCGACAATGTCTAATTGCCGCCCGGCGATATCCAGCCCGATGTCGATGGCGAGGCGGTCGACATTGCGGGTCAGGTCTCCCCAAACGAACTGGCCGCCATTGGAGCTCGCGGACAATTCGATCGTTTCAACGCCCAAATCCTCGGACGCGGTAGCCGAAAGAGACACATTTGTCGCGCCCTCGAACGCCACCGGCAAATCGGCCGGCGCAAATAAATCGGCCATTTGGCTGAGTGTGACGCCGTCCAGTTCGATGCTGGCCGATAGGCTCTCAACCTCAGCGTCCGCCGACGCGCTGAAGCTGGCCCGCGTCGGCGCGCCCTCGCCGCGCAAAGCCGCTTCCAGCTTTAGCGACACGCCGTCCGTGTCAGCTCTCCATGCGCCGGATAAAGGCTGTGCGACCCAGGTCACGCCATTCGCCGCGTCGATCAGCTCCAGAGTGAAATTCTCAAGGTCGACGCGCTCAAAGGATTGGTCCGCAATGGCGCGCCGGATGGGCGGCAAAAAGGTCCGCCAATTGGAAAGATCTAAATTCGTCGATGGCGGTTCTGCATTTGTTACTTCGTCCGCCCGGGGCGGCGATGTCGACCAATTCCCGTCCTCAGCGCGCCAAAGCTTCGCCGCGCCGTCTTCAAGCCTGACGCCCAGGGTTTTGATGCGGCCGCGGATAAGCGACGCTGAGTCCACAGCGATCACGGCTCGCGCAGCGTCGCCCATCAAGCCGCCATTTTCGTCATAGGCTCTTAAACCGCGCGCCGCCGCTTCAATGCGCCGGCGATCTTGCGACCATTCGAGCGCGACCCCCTGGAGCGTGACGGGCAGCCCGCCCCTTGCATCCGTAAGCGCCGCTTCGACTTGCGGCTTTAAGAAAGACAGATCCAACGGACCCTGAGAGAGGCGCCACACCAATGTCCCGCCGGCGGCGAGAATTGCGAGCACGAGAATGGCGGCGCTCTCCCAAAGCAACGTGCGCGCGGAAATCTTCACGCTTTTCGCCGCCTGGAGCTGGATATCGCCATTATTGGATCCATTATTGCGCTCACGCTGAGCCTTCAAATCCTACACTCGTTCCGAGGACACAACGTGACACAATCCCTTCAAACTGGCGACGCTGCGCCTGCATTCGACATGCCCTCCAACGACGGTCGCGCAAAATTGTCGGATTACGCCGGCAAAACGCTTGTCCTGTATTTCTATCCCAAAGACGACACGCCAGGCTGCACGAAACAAGCAATCGGGTTCACCGAACATCTTAGCGCGTTCGCCGCCGCCGGAGCGGAAGTCTTGGGCGTCTCAAAAGATACACTCGCGAAACATGAAAAATTCATCGACAAGCATGATCTAAAAATCCGTTTGGCCACGGATGACGACGGCGCGGTTTGCGACGCGTTTGGCGTTTGGATCGAAAAGAAAATGTACGGCAAGACTTATATGGGAATCGAACGCGCAACTTTTTTGATCGGCCCAGACGGCGTCATTCGGGAGATATGGCGAAAAGTTAAGGTGCCCGGACACGTGGAAAAAGTGCTCGACGCCGCCCAATTGACCAATTCTTGACTTCAAAGCCGAAGTTGCCGTCCAAATTTTCATCTGTGATTAATATCGGTGTCGGATACTGCCGTGGAAACCTCAGGATAGGGGTTCGCGAGCGGGAAGAAGTGCGTTATGCATGTGTCTGACGCGCAACACTCGGCATTTTTGTGGGGTCTGAGCGTGATCAGCGTAGAGGACACAAACATCGGGCGGCGTCGATGGCGGTAGGCTTAGCGGGTCAAGCGAAAGCTCTTTTTGAGAAGGCATTCCCTGAAAGACAGATCTACCATCGGAGCGGCGGCTCCGTTCGGTATGTCTCCGTGTCTCCCACCCGACAGGCCATGTTCGCCAGCGGTGCGACTTTGCTCGCCGCATGGGTTCTTTTCTCTTCAGCCGTCGTTCTTCTAAGAGGCCCGTCCTTAGACGCCCAGTCGAGCGCTGCAGATCGAAAGATCGCTAAATACGAACGTTGGCTTCAACAAGCGCAAGCCAAAGACGCGGCCGCGCTCTCCCTCCTTGAGGAGCGCACCGTCGCCTTTACACGTGCGACCGACGATTTCGAGCGGCGCCACTCAACGCTTAAGTCCCTGCTCAGCGCCCTTAAAGGCGAGGACGTAAATGACAGCGTTGCGTTGAAAGGCGATGGCGGCGGCGTTTTGGTCAACGCCTCCATTGAAGAAGCGGATGCGCGCCAAAGCCGGCCGTCCAGCGCGGCTATGGGCTCCGTTGAAGTCGCAGGCTTCCGCGCCAAGATCGATTCACTCGAGGCGCGCCAAACTGCGTTTCTAGATGACGCCGAAGACCAAGCTGTAGCGCGTTCGGAACGGTCGCGCGGCGTTTTGCAATTAACAGGCGTCGGCGTCGGCCGTGTGCTGGAGGAAACCGACAGTGGCGGACCGCTTCTAGAAATGGGTGCGCTGGCGACCTCCGACCTTTCGGAGGTCGACGATGTGAACGCCTTTTCTCAACGTGTGCGGGAAGTCGCGGCGCGGCTCGAAGAAGCAAAAGTTTTCGAAGACCTGATTCATGCCGTTCCGCTGGGCGCGCCTGTTGGCGTCGAATACCGGGAGACGTCAGGTTTCGGAAAACGGACGGATCCTTTCACAAGACGTCTTGCTTGGCACTCAGGGCTGGATATGGCCGCCTATCGTGGCGCGCCGATTATCACGTCAGCGCCCGGCGAGGTGACCTATGCCGGCCGTAAGTCTGGATATGGCCGCGTTGTCGAAGTCGATCACGGCTTCGGATTTAAAACTCGCTATGGCCACTTAAACTCAATAACAGTAAAAAGAGGTGATGTTGTTCCACTCGGCCAAAAGGTCGGAACAATGGGGAGTACGGGGCGGTCTACGGGTCCTCACCTTCATTATGAGGTGTGGTTTCGAGGCAAAGTCTATAATCCAAGGGAATTCTTGAGGGCCGGTAAGCATGTTCACAAAGGGTAAAACACCTGAAACGTCCGCGAATGCGAACGCAAAGCCGAAAACACCGGCGCCAGCGCCTGACGCTGCGCGTCGTCCCGCTGCGGGCGCGGCTCGCTCCGCGCCGTCACTGATCAGCGCAGACGTCAAAATGCGCGGCTCCTTCGAAAGCGCCGGAGAAGTCCAAATCGACGGTCAAATCGAGGGCGACGTTAAAGCCACCGCTTTGACCATTGGCGACAGCGGCGCTGTTATCGGCGAAGTCGAGGCTGAAACCGTCACCGTGCGCGGAAAGGTGAAGGGGACGATCCGTTCCAAGAAAGTTCACCTCTGCACAGGCTCAAATGTGGAAGGCGACATTACGCACGCCTCGCTCGCCATCGAACCGAATGCGGTGTTTCAAGGTCAGGTGCGTCACGCACAGGATCCGATGGCCGCTCCAGCAGCAGCCACAGACGCCGCACCTGCAACACCTGCTCCGGCGCCTGTGAAGCCTGCAAGTTAAGCTGGACCGGACACAAAGCAGAATTCAAAAGCTCATCCCCAATGGCGTGGATGAGCTTTTTTTTGAGACACGGCTATCAACATGCTGAGCACAACGCCGCGCGCTAAGCCTGTTCCTTGTTTCCCGCGGCGAGCTGGGCGAGCGACGCCGACAGAAACCGATCGATATCGCCATCGAGCACCCCTTGCGTATCCGATGTTTCGACATTTGTACGAAGGTCTTTGACCATCTGGTAGGGCTGCAAAACGTAGGACCGTATCTGGCGTCCCCACCCGATCTCCGTCTTGCTGTCGGCCTCCGCCTGCGCCGCCTCCTCGCGTTTGCGGAGCTCCATCTCATAAAGCCGCGCGCGCAGCATGTCCCACGCAGCGGCGCGGTTTTTGTGTTGGGAGCGATCATTTTGGCATTGCACGACAATACCCGTCGGTTCATGCGTCAGCCGGATGGCGCTATCGGTCTTATTGACATGCTGTCCGCCGGCGCCCGACGCGCGATAGGTATCGACGCGCACATCCTTGTCGTCGATTTCGACCTCAATCGTGTCGTCAATGACCGGATAAACCCAGATCGATGCGAAGCTAGTGTGCCGCCGCGCGTTGGAATCAAAAGGTGAAATCCGCACTAGGCGGTGCACGCCGGATTCCGACTTCAGCCATCCATAAGCGCTGTCGCCCTTCACCTTCAACGTGGCGGATTTTATGCCGGCTTCTTCGCCGACATGTTCTTCGATCTCTTCCAGCTTCATGTCGTGCGCATTCGCCCAACGCACATACATCCGCCGGAGCATGGACGCCCAATCCTGGCTTTCCGTTCCGCCCGCGCCTGCATGGACCTCGATGAAGCAGTCATTGCCGTCGACTTCGCCCGACAAGAGCGCTTTGAGCTCCGCCTGCTCCGCCCTCTCCAAAGCCGCGCGCAAACCCGCGCCGACATCTTCCAGCAAGCTGTCATCGCCCTCCAGCTCCGCCAGTTCGCTCAACTCCTCAGCGTCTGAAATTTCCTGCTCAAGCGCACGTATATCGTCCATTGCAGCGGCGATGCGATTGCGCTCGCGCATCAAGGCCTGGGCGTCATTAGGATTGTTCCAAAACTCAGCGTCTTCCGACAATGCCGTGATTTCTTCTAAACGCTTTTCTGAGGCATCCCAGTCAAAGACGCCTCCTCAGCAGATCGACGGACTGCTTGATTTTATCGGCTATGGCCGAAAACTCTGGCGACATATCGCTTAAATCCTAGAAAAGGGACAAGTCGGTTTGAACGGACAAGGATCTACGCTGGTAAAGTCAGGTGGATCAATAGACGCCGTCATCCAAAGAAAACTCTTTAGGCGCTGGGCTGGCGACGCCTTCCGCAGGGATCTGTCCTGGAACGACGCCCGCGGCTTCAAATCCCTCAGATGTCGGCGCCGATGCGATAGGTGCGCTCGGCTGCGGCGCATCTTCGCCCTGGTTTAAGAAATCAAGCCAATCGCCAGCTTCGCCGCCGCGCGTCGGCTCCGAGCCGGGTTTGAACGCTTCCAAAATTGTGACGCCCGAACTCGCATCGGGCAATTCGCCTGATTTCGCATCGATCTCCACCAAACGCACCCCTGGCGGGATTCTGAACGGCGCATTCGGCGCGTCTTCCAACGCCAACATCATGAAATCTCGAAAGACCGGCGACGCCACACGGCCGCCGCTTTCGCCGTCGCCCAAGGTTTTGGGCGTGTCATGGCCAATCCATATGGCGGCGACCAAATCAGGAGAGAAACCGACAAACCAGGCGTCAACATAATCATTGGTGGTGCCGGTTTTACCCGCAAGAGGTTTGCCGACGGCGCGCACCCGCGTGGCCGTCCCGCGTTCGACCACGCCTTCCATCATTGAGACGGATTGATAAGCCGTCACCGCGTCGATGACCTGCTCACGCGTATCTTCTAATTCAGGCGGAAGCTGATCGGCCCAACCGTCCAAACACATCTCGCATGGACGTTCGTCGCGTCGAAACACTGTGCGACCATACCGGTCTTGAATCCTGTCCAACAATGTCGGTTCAATCGATTTGCCGCCATTGACCAATATCGCGTAGGCCGCCGCCATCTGCATCGGCGTCGTCTCTCCGGCCCCCAGCGACATGGATAAGAAGGGCGGCAATTGATCATAGAGGCCAAACCGTCCGCCATAATCAGACACGATTTCCATCCCAATCTGCTGGGCCAGTCGGACCGTCATCAAATTGCGCGACTTCTCAATGCCCAAGCGTAAGGTGGACGGACCATAAAATTTGTCGGTGTAATTGCTTGGCTTGTAGAGGCCTTGCGGGGTGTTGATCACAAAGGGCGCATCCAAAATCTTGGACGCCGGCGTGAACCCGCTATCTAACGCCGCAGCGTAAACGATGGGCTTAAAGGAAGAGCCCGGCTGACGTTCCGCCTGCACGGCGCGATTAAACTGACTACGGCGGAAAGAATAGCCGCCCGCCATCGCCAAGACGCGGCCGGTGTGCGGATCCATCGCCACCAATGCGCCCTCAACTTCCGGGATCTGGCGCAAATGATAGGGGGCGCCGTCGGGCGTTTCGACGACCTCCATAATGGTTCGCGACATGACATCTGGCGGCGGCGCTTGGGTTACCAGCACAACATCGCCGGCCGATAGCCCCGCGCCTCCTTCCGCTCGATCGCGCGCATCGGCCCACCGAACATCCTCAGGGGCAAGCGATACGCGTTCTCCCGTCTCCAAGCCCACTGTCGCCGCGCCCGAAGACGTCGATAGCACCAGCGCCTTCAGCCATTTATTCCCATTCGCGACCGCCGGCGCTTCAAACTCCGTAAGCGCTTCGGCCCAATTGTCGGAGACAGGAAGACGACCGATTTCACCGCGCCAACCCTTGCGGCGATCATAGGTTTCCAAGCCGGCCTGGAGTGAGTTCTGCGCGGCCAACTGCATTTTGGTGTCTAAGGTCGACCGGATCGAAAGACCGCCTTCATAGAACGCCTGCTCGCCACCGCCGACCGCGTCGTAAAGCTCCAACACGTCGCGGCGAACTTCCTCAACGAAATAGGCGGACGCTTCGATCACCTCCCCACGCAATCGCTCAACCGTCGTGAGCGGCTGTTCGATGGCGATGGCGGCTTCGTCTTCAGAGATGTATCCATTCGCCGCCATACGGCCGAGCACCCAATCGCGACGCCCCTGCGCTGCGTCCGGACGCAGATAAGGGTTCACCTTGCCCGGCGCTTTCGGCAGTGCGGCCAGAAGCGCGCATTCCGCCAACGACAAATCAGAAAGCGACTTGCCGAAATAATTCAAAGACGCCGCGCCAACGCCATAGGATCGACCGCCGAGATAAATCTCGTTCATATAAAGTTCGAGAATCTGAGCCTTGGTGAAGGTTTTTTCGATCCGCTGAGCGACAAAAGCCTCGCGAATTTTGCGAATGATCGTTTGCTCGCTGGATAAGAGCATATTCTTCGCAACCTGCTGGGTGATCGTAGAGCCGCCCTGCATTCCGCCGCTACCGCGTATTTTGTTGAGACCGGTGCGCATCGCAGCGCGCATAATGCCCATATAATCGAGGCCCTTATGCTCGAAGAAATTCTTGTCTTCGGCCGAAATAAAGGCGGCGATAAGGGCGGGCGGCAGCTCTTCAGCTGGCACATAAACCCGGTGCTGGCGCGCGAATTCCGCCACCAATGTGCCATCGCCAGCGTGAACGCGCGTCGTGATCGGCGGCTCATAGGCTGCAAGCTCTTGAGCTTCCGGCAAATCCCGGGTGATCGTCCAGATCCAGCCCAAAAATACGATCGCGCCAATCACGCCAAGAACGCCGAGGCCGGCCGCAATCTTGATAAATAAACGCATCTTCCGCCGTCCGGTTGAGAGGCTCGCCGCTTGCTCGCGAGCCAGAGCCCTGGGTCCGTTTAAACTCCGCGATGGGAATCGCTGAGCTTTGCGGTGACTTTATGACGCCCATAGGGCGGCGAATAGATCATCGCTGCGCTAAGTAGAGGTCTCTATCGTTAAAAAAATGATCGATTGAGGCGACAATCGCCTTCACCAAACGCCGCCGATGCCGCTCGGAGGTTAAAAGCGCCTCGTCATGCACATTGGTCATGAAGCC
>JBCCMB010000129.1:0-7859 GCA_039026555.1 Pseudomonadota bacterium
AAGTGGTGGGCGGTTAATCTCCCAACAGTTGCATCTCGTAAGGGTGCGCGATAATCAAATCAGGGTGGGGAATAGTCAGAGTTTGCATCGATTTGTCCCCGCATCCATGGGCTGGGGAGCGATACATTATGTCTAAATGGAAGAAAACCGTTTTGGCCGCCGGCGTCGCGCTGGCGGCGGAAGCCGCGCACGCACAGTCTAGCGTCATCAACCCGCTTTACGCGTTTGGCGAAGAAGAATTCTGCGTTGCGTACAAAAGAGATCCCGACACCGGGCTAGAGATTGGCGATCGGAAAAAGATCAATTGCAAAGAAGATGTGAAGTCCGATTGGATAAAGGAAGTTGAAGTTTCTTATCGGGACCTGCTGATTTTCCTTCTAGAGAAATATCCTTTGGCGCCGAAAAACAGCGAAGAATACGAGATGACAAGCCGCGAGCTATTGCTGAAGCGGCTTGTTCCAACTCGCCCAAAGCCGACAAAGCCGACAAAGCCGGAGGGCGCCCCGCCAGAAAAGCCAGACGGCGAGATAGATGATTCTTTCGGCGACGCCGTGATTCCCGTCGACGATTTGCGCTTTAAAGAAGATATGGCGGCGTTGCGGCTGCGCCGAAGCTTGCTTCGGATTTTCGAGGCGGCGTATTCCGGCGGCGCCGGCGGGTACTATGTGCAGCCCAATTTAGAATTGGTCCGAGATGAGGCCTTTAAAAGCAAAACATATAGAGAGGCGATTGCGGAGCGCTGCACGCGCGCAATTTCAGATTGCACCAACAAGATGTGGCTGGTTTTCATCACGCAATACCGGCCCCTTAGAAATCCACTGGACGACGACATTATGATCGATGCGTTCATACGCGGAGAGAACCCTTTCAAAGTGGCCTTCGGCGCCCCGGAAGGCAGAGCGCTGGAGATTTTTGCTGGCGGTTCTGAAAGGTCGGCGCCGAGAAGCCAGAAGATAGCACGCGCGGCAACGGCGCTTATTGGTCCTCACGAGTACAAAATGGCCGAAAGCGCTCAAGATGCGGCGAAAAATTCAAGCCCGGCGAAAACGTATGGGCATGCGTTAAAAGGGAAACTCACGCTTACGACCCTTGCGTCGGAATTCGCGAAAGACAAGCCGAGCGCGGCGACGCTCGGGATGGATCTTAACTTAAACAATAATGGCAGCGTCTCCTCCGTTAAGGCGAGCGCGGCGCTGGGATATGTTTTCGACGGGAGTTGGACGCCGGAAGACGAGAAGAAACGTGCTTTCGACTACCATTTGACGCCGTATATTTCGATCAGTCAGTCGCCGGTTGAGATTACAATCCCCAACCCCATAGCGGCAGACGTTGTGGTCGACGTTAATGGCGAACCGCAGCCGATTAAGAAGGAAATCGCTTTTGCAACAATATTTGGCGGCCTCCGTACGGATTTTGAGTTCAAGCCGCGCAAAGCGCCTGCCGAAGAGATGGCGCGTTTGGTTGAGGGCGAGCACAACCTCGACACTTTGCGGAAAGGCGGACTGTCGCCGATCGGCGACAAGTTTAGCGTGACGGTTGGCGGGTTCACCGACAACTATAGTGATCAGCAGGGCGTCCAATACGCAGCGGGATGGTCGCCAGGAGGGTTGCGGGTTATCCCGGCCTATCGTCGCAAAAGCCGGATGTCCCTGGGAAAGGAAGACAATCTTCGGCAGATCGGCGGCGGTTTTTCTTTGGGGGACTGGTTCCGATCCGGGTACGCGATCTGGGACGCCGAATTCGTGCTTGATCATGTCGAATACGGTCGATCTCCTCGAGATTTCGACAATATCGACCCGAATGCGCGCATCGAATCGGCTGATTCGACTCGCCTCGGCCTGGACGCTGAGGTTTCGCTGGAATGGAAAAACGTTTTCTCACCCGCCGCGGACAAATCTCGTATCCAGTTAAAGGGCGGATATCAATTCCGCGACAATCTGGCCAATGCGGTTTCTACGCCGCAAAATTGGTCCGCCAGCTTGAATTTCCTAGATGTGCTTGCGGAGAAATACTCCCTCGGATTGGAGTATAAAACCGGCGACAATATTTTGACGTTGGAAGAGTTTGAGAGCTTCACACTCAATCTAGGCCTTGGCTTCTAGCCCCGCCAGAAACGAGGGCTTAGGATCACGAAAGCGGCGATGAGCTCCAGGCGCCCCAACAGCATGGCGAAAGCGCACAGCCATTTGGCGAGGACGGGGAAGTCTTGATAGGTCCCGGTCGGTCCCACCATCTCGCCGAGGCCGGGGCCGACATTGGAGATGGACGCGGCGGCCGCGGAGATGGCGGTGACAGCGTCTATATCGCGCATCATCGCCAACGCGCTCGCCAGAACGGCGAAGCTGGCGAGATACAAGAACATAAACAGCATGATCGACTGCATGGTTTCGCGTCGAACGATCCGCCCGGCGTAGCGCACCGGCGCGACGCGGTTGGGGCGCGCCATGCCCCGCGCATAGGCCTGCAACGCCAAGAAAGTGATGTGGATGCGGAAGGTCTTCATTCCACAAGCCGCCGACCCGGCGCAGCCGCCTAAGAACATCAAGACAAGGAAGAGCGCAGAGGCGAACGGTCCCCAAGCGCCGAAATTCGTCGTTCCATAGCCGGTGCCGGTCAAAATTGAGACGACGTTGAACGTCGCCGCGCGTATCGGCCCCTCGGGACCGATTAGCTCAGGCGCCGCACGCGAGATATAAAGCGTCATTAAGGTCGCGGCTGAAATCGCGATGAAGAAAAAAACGCGCGGCTGCGGGTCGCGCAAAAAGGCGGTCAGATTGCCTCTCAGCGCCAGGACCATCAGACCGAAGGGCAGGCCGGCCAGCATCATGAAGACGATCGCCACCATATCTGCCCCTCCCGAGACAAACGCGCCAAACGACTCGTCCGTGGTGGAAAATCCGCCGGCGGAGACGGTGGTGAAGGCATGCGCGAGCGCGTCGAAATCCCCCATGCCCGCGACCCTGTAAAGGGCGGCGCATAGGGCGGTGAGACCGACGTAAACCAAGCCGGTCTGGCTGGCGATTTCGCTCACACGCGGCAAAAATTTTCCGGAAGCGTCCGAGCTTTCCATCTGAAACAATTGCATGCCGCCCACTTTCAGCATGGGCAGAATCGCGATGGCGGTGACGATAATCCCAATCCCGCCAATCCATTGCAGGATGGCGCGCCAGAGCAGAACGCCGCGAGGCAGATTGTCCAAACCGGTGATGACGGTCGCCCCGGTTGTCGTCAGCCCCGACATGCTTTCAAAAAAAGCGTCGGTGAGAGACATGCCATAGCCCAAAAAGGGCCCCGCGCCGACAAGGGTGAGCGCGCCCCAAACGGTGACGGTGAGCACAAAGGCCTCGTGCACGCGCACCCGTTCGTCTTTTTGGTATGTCGCGAGGCTCAACACGCCGCCTGAAACCATCGCCAAAAAGCCGAGCAACGCGAAAATGCGCCAGTCCGACGCATCGTCGAGATAGTCGAGCAGGGCCGGCGGCATCATCGCGGCGCCCAGGGCGGCCGTCATCAAACCAGTGGCGTAAAGAACGGGTCTTAAGCGCATGAGCGTTTCTAGCTGTTTCGTCCGCGCTTAGCTTAAGCCTTTGGTCTTTAACAAGCCGTCTTCGCGCAAATCGTGTAAATTGGGCGGCCATTGGCGCTGCGTCTTGCGCGGATCGAGCGCTTGAGCCTTGGGGTGTGGTTCGGCTAAACCCTTGAGCTTAGTCAAAAGATTTCCAGCATACGGAAGACCTCATGGCCGGCCACTCCAAATGGGCGAACATCCAGCACCGCAAAGGCGCGCAGGATAAGAAGAAGGCGAAGATTTTCTCGCGCCTCTCTAAAGAAATCACCGTTGCGGTGAAAATGGGCGGACCGGACCCCGACGCCAATCCGCGCCTGCGCCTGGCGATTAAGAACGCGCGTGGCGAAAGCATGCCGAAAGACAATATCGCTCGAGCGGTCGACAAGGGCGCGGGCGGCGGCGGCGCGGACTATGAGGAGATCCGTTATGAGGGCTTTGGCCCGGGCGGCGTCGGTTTGATCGTAGAAGTCTCCACCGACAACAAAAACCGCGCAGCGTCCGAAGTGCGCACAGCGTTTTCCAAAAATGGCGGCAATCTGGGCGAAACCGGCTCCGTCTCTTTCAGCTTTGATCAGGTGGGTGAGATCATTTTTCCGGGCGATGCGGGCGATGAAGACGCGATCATGGAAGCGGCGTTGGACGCCGGCGCGGAAGACGTCGAATCCGACGATGAAGCGCACGTCATCTATACCGCGCGCGAAGACCTGATGGAGGTCGCCGGCGCGCTGGAAGGCAAGTTTGGCGATGTGGAGGCGTCTTCGACGCGCCTGATATGGAAGCCGCAAAACCTGGTGCCGGTGGACGACGATAAGGTGGAGACCTTGACCAAGCTTCTGGACGTTTTGGACGATTTGGACGACGTTCAAAACGTCTTTGGAAATTATGAAATTTCCGACGAAGCCATGGAGGCGCTCGCGGGATAGCCTTGCGCGCGTCGCAAAAAGGTCGGTGATGAAGCTTGGTGTGTCCGTAGGCGCTGCGGTGACGGCGCTTGTTCTTGCAGCCTGTTCTCCTGCGGAGGCGCCGCCTGAAGCGTCCGTCCAACCGGAACAAGGGGCGCCAACAGACAGTTCGGCGCTGGCGCTGAGCGAGACGTCCGCCAGCGAAATCGCCGAAGCAATCGTCGCTGGAGAGACGACGTCGGAAGCGTTGGTTGAAATCTATCTAAATCGCATAGACGAGATCGATCGCGCCGGCCCGCGCCTGCAAAGCGTATTGTCGATTAATCCAAGCGCGATGGAGGATGCGCGCGCGTTAGACGCCGAATTGGCGGAGACGGGTCCGCGCGGGCCGCTACATGGCGTGCCGGTGCTTCTAAAAGACAACATCGAAACGGCCGATCCGTTGGCGACGACGGCTGGCGCCATGGCGTTGAAGGACAATGTCACGGGACGCGATGCGCCCTTGGCGGCGGGCTTGCGCGCATCAGGTGCGGTCATTCTCGGCAAGACGAATTTGTCGGAATGGGCGAATTTCCGCTCTACGAGCTCGATCAGCGGTTGGAGCGCATTGGGCGGGCAGGTGCGCAATCCACACATTTTGGACCGCTCGCCCTGCGGGTCGAGTTCCGGCTCGGGAGCCGCGATGGCCGCGTCGCTGGCCGCCGCCGCTGTGGGCACAGAGACAAACGGCTCCATCATATGTCCTTCAGCGATGAACGGCGTTGTGGGCTTCAAGCCAACGGTCGGCCTGGTCGATCAAGCGCGGATCATTCCGATCTCCTCAACGCAAGACACCGCAGGACCGATGACCAAGACGGTGCGTGACGCTGCGATCATGCTCACCGCTATGGCGATCGGGGAGGGTGCGACCGATTTCGCCGCAGCTTTGTCTGAAGACGCGTTGTCAGGAAAAACAATCGGCGTTCTACGCTTCGCGGAAGGTGAGAATGAGGCGATCAGCGCGCGGTTCGCAGCCGCGCTCGAAGAGCTTGAAGCCGGCGGCGCGACATTGGTCGAGATAGATGAATTCGAAACGCCTGATGGGTTTTGGAGCGATGCGTTCACAGTCTTGAAGGTTGAGTTCAAAGCGACATTAAACGCCTATCTCGCCGAAGCGGCGGAGCGTGTGACAACTCGGAGCCTAGCGGATGTCATCGCCTACAACTCAGCTGTCGGCGGAAGCGAATTGGCGCTCTTTGACCAGGACATCTTAGAGATGTCGGAAGCCGAGTCGGGCATAGATGATGCGGATTTTCTGGCGGCGCGCGCACGCGTGCTCAGCGCGACGCGGGAAAATGGGATCGACACATTGCTCGCCGAATATGATGTCGATTTTCTGGTGGCGCCGTCTGAAGAACCGGCCTTCTTGGTCGACGCGGTGAGCGGGGATCCTTCCGGCGCGGGCGTTGGCGCGGGCTGGATGGCCGCGATCGCCGGCTATCCGCATTTAACCGTGCCCATGGGCGCTGTACGCAGCTTGCCGGTGGGTTTGTCCTTCATCGGCGCCAAGGGAGATGACGCCGCGATCTTGGCGGCGGGCTATGCGTATGAGGCGCGCACGAATGCGCGCGTGACGCCGGCGTTTCTGGCCTCAGCGGAAGCCGTGCCTGTTATCGCAGACGCGATGAAGAGGCCTTAGCGCTTCGGTGCGACGGTTCGAGAATTCAAGGAGGCGACATGGCGAAAACGAGAATCGGCGGCGGCGCGAAGAAAGTGCTCTACACGCTGGATACCGTCCGCCGCATCGGCCTGTTGAGTTCGGTCAAAGCGCTCAACGCGAAAAACGCCTGCAAAGCGTGTGCGTTCGGTATGGGCGGTCAACGCGGCGGCATGACGAACGAGTTGGATGAATATCCGTCGGTCTGCAATAAAAGCGTCCAAGCCCAATCCACCGACATCCAATTGCCTATTCCGGAAGAGGTTTTCGCGCACAATTTGTCGGATTTGCAGGAATTAGACGCTAAGGAATTGGAGCATTTGGGTCGCTTGGGCTCGCCGATATACAAGCCGGCCGGCGCCGACGCCTACGCTCCAATAAGCTGGGATGACGCCTTGGATCTGGCGGCGGAGCGTTTAGCCGCCGTTGAACCCGATAGAAGCTTTTTCTACGCCTCCGGCCGATCCTCGAACGAAGCCGGCTTTTTGTTCCAATTGCTGGCGCGCGCCTATGGAACCAACAATGTCAGCAATTGTTCGTTTTACTGCCACCAAGCAACCGGCGTTGCGCTGTCGGAAACCATCGGCACAGGCACGTCGACGGTTGAATTGGCGGATTTGAACGGATGCGATCTGATCGTCGTTATCGGCGCCAATCCGTCCTCCAATCATCCGCGCTTTATTCACAAGCTGAAAGCCTGTCGCGATAGGGGCGGCGAGGTCGTCATAATCAATCCTGCGCGCGAGCCGGGTTTGGTCAAATTCGCCTCGCCTAAGAGCGCTCGATCTTTGCTGGTCGGCGGGGATGAGATCGCCTCGTTTTATGTGCAGCCGCGCATTGGCGGCGATATCAGCCTGTTTAAGGGAATCGCAAAGGCCGTATTGGCCGCAAGCGGAGAGGCGCGCGCCTTTATCGATGCCCATACCGAAGGGTTCGACGCGTTCGCATCCGACATAAATGCGCAAAGCTGGGCCGATATCGAAGCTGAAAGCGGCGTGTCGCGGGCTGAGATAGAGCGTCTCGCCGATATTTACATGCGGTCGACATCGGCTGTCTTCGCCTGGGGCATGGGGATGACGCACCATGCGCACGGCGTTGAGAATATTGAGTATATTTCCAATCTCGCTTTGATGCGCGGCATGATTGGCCGGCCCAACGCCGGACTTTTGCCATTACGCGGACACTCCAACGTCCAGGGCGTCGGGACGATCGGGGTAAAGCCCGTGCTGTCGCAGGACGTGGTCGACCGCATGGAAGAAACACTTGGACTTTCACTGCCCAAGGGCGCCGGCATGGACACGATGGCCGCAATGGAGGCGGCGGGCGACGGCAAGATCGATGCGGCGGTTCTGCTCGGCGGAAACCTGTTCGCTGCAAATCCCGACAGCGATTGGGCGGCGCGCGCTTTGGACCAAATCGGCTTTCGCCTATGCCTGACGACGACGTTGAACGCGTCGCATGTTTTCGGCGTGGAGAGCGGCGAAATGCTGGTGCTGCCCGTTGCTGCGCGCGATGAGGAATGGGAGCCGACAACCCAGGAATCCATGTTCAACTATGTGCGCTTTAGCGATGGCGGCATCACCCGCTTGGCGGATGTGCGTCCTGAAAGCGCCATCCTTGCGGATATCGGCGCGCGTCTATTGCCCGACGGCCCCATCGATTTTGACGCGTTCAAACGCCATCGCAGCGTGCG
>JBCCMB010000130.1:0-7762 GCA_039026555.1 Pseudomonadota bacterium
AATAAGGCGCGCTCAGCGCTTGTTGACGGCCGGCTGGACGAAACGGACGCCTTTCTCGCCGAAGGCCGAAGGGCTTTGCTGTCGAAGGGGGAAGGCCCCTCCGTCGATCTGGCGGAACTGACTGCGGTGGCGGGCGATCACGCAGCTGCGGCGGGACGACCGGGCGGCGCCAAATGGCTATGGCGGCTTGCATTGCAGCGCTTTGCGGAAGTTGGCGCCATCGACAGCGACGTGGCGCAATCGGTCTCCGAACGTTTGCGCATGACGGACGAAAAATAGGCTGGTTCGGCTGATCCCACAGCAACTGTTAGTTTGTATTAGCGCACAATTTTCAGGCTTGAGCAAAGCAGACAGATTGCAAGAATAGGGTGTTGCTCATAGCATCCAAAATCTGGATTGGCTTTCTACGAAATCTCGATCTCGCGATTTTGGCTGATACCAAGTATTTGCTACTTCACATGGATCTGCGAAGTAGTTAGTTCAAATCAAAATTTTAAAAAGAGCGACTGTAATGATGAAAATACTGAAATTGATGTTGTCATCAACATTATTGCTTTGTTGTTTTTATGTGAGGCCCGTTAATGCGACCGAGTTTAATCAATGGACTGCGCCTCTTGAAGTTGTTAGTTTGCGAACCGCAAATGACGGGGCTGTCCGAATCACATTTGCATCAGCTTATGGTATAGCCTGTACTAAAACACATGAAGCGATTGTGGTCGCTGCTGATAGTGTTAATCATCATGACCTTAAAGTTTCTTTCTTGATGACTGCGCTTGCGGGCGGACAGAAAGTTAGAATAGTTGGAACTGAGTGTTTGACATCTGGTCCTCGCGTAAGCGGTATTAGAATGGACAAATAAAGGCATAGTCTCGAGACGTTTAAGCTTTTTGCTCATAGCAGCGATTTTCTCGGATCATAGCATTGAGCTGGACAAGCAGACGACGTGCAGCGGCAATAATGGCCACGTTGAACGGTTTTCCGGCATCCTCAAGTTTTTTACGGTCGCTTCTGAACTCAGGATGTGATTTCGACGCGATAAAAACGGCGATATAAAGTGTACTGCGCACTTCCGCACCTCCACCCCATATTTTCCGTCTTCCTCTCATATGACCGGGATCGCATACATGAGGTGCAAGCCCGGCCAGATTGGCGATAGCTCGCCGATTTACTGTTCCTAACTCGGGCAATTTTGCTAGGAGGGTTGCGGCCACAACATTACCAAGGCCGGGTGCCGATAAAAGCATTTCATGGCGGTTGTCGACGTGCATGTGAGCGCTGATATGAACTGCAATCTCAGTTTCAAGTCTGTCGATGCGTTTTGAAAGTAGGGTTATCAAGCTCTTGATATCCTTTAAAATATAAGAATCTACACATTGCTATAGACGAACTTTTTCCTGTTTCCGTTGTTCAACAAGAACTTCTCTGCGTGTCGTCAACATGGCCAATCGATCAGTTGCGTGGTCAAGTTGGCGGTCAGGTTGAAGGCCAAGCGCTTTTCCCATTCGTACCAATATTTGGGCGTCGACTTTATCCGTCTTTGCTAAACGGCCCGAGGCTCTCGCAAATTCCCTTGCATGGCGCGGATTGACACGGTTGTAGGCGATGCCAGCCTCGCTCAATGCCGCCATCACTGGTCGTTCATATCCCCAGTGGCTTCGAGAATAACAATTCGTTTCTCGCAACTTGCCGCAAAGGCGCTCAACGCGCGTCTTTCTGTGTTTGTTCTGCGGCTTTTCCCCGTGGTTGGATCGAATGTGTCGATACAATTTTTAGCGACGTCGACGCCGATTTAAGTCTTTGTAGTGCTCATTAAATCCTATCCTTGTTCTTCGGGATCAGGCCAGCTGGAACCCGTCCAATTCAACTGTTCAGGAAAATGGGTGAAATGACGGATGAGCCCATGCTGTGCCTCGCGACGCGTTCCCCAGGGGGGTAAGAGGCCTCATCCGCCCCCCACCATTTTGCAGATTCGGGTAAGACCCGGCGGGTTAAACACCCAACCAAACTTGGCTATAGCTGCTTCCCATCGATTTTGGAGGGAACAGACATGGCGGAGTTATTCTCTATCCCCGGTCTTTTTACGCTCGCGGCGTTAATTGCGCTGCAGGCCGTGTTGGGGTTCGACAATCTTTTGTACATTTCGATTGAATCCAAGCGTGTAGGTCCCGAACGCGAGGCTTATGTACGCCGCATGGGCATTGCATTGGCGGTGTTGTTCCGCTTGGTCCTGCTCTTCCTCATCTTACAATTGTTCGATTTGCTCGCTGAACCCTTGTTCGGCGTTCATCTGACAGGCGTATTGGAAGGTGATTTCACGGTGAAGGCGCTGGTCACGCTGCTAGGCGGCGCGTTTATCATTTACACGGCGACCAAGGAAATCGCGCACATGCTGGCCGTGGAAGGGATTGAACACACCGAGGGCGACCAGAAGAAATCTGTCGGCCAGGCCATCTTCCTCATCGTGTCGATGAATTTGGTGTTTTCCTTCGACAGTATTTTGTCGGCGATGGCGTTGTCTGAGAATTTCTACATCCTAGCGACCGCGATCATTATCTCAGGCGTCGCCATGGTCTTGCTCGCTGACTATGTCGCTGAATTCCTGAAAAGGAACCGGATGTACGAGGTGCTGGGTCTGTTCATCTTGTTCATTGTGGGCGTGCTGCTGGTGTCGGAAGGCGGACATTTGGCGCATCTGAAGCTGTTCGGCTTCGACGTCGAAGCGATGTCCAAATCTAGCTTCTACCTGGTCATCTTCGTGTTGGTGGTCACAGATGTTATCCAGACACGCTATCAAAAGCGGTTATGGGCGCAGAAGGAAGCGGAAATTCGCGGCCAGATCTCCACCGACGCCGCTCATTAAGCGGCCAATTCCGCCCATCCCCCATACGCTCGGGATGGGCGGCGCTTAGAGCCTAGCCGGCCAGGCGTTGGACGTAATCGTATTCGCGCTGACGGCGCTCGCGCTTCTTCGCGGGCTGGAAGGCGAGCTTTGCATGCTCTGCGCAATAGGGACTTCCGCTTTCACACGCGCGGCCGCAAAATCCGAATGATGGATCCGCCGGGTCGCCGATCGGCCATTTGCACATGTTGTCCTTCACCGTCAGCACAGTCACCATGTCGCCGTTCGGCAGACGTTTCGGCTCGACGCTGACCGTCTCGACGGGCATTGAGGGCGGCTGAGCCGCGCCGGGGGATTTCGAGACGGCCGGCGTATTCGCAGTCCCGGCCGCGCGCTGCTGAGGCTTTGGCCGCGCCAAGCGGGGCGGGCGTTTCACAGGACGCGACGGCGTCGCACGTCCCGATAGCCCGAGCCGATGCACCTTGCCGATCACTGCGTTGCGGGTCACGCCGCCTAATTGTTTTGCGATTTGGCTGGCGCTATGCCCCTCGGCCCAGAGCTTCTTAAGCTCCGTCACGCGTTCTTCAGTCCAAGCCATACTGGTCTCCTCAGCCCCAAGGTGGATGGAGAACGAATCAATATCTAGGGCTGACGCCCCAATCGCTCCCCGCACAGTGCTATATATCGTAGCTGGGAAGTGTGGCGACACAATATGTGGTTAGAGTTCTCCACAGCAGAATCAAGATATAGGTGTGGATTAAAGTACGAGCTTAACAGATTCGCCCGGGCCGTAGTGCATTTCGACGCGTTCTGGGGATGGCGTTGCTAGCGAAGATCGCTACATGTTGCGGCATGGCAGATACCGGTACGCATCCAGAGCAGGCTTACGCCTCGCCGTCTTCAAATTCCTACGTGGCGCCGCGCCGTTATGGCGCGGTTAATTGGTTGGGGCTGCAGACGCTTTATGTGCGCGAGGTCCGCCGCTTCCTGAAAGTCGGCATGCAGACCTTGTTCGCGCCCGTGTTGTCGGCCTTGCTGTTTATGCTGGTGTTTAAGCTCGCCTTTCCTGACCGACCGCCGATCGATGGCGTCAGCTTCGCCGATTTCCTAGGGCCGGGCGTGGTGATGATGGCGGTGCTTAACAACGCGTTTCAGAACTCGTCATCCTCAATCACCATCGCCAAAGTGCAGGGCAACACGTCCGATTTTTTGATGGCGCCTTTGTCCTCGTCAGAATTGACGGCGGGCTTTATTGCGGGCGCGGCGACGCGCGGCGTCTTGGTTGGCGCAGTAACGTTGGCCGTTATCGCCGCGATGGGCGTGGCGAGCGTCAGCGTCGTTCATTGGTGGGCCGTTATCTTCTACTCCTTGATCGCAGCGATCTTTATGGGCGCGGTTGGGTTGTTGGGCGGCGTCTGGGCGGAGAAATTCGACCATCTCGCGGTGGTCACCAATTTCGTCATTCTGCCCCTCACAATGTTATCGGGCACGTTTTATCCGATTGATGCGCTGGGCGAACCCTTCCGCAGCTTGTCGAATTTCAACCCGTTCTTCCATTTGATAGACGGGTTTCGATACGGCTTCACCGGCAACGCGGAGGGTGATCTGATGTTTGGCGCATCGTTCACCTTTATCATCGCCGCGGCCTCGACGATTGCATGTTGGGCGTTGTTCCGATCTGGATACAAGCTTAAAGCCTAATCGCGGGCGTAGAGCGATTGCCATGTCGCCGCGTTGACACGCGCGTCGCGCGGTCGCAAAGCTCGCCTTTTCATTCACACTATCGGATGTTCTTGGGAAATCAGACCATGTCTAGAGACGCTATTCTTCCCGTTTACGGGCCGCCCTCCGTCGTTTTCGAGCGCGGCGAGGGGCCTCGTCTGTTCGCGGATGACGGGCGAACCTATTTGGACTTTATCTCCGGGATTTCGGTGAATGCGCTTGGGCATTCCCACCCGCAGCTTATCGCTGCGTTGAAGGACCAGGCCGACAAGATCTGGCATTTGTCGAACATGTATCGGGTGCCCGGACAGGAGCGTTTGTCGGAGCGCTACGCCGCGGATACGTTCGCCGACCGTGTCTTCTTTTCCAATTCCGGCGCCGAGGCGATTGAGTGCGCCATCAAGACGGCGCGCAAATACCATTACGTGAACGGCGATGAAGATCGTTATGAGATACTATCGTTTGAAGGCTCTTTCCACGGCCGCACGCTCGGCGCGGTGAACGCCGGCGCCAACCCGAAATACCGCGAAGGCTTCGGGCCGGCCATGCCGGGCTTCACGCATTTGCCATTTGGCGATGAAGACGCGCTAAAGGCGGCGATGGGCCCTAATGTTGCGGCGGTTTTGGTGGAGCCTGTCCAGGGCGAGGGCGGCGTCCGCGCGATCCCGGAGGAAGCCCTCACAAATTTACGCAAATTGTGCGACGAGCATGGCGCGCTTCTGATCTATGACGAGGTGCAGTCCGGCGCTGGCCGCACAGGCAAACTCTTCGCCTATGAATGGGCGGAGAACGCCGATCCCGACATCATGGCGGTCGCCAAGGGCGTTGGCGGGGGCTTCCCGATGGGCGCATGTCTGATGACGGAAGAAGCCTCCAAAGGCATGAAGCCCGGCTCGCACGGCTCCACCTTTGGCGGCGGACCTTTAGCCATGGCGGTCGGCAACGCGGTGTGGGACGTTTTAACGAGCGACGGGTTTTTGGAAGAGGTCAACCGCGTCTCTGCGAGCCTGACCCAGGGCCTCTCTAGCCTAAAGGACCGCTATCCGGATTTGGTTGTTGAATTGCGCGGCAAAGGCTTGCTCCGCGGCATCAAGCTGTCACGAGATCCAGCGCCTATCCGCGCCGCTGCGATGGAGCGTGGACTTCTCGTCGGCACGGCGGGCGATCAAGTCGTGCGATTGGCGCCGCCGCTTATTATTACGGATGCGGACGTACGCGAAGCGGTCGACGTGCTGGATCAAGCTCTGGCGTCTGTCTCTGAGCCGGCCAAGTGACCAAGCATTTTTTAGATATCTGGCCGCTGCCCGCCAGCGAGCTGAGAGGCGTTTTAGACGCTGCGAAGGCGCGCAAAGCGGCGCGCAAAGGCGCGCCTAGAGGCGAGATCGATCAAGACGCGCCTCTGACGGGTCACGCTTTGGCGATGATTTTCGAAAAGAACTCAACGCGCACGCGGGTCAGTTTCGATATGGGCATTCGCCAGCTGGGCGGATCGTCGATCGTTCTCAACGCTGGAGATATGCAGCTGGGACGCGGCGAAACGGTGGAGGATACCGCGCGCGTGCTGTCGCGCATGGTCGATGCCGTGATGATCCGCGCGAACAAGCACAGCGACGTCGAGGCTTTCGCCGCGGCCGCCAGCATTCCGGTGATCAACGGCCTGACTGACGCCTCGCATCCCTGCCAAATCATGGCGGATTTGCAGACGCTGGAAGAACATGGGCTGGATTTGAAAGGCGCGCGCATCGCCTGGGTCGGGGACGGCAATAATGTGGCCTCGACCTACATCCACGCTGCGCCCAAATTCGGGTTTTCGCTCGCCTTGGGAACGCCTGCGGCCTATGCGCCGAAATCCGTTGATGTAGACCGCGCGCGGGCCGAGCAAGGCCGGATAGATCTTTACGACACCGCTGAGGCCGCCGTGGCGGGCGCGGACGTCGTCATCGCCGACAGTTTCGTCTCCATGGGCGACACCGACGCTGAACAACGCTACAAATCATTGGCGCCGTTTCAGGTGACCGAAGACCTTATGCAAAAGGCTGATGGCGGGGCCAAATTCTTACATTGTCTTCCCGCGCATCGCGGCGAAGAAGTCACCGCCGACGTGATCGACGGTCCAAGCTCGCTCATATTTGATGAAGCGGAAAACCGGCTGCATGCGCAAAAAGCCGTGCTGGAATGGTGTTTTCAATGATTGAGGCGGGCGATCCGCTGGGAGAGGGTGACGATTTCGTCGCCAGTTTTCAGCTTGAAAACTCGTCTGTCCGCGGCCGCGCCACACGATTGGGCGATGGCGTTATCGATCCCATCTTGAAGCGTCACAATTATCCGCGCTGGGCGGCGCATGCTTTGGGCGAAGCGCTGACCTTGGCGGTGTTAATCAGCGCGTCGTTGAAGTTTGAAGGCCGCATCTCAGTTCAGGCCGAGGGCGACGGTCCCATTTCCATGCTGGTCGCAGAGGCGCGCACGGATGGCGGCGTACGCGGATATTTGAAGCTTAATCAAGACAAATGGGATCGCCTCATGGCGCTGAACAAGGGCGATCGTCCGCACGTGCCGCAAATGATCGGCAAGGGCGTGCTCGGGATCGTGCTCATTCAAGACGATCCATCCATGCAGCCTTATCAAGGCGTCGTACCGCTAGACGGCGCGGATATCGCTCAATGCGCTGAGCATTATTTCGCCCAGTCAGAGCAAATCCCAACGCGCGTACGCCTCAGCGTCGCGGAGTTGGAAGAGCCGGGCGGAACGCACCGTTGGCGTTCAGGTGGCGCGATTTTGCAACAAGTGGCCGGCGATATGGCGCGCGGGGAAACGGATGAAGACTGGAACCATGCGCGGACCCTGTTTGAGACCGTGACTGACGCCGAGCTCGCGGATCCGGACGTTTCAACCGCCCAATTGCTGTATCGCCTGTTTCATGAAGACGGCGTGCGGTTGGAGCCGCCCTCCGCATTGCGCGACGCCTGCACCTGTTCGGAAGAGCGCCTCAAGCGAACGCTCGCCGGAATGCCGCCGGCCGAGATCCGCGCGCTCGCCGAAGACGACGGCATGCTGGTCGCCGATTGCCAATTTTGCGGCCGCATCTATCGCTTCGCCGCAGAAGAAGTGGTGGGCCGTTAGCCCCGCCAGAAGCGGGGGCTTAGGATCACGAAAGCGGCGATGAGCTCCAGGCGCCCCAACAGCATGGCGAAGGCGCAGAGC
>JBCCMB010000131.1:0-7693 GCA_039026555.1 Pseudomonadota bacterium
AAGCGCTCCGCGCCCTTATCTTCTTACCCCCAGCGCTGACGCGCATGGGGATAAGAGTCGTTGTTAAAGAGCTTCGCGCTGTTCCGGGCTGCGCCCGGGCGCTCCGCCTTCGCGTTGCTCGTGGGGTGCGGGTTGTGAGGTTTGAGCGCGTGGGGAGAAGAGTCCCCGTTTAAGAGCTCGGTCGCTGTTCTGACCGCTTCGCGGCCAGGCGCCTCGCCTTCGCGTTGCTTGTGGGGTGCGCGACAGCGAGAAGCGAGCTTGCTTCAAACGGACCGCCAGGTCCGTGGTCCCAGCGAAGGCTGGGATCCAGGAGATGTTTGCTCTGGGCCCCAGCTTTCGCTGGGGACGCGGCTAAAGCCGCTCCAGCTCCATTGAAGGCTCACACCACGAGCAACGCGAAGGCGCAGGGGCAGAGGCGAAGCCTCGAGCAGCCCCGAAGCTCTTAAACAAAAACCTCTCCCAACCCGCACCACCCCCGCGACCCGCCCCCTACGCGCAAAACCCTTCCCGTTAACCTCCCAAACTGCAAGAAATTCAAAGCGTACGCTCCCCTGGCACGCGAATTGCCACGTCTCTGTTAACACTTTGACGCGGGTCCCAGTTTGGGTCCGCGATGGGAGCAGACACGATGCAGATTGTGACGCTGAGCGGATTTAAAGGCGGTACGGGCAAAACCACCCTGGCCGGCCTCATCGCTGTTGCAGGTCTGATGGATGGCCGGCGGACCGCTGTTTTGGATCTTGACCGGCAAACGCGCAATTTGACCCATTTCGTCACGCTTCGCCGCACCGCCGGCTTTCCCGCGCCAGATCTGATCCAATTGATCGACACGGGCGATACGACGCGCGGTTTCCTGCGCGGCAAGGAACGCGATCGCCTGACGCCGCTGATCGATATGGCGGAAGCGGATGGCTATGAATTGCTCGTGATCGACACATCCTGCGCCAGCCGTCAGGATTTCTTCGACGCGCACAAGCTCGCCGACGTTTTGATTACGCCGCTGAACGATAGCCCGGCGGACGTTCACTCACTCTTTGCGCCGCTCTATTCTCCGCAGGCGCCGGAAGACAATTATTATCGCTTCATCCAGGACGTAAGATGGGCGCGCCGTCGCACAGGACGCGGCGGGCAGGATTGGCATATCTGTTTTGATCGGGCCGCCCCGCGTCCCACCCGCATCGGTCGCCAGATAGAAGAAAAAGTGGCGGCGCTGAAGGAAAAGGCCGGCTTTGACGAGACCTTCCGCGTGTGCGAGCGCGTCGTGCACCGCGCCATGTGTCTGGACGGCTCCACCGTATTCGATCCGAAATCCGGCGGTTTGACCTTGAGCGAGCTGGCCGCGCGATCTGAAATTCGCCGCGTGCTGGGATGCATCCCACACGCCGCGCCGATTGCGCTTGCGGCCTAGTCTTCACCGCCCTTCCGGGTGACCGCCAAGTCGATTGCGCGCGCTTGTGCGTCCGGGTTAAAGCGAAGCGGTCGCCGACTGCTTGGAGCTCACCATGGCTGCGCCCTATCTGATCGCCATCACTGGCGGGTCCGGGTCTGGAAAGACGACGCTTGCGCGCGTTCTCATCGAAAGGCTTGGCGCGGAAAGAGCGCTATTGCTCGGCGAAGACAATTATTATCGCCCGCGCATAGATTACGGCCCCGAAGCGCCCGGCTGGACCGCGGCGCAGATGGAGCAAAAGATCAATTTCGACGATCCGGCCTCTAAAGATATGGCGCTGTTCGAAACGCATTTGCGTGATCTTCAGGCGGGGCGTTCCATCGAACAACCTATCTATGATTTCGCCACGCACGACCGTGTGGACGGTGAAACGCGAAAATTGCCGCCCAAACCCGTCATCATTGTCGAAGGCGTTCATGTCTTAAGCGACCAAGCATTGTTCGACCTGTTCGACTTAACAGTCTTCGTCGATACGCCGGATGATCTGCGATTGGCGCGGCGAATTGCGCGCGATGTCGCCGAACGCGGTCGCGCTTTGGATCGCGTGCTCGCACAATATCTCAACTTCGTACGCGCCGCGCATCACCGCTTCACTGAACCTGCAAAATTTCGCTGCGATATTGTCGTGAAGGACGAAGGCCCGCTCGCCAGCGCGGTCGGCGTTCCAGGGCCTGCTGCAGAGGCCAGATTGGCGGCCGCGGTTTGGGCGAGATTGCTGGCGGACGGGATCGTATCGCCTTAGCGAAGAGCGTACTGATCCGGAGCGAACCGCCCTCAAAACACGCCAATTTTGAGTCGATTGCGCCCATTCAAAAGTGACAAAATCCACCGAGCATCGCCTCTTCAAGCACTCAATTCGACGACATTAATGCTCAGTACACCGATATTTCTTTCACGGCATAGTATCGAAATTTTCCAATTTTTACATTTAATTACAATTCTTTATTCCATTCTTCTAGATCTTTCATTAACAAAGTTTTTGAAAAACCCCGCTCAAAACCACTTGACGCCACACTGTCACAAAACTGTAATATGACAGTTATGTTACAGACTATGTTGAAAACTTGCGCAGTATCGGCCCTCGCCGCCGCTGCGTTCGCAGCCTCCGCAGCCGCCGAGTGTCAACTCGATGAATCCGGCTATCCGGCGACCGCCGCGGGCTTCATTCAAACGGCGTCTTCATGCTTAGAAACGCCGCCGGCTGGCGTTGTTTATCGGCCCGATCTCGAGCAGCGTCTCGCCGAATTGGTGAACGCCGACCGCGTGGAAGTCGGGCTTAAACCGCTTATCCTTCGCTCAGGCCTGATCGATGCATCTCGTCTACACGCCGCCGATATGGCCACGTCCGGCTACACGCAACATCGCGACGCCCTTAATCGCGGGCACGCCGATCGTTTGCGCGTTGTCGATCGCACGCTTTTGTCCGGCATGTCGGGTGAAAATATTGCGTTCGTACCCGCCGATAAATTCGACGGAGACGTCGCAGCTTTGCTGACCGCGCTGAAGGCGCATCCGGCGAATAACCAAAACATCCGCCGCGACGGCTTCACCCATATGGGCGTCGGCGTCTCGGAGACGGAAACCGGCGTCTATCTGACGCAGGTTTTCGTTCGACTGGAAGGTGAGCTGGCTGCGCCCATGCCCGCCTCTCTCGCGTCACGCGAGCGGATTATCGCTGATTTCCTAAGACCAGGACAAGATGTATATGGCTGGCGCCTTGTCACGCCCGAAGGCGAGACTTTAGCGCAAAGGCGGGGGCGCGGCTTGACCGCCTCCGACATCAACCAAACCGCTTACTTGGATGTCGCAGTGCGCGATGATGTGGACGACACAGTTCGCTATGTTCGCGGCCCGATGCTGAGCGGCGGGCAATAGCGTCGACGTCTCGGCGGCGGCTCCACAATCGCCGCCGCAGAAGTTCATATATCAATTTCACGACATATGGGCTGACGAAACAGATAAAGTGTGCGAAAGTGCTGACTAGGGAGTGTTAGAAAACGCACACTCAAACGAGGTTCGGCCCGCAAGCAATTGTGGTCCGTGCGGAGGAGGTCGTCCGTCCCCCCAACCCAGGGCGGCCTCCAACGCCCATAATTCTCAACGAGCCCGCCTAACCTTCCGACGACAAGCTCTCCGGCAACCCGACGGCGTGGAAGCCGGCGTCAACGTGCAGCACTTCTCCGGCCACCGACTGACCCAAATCAGACAAGAGATAGAGCGCGGCGCCGGCGACCCCTTCCATCTGGGTGTCTTCCTTTAACAACGACCAATCGCGACCCGTGCTCATCAAAGAGCGGCCGCCCTTAATGCCCGCCATCGCCAATGTGCGCATCACCCCGGCTGAAATCGCATTGACGCGGATGCCTTTCGGCCCCAGATCGCGCGCAGCGTAACGCGTGGACGCCTCCAGCGCGGCCTTCGCAACGCCCATCACATTGTAAGATGGAATCACGCGTTCAGATCCCAAATAGGTCATGGTGACGATCGTCCCGCCATTCGGCATTAACTCCGCTGCTCGACGTGAGGCGTCGACAAACGAATAGACGGAAATGTCCATCGCCCGGTTGAAGCCCAAGCGCATGGTGTTCTCTACAAATGAGCCCTGCAATTCATCCTTTCCAGCGAAGGCGATCGCGTGGACGAGGAAATCGATTTTCCCCCATTGCGCTTTCAGCTCGGCGAACGCGGCGTCCATCTCTTCGTCATTTGTCACATCAGCCGGCAGCATAAAATTCATGCCGATGGATTCGACCAGCGGGCGCACACGTCGCTCTAAGGCCTCGCCTTGATACGTGAAGGCCATTTCTGCGCCCTGAGCCGCCAATTGTTGCGCGATTCCCCAGGCGATAGAGTTCTGGTTGGCGACGCCCATTACCAAACCGCGCTTGCCCGCCATCAATTCGCCTTTGGGGAAGGTCCAATCCGCCATGCCAGTCTCCCTTTAGTGTTTGGCGAATGGCTAGGCGTGGCGACGGCTGTCGTCAAGCGCGCGAGTTTCTGCGTAGAAATTCAAAAGAAAAAGGCCCTACAAATCACGCGCATACGGCCGCAAAACAACATAAAACGTCGTTAAACGCGACATACGCTCACTCCCACATACTTAGCTCCCTTCAACCTCAGAAACCGATCACAATCAGTTAACGAATCTCCACTAAGGGTTGCATTTGGGGTTGGACGCATGCGGGCAAGATGAAGCGTCATTGGCGCGCCATGCGATCGCCAGGACGTTTTGGGAGATGCGTCATGATGAAGGCATTCGATCGACTACCTATTGCAACGAAGCTAACCAGTCTTGTTGTTGGCTCTGGACTAATCCTGGGCGGAACGCTCGGCGTTGCAAGCTACACTCAAATCGTTGAGCAGCTTCGTGTCGATGAGGGGGAAAAACTGGTTGGCCTAGCGGAATCGCGACGCGACGCGCTCGACCAATACTTGCTCTCCATTGAAGATGACCTTACCGCAATCGCGGCGAACCCGAACACGCTGGACGCGCTTACCGCGTTTGAAACCGGTTGGGGCGATCTCATCTTCAATCAAATGGATACGCTGCAAGAGCTCTACATTGTCGAGAACCCGCACCCGCTCGGCGAAAAGCACAATCTGGATGCGGCGCTCGACGGCTCGACCTATTCCGCAGCGCACGCCGAACACCATCCCTGGTTCCGCGAGTTTTTAGAGAAACGCGGCTATTATGACATCTTCTTGTTCTCGAATGACGGCTCTTTAGTCTACACGGTCTTCAAGGAGCTGGATTACGCCACCAATCTGAGAACGGGCGAATACGCCGACTCGGATCTAGGTAATGCGTTCCGCGCCGCGGCGGATTTGTTGAACGCAGGCGAAACCGCCTTTTTCGACTTCCAACCCTACGCCCCGAGCCATGGCGCGCCGGCGAGCTTTATCTCCACGCCCATCATGGGCGCAGACGGCCAAAAGGCGGGCGTTCTTGTCTATCAAATGCCAATCGATCAGATGGACGCCCTTCTTCAATCCCGCGCCGGACTGGGCGAAACCGGCGAGACCTTTGTCGTCGGCCGAGACGGCCTGATGCGCTCCAACGCCATCCATGCGGGCGAGCCGACAATCTTGAAAACCAAAGTGTCTTCGGCCCTTCTCGATTGGACCAAGTTTGGCGAAACGCATCTGGCGGAAGGCGAGGGCTATTTGGGACATGAGGTCTTCGCGGCGTCTGCGCCTCTCACATTTGAAGGCGCTGAATGGCGCGTGGTCGCAAAGCAAGATGTCAGCGAAGCGTTCGCCAGCGCAGCCAGCATCCGAAACGCGACGACGCTCCTAACGCTCGGCGTGATCACGCTGACAACGCTGCTGGGCTGGCTGTTCGCCCGGCGCATCGCCAAGCCGGTGCAAGCCCTCTCCAATTCTACGAGACGCATCGCCGACGGAGAGCAGGGCGTCGCCGTTCCCGGCGTCGATCGCGCGGATGAATTGGGACCGCTCGCCCAAGCGATTGAATTGTTCGCCGATGCAATGGCGCAAAACGCCGAAGCCGCCGCACGTGAGCAAGAAGAAACGCAAGCGCGCGCCGACGAGGCAGCAGCACGCGCCGCGGAAATTGACAAGCTCGCCGGCGACTTCCAATCCGTTGTCGGCGCCGCCATCGCCGAGATGCAATCGGCGACCGGAAACCTTGATGAAAACGCCTCCGCAATGTCGCGCATCGCCACGGACACGGAAGATAAATCCGACAGCGTCGCCACATCCTCTCAGATCGCCGCCGCGAATGTGCAAAGCGTCGCAGCCGCAACCGAAGAGCTCTCCGCCTCGATCGCCGACATCAGCCACAAAATCGTTGAAGCCAACGCGTCTACAACTCAAGCAGCGGCGCGCGCCGAAAACATGCAGGGTCGCGTGACGGAAATGGAGACGGCCGCGACCTCCATCGGCGAGGTGGTGGAATTGATCACCTCTATCGCCGCGCAAACCAATCTGCTCGCCCTGAACGCAACCATTGAGGCCGCCCGGGCCGGCGACGCCGGCAAAGGCTTCGCCGTGGTCGCAACCGAAGTCAAAGCGCTCGCCTCGCAAACAGCGAATGCGACAGATGACATTCAACAGCAGGTCGACGCCATCCAGTCGACGACGCATGAGGCGGTGAACGGCATCCGTGAGATTATCGAAGTGATCGGAGCGCTTGAGAAATCCTCTGAAGAAATCTCCGCCGCCATGTCGCAGCAATCCGCCGCCACGCAGGAAATCTCCTCCAGTGTCCAGCAGGCAGCCGGCGGCGTGCAGGACGTCGACAGCAATATCGGCTCTGTGCGCGACGCCGCCGGCGAAGCCGGCGCGGCTGCGAAGCGCGTGAAATCAGCCGGAGACACGGTCGGCTCGCAATCGACGAATCTCAAAACGGAAGTTGAGAACTTCCTTAAGCGTATCCGCGCAGCGTAAGCGCGGTCTAGGCGCCGGATCGATCCACATCGACAAGACCGCGGCTTTTGAGGGCGGCGGCCAAAGGCGATGAGGGCGAGACCCTAATTCGGGTGAGCCCTTCTTGCGCCATTCGCGCGAGCGCAGCTTCAAAGCTCTCGCCGCGACCCAAGTAAAACTCGCCGTCATAGCTATCGGCAGACGGATCCAGCGATACGAGGGGCCGACCGTCGCGAACCACTTTGAAGAAGCCTGCATTCACCGCTTCGGCGTTATCTCGCAACACCCCCACCTCGCAAACGACGCCCGCGGCGCGCAGGCGATCGAGCCCGCCCGATCCTTGCGGGTGCGGATCCAAACACGCCGCGACCACGCGCGATACGCTCGCATTGATAAGATGTTCAGAGCATGAAGGCGTCCCAGACGATCGCTCGCTACAAGGCTCTAGTGTGACGTACGCTGTCGCGCCAACGGCTTTGTCGCCGGCGATCGCAAGCGCGGCTTCCTCCGCGTGCGGGCGTCCACCCTCGCCTGTCGCCGCTTCGCCGACAATCTCGCCATTCGCAACGATGACGCAGCCGACGGACGGATTGGGCGCCGTTCGTCCCAATTGCGCGCGCGCTAAATCCAATGCGCGCGCCATCCATTTGGCGTCGTCGGGCGCTGCGACGGTCAAACCGCCGGGATCTCGGTGGCGCGTTCGGCATCGAGATAGCGCGCAGCTGTCGCCTTGCGGCCCTCCAGATCGATTAGAAGCGGATTGCCTGTCGGAATTTCAACGCTGGTGATTGCATCGTCCGACACGTTGAAAAGATGCTTCACAATCGCCCGAAGAGAATTGCCGTGCGCGGCGAC
>JBCCMB010000132.1:0-7654 GCA_039026555.1 Pseudomonadota bacterium
CGCTGCATCGGCCGCAGATTTGTCCGCCGCATCGATCTTCCCGCCCGGAAAGGCGACCTGGCCCGCATGCGTCGGCATGGTCGTCGGCCGTTCGGTGAAGAGCACGCCGAAATCATCGCCGCGATCTTGCAACCCCACCAAGACCGCGGCGGGCCGAAGATCCGGCAGCGGTTTGGGTCGAAATTCCGGATTAAGGTCGAAATCCGTTCGCGTGACGCGGCCCAACTGCGCGGCCGGCGGCGCAAGGCGGTTTTCTACGCGCGCCAAAAAATCGTCTCGACTTGTAAAGCTCATGTCGACGCTTAAACCGCTCCTAGGCGGAACAATTCATCGTTCGACCGCACCGCCAGCGCAGCGCCGTCTTCAACGGGCTCGGCCCATTCCACCAATTCATAAAACGGCGCCCGGCCGATACGCGCCTCTAACCCCGCGCGCACCTCGACATAGGGAGACGGTTCACCGGTCTCCGGATCGATATCCACCCGAATTGGGTGGTCCGCATCCACGGTGAAAACATCCCCGACATTCGTGGTCATCACCAGAGCTTGAGCTGCCCCGTCACCCACCTTGTCGGCCCGCACAGCGATGAAAGGCGCATCTTCAACGTGCACGATTACTTTTTCATAAGGCGTGACGAGGTATATGCCGTCCTCATCCTTGCGTAGGATGGTTGAAAACAAACGCACAAGCTTGTCACGCGTGATCCGAACGCCCTCATGCCACCAGGATCCGTCTTTTCGGATCTCCATGCCAATATCGCCGCAATTCTCCGGATGCCATAAATGCACTGGCGGCAGCGATCGCCCCTTTGCCAAACCGGCTTCGGACTGCAATTTAGACAAAACGGCGCTCAAATCTTCTAGCGGCTTGGGCGTGGCAATTGGGTCTTGAGACATAATATCGGGCGGCTCCGCCATGGTTTCGCCTTCTGACATAGGTAAGTCGACCGCATGAGTGAAGTCGAAGCATCCGCCACGAGCGAGATTACCCCCAACGAAATCCCGAGCGATATTGTCGCACACGCCGATGACGCGATCGCCGCGATCGCCGCCGTTAAGTCGGAGATCGGCCGCATGGTCTTCGGACAGGAGCGTGTGGTGGAGCTGGTCTTGTCGGCCGTGCTGGCGGGCGGCCACGCCCTGCTCATCGGTGCGCCGGGCCTCGCGAAAACCCGCCTTGTGGAAGCCTCCGCTAAGGCTTTGGGCCTGGATTGGGGCCGTATACAATTCACGCCGGATTTGATGCCGGGCGACATTTTGGGCTCTGAAGTTTTGGACGAGACCAGTGAAGGCGCACGCTCTTTCCGTTTTTTGAAGGGCCCGATCTTCACGCGATTGCTCATGGCGGACGAGATCAACCGCGCGAGCCCGCGCACGCAATCCGCCTTGCTGCAAGCCATTCAAGAACGGCACGTGACCATCGCCGGCGCGCGCTATGATTTGCCACGACCTTTCCACGTCTTAGCGACGCAAAACCCGGTGGAGCAGGAAGGCACCTATCCTCTGCCGGAAGCGCAGCTCGACCGCTTCCTGCTCAAAATCGACGTGCCCTACCCGGATGCGGAAACTGAGCGCCGGATACTGATCGAAACGACCGGATCCGAAGACGCGGAGATCAGCGCCGCTTTAGACGCCGAACGTTTATTGAAACTTCAAGCGCTGGTTCGGGCCATGCCGGTGCCCGAAAAAGTGCTGACCAGCATTATTGAATTGGTGCGCTCCGCGAGGCCCGAACAATCGGAAGACGCCCGCGTGCGCGAACGCGTAGAATGGGGGCCCAGCCCGCGGGCCGGACAAGCGCTCATGCTCGCCGCTCGATCGCGCGCCTTGCTGCGCGGACGTTTGGCGCCCTCGATCGATGATGTGGAAGCGCTTGCGGAGCCCGCTTTGGGCCACCGAATGGCGCTTGCGTATGATCCCACGGGTGCGCCAGATGCGCTGGCTGATCTTATTTCGTATCTCGCCCGTAAAGCGGCTTAGAGGTTAAGGACCCCGCCATGGCGCGCGCTCCGCTCGCTCCTTTGAAGGCCGAAGCCAAAGCGCTGGCGGCCGCGCTGCCGACTTTGTCGCCGACCGCGCGGGCGGCCAGCTCCGCCCATATGGGCTCGGCGGGTCGAAAACGGGCCGGCGTTGGCGAGACCTTCTGGCAGTATCGTCGATACGCGTATGAAGACGGCGCCGACCGAGTGGATTGGCGGCGGTCGGCAAAGGACGACAAACTATTCGTCCGCGAAACCGAATTAGAAACCGCCCGCACCTATTTGTTTTGGACCGATCCGTCAGACGGGTTTCATTGGACGTCGGATCCCGCTTATCCCGAAAAAGGTACGCGCGCCCTACTCGCGCAAATGACGTTGGCCGAAGCGCTCGCACGCGCGGGGGAACGCTGCGGCGCATTGGGCGGACCCCGCCGCCCGGCCTTGGGCGCGAAGGCCTCCACTCGCGTCGGTGAAGATTTATGGGCGCTGTCGCCTGATGCGGACTTTCCCCAACCACCGCGCGATCAGGCGGCGATCATTCTCGCCAGCGACTTTTACGAGCCCTTAGACGTTTGGCGCGGGCGCTTAAAACCGCTGGCGGCGCGCTGCCGCGATGGCGTTATGTTGATTGTCTCGGATCCGGTCGAAGAGCTTTATCCGTTTGAAGGGCGCACGCGGTTTAATCGCCCCGGCTTGGACGCGACGCACCTGCTTGGACGGGCGGAGAACATTCGCGGCGACTATTTGAAACGCTTCGGCGAACAGCGTCGTGGTTTGAAAGCGTTGGCCGCTGAGCTGGGCTGGCTGGCCATCGTTCACCGCACGGATGGACCGGTGGAGGCCGTGCTCGGCGCGCTGGTTCAAGCCGTCACAGCCCCCGGGCGCGCGGCATGAGAGGCGTTTGGTGACATTTGGTCCATTCGATTTTGCGCAACCGCTAGCGCTGCTCGGCCTTATCGCCCTGCCGGTGATCTGGCTGCTCCTGCGCGCCACGCCGCCCGAGCCCAAGCGCGTCGCTTTGCCATCGCTGCAATTACTGGACGGATTGGACCCAGAAGAAGAAACACCAGCCCAAACGCCATGGTGGATTATCCTTTTGCGTTTCATCGCGGCGACGCTCGCCATACTCGGCTTCGCATCGCCGTCTTGGTCGCCGCAAACTCCAGACAGAATTTCGCAAGGCCCGGCGCTCATTATCGTCGATGATGGTTGGACCAGCGCCGCCCGATGGCGCGACATGGTGCGCGCAGCGCGCAGCGCAGCCGACGAAGCGGCGGATAATGGCGACGCCGTTCATCTGCTCTTCACGGCGCCGCGGGATCTGACGGCGGATCCTTCCGAAGCATTGGATGCAAATACGGCGCGCGGACGTCTTCAATCGGCCCGCCCCGCCCCCTGGGCGCCGGATCGACTGGCGGCGCTCGAAGGGCTCGACGCATCCGGCCTTGAGCCTGGCTATGTGGTGTGGATCACGGATGGCTTCGATCACGGCGCTGGCGCGCAAAGCGCCGCCGCAATAGCTCAATTGGCGTCTTTGGAGATCCGCGTGACCGCGCCTCGGAGCGCTTATGCGATTACCGGCACGGCCCGCGCGCCAGACGGCGCCGAGGTCACGCTTACCCGACGGCTGCCATCCGGCGAGACTGAAGTCGTCATCGTTGCAGAAACATCCGAAGGCGCGTCAGCCGCCTCCGCTGCGGCGCGCTTTGTCGACGGCGAAACGGAGGCTGTCGCCAAATTCGTGCTGCCGTCCGCACAGCTCAACCGCGTCGCTCGGTTTCGCATTTTGGGCGCGCCGTCAGCAGGCGCGACTTGGCTGTGGGATGATGCGTCAAAACGGCCGCGCGTAGGATTGGCGGACCCCGAGCTCAGCGCCCAGCCGCTCCTGGGCGAATACTATTACGTCCGCCGTGCGCTCGAACCGCACGCCGAACTGATTGAGGGTCCGCTGAGCGAGCTGCTCGAGCAAGAGCCCGACGCGCTTATCCTGGGGGATCGCGGACAAATCGAAGGCGCGGAGGCGGACGCGCTGCGAGATTGGATTGAGGCCGGCGGCGCGCTGATCCGCTTCGCCGGTCCGAAGCTCGCCGCCCAGCCGACGAATTTCACGCCCGTTCCTCTTCGCTCCGCGACACGCGCCCTTGGCGGCGCCTTGGCTTGGGACGACCCGCAAGCAATCGCCGCGCCGCAGCCCACCTCCCCCTTCGCCGGCATAAGCGCGCCTGAAGACGCGTTCGTCCGTCGGCAAGTCCTTGCGGAACCTGGCCCTGATTTGTCCGCCAAGGCCTGGGCGCGCTTGGAAGACGGCACGCCCTTGGTGACCGCCGCCCGCGAAGGCCGTGGCGCGGTCATTTTGTTTCACGTCACCGCTAATCCGGATTGGTCGGATCTGCCTTACACCGGCGCCTATGTAGAGATGCTCCGCCGCGCGGCCGCATCTGGCGGAGGCGCGTCAATCGGCCCTGTCGATATCGCGGGCAGTTTCGCGCCAGAGCGGACTTTGGACGGGTTTGGCGCACTGGAACCGCCGCCAGACACCGCCCAACCCATCGCGGGAGACGCGTTTGCAATCGCGGTTGCAGGCGTTGAGACGCCGCCGGGGCTTTATTCTGGACCTGCGGGCGGGCGGGCGCTCAATGTTGGCGCGGTCTTGCCCGACGCCATGACCAACTGGCCGGCCGGCGCGCGTGTCGTGGAAGACGCCGCCGCCAATTTGCGCAGAGGCTTAGACGGGTGGCTGCTGGCCGCTGCGATCGGCTTGCTCGCGATCGACCTCATTGTGGCCTTAGGCGTCGCGGGGCGACTTCCCCGCATGTCTCGCGCCGCCAAACAAAACGCCGCTGCGGTGGTGGTCGCCCTCAGCGCATTTATCGCCTTCCCCATGGATGCGTCCGCTCAAACACAAGCCGCGCGCGCACCCCTCGACGACGCCGCGCTGGAGCTTCGTTTCGCCTATGTGCGCACCAATGATCCCCGCGCGGATGAAATCGTCGAAGCCGGTTTGCAGGGTCTCGCGCTTGAGCTCTATCTGAGAACCGCCGTGGAGCCCGCCGCGCCGCATGGCGTGCGTTTGGGCGATGATCCTTTAGAGCTGTATCCACTGATCTATTTCGCCCCGCCACGAGGGTCCCCGCCCCTAGGCGACACAGAAACCGCAGCGCTCAACGCCTATTTGCGCAATGGCGGCGCGCTGGTGGTCGACACGCGCGACGCGGCGCCCGGTCGGTTGGTCAACCAGGATCTGGCGGTCCTGCTTTCAGGCGTCGACGCGCCGCCGCTGGAACGCGCGCCCGAGAGCCATGTGATCGCGCGCAGTTTTTATCTGCTGGATGATTTTCCAGGCCGTATCGCAGGCGGAAAGCTCTGGCTTGAGGCCGGCTCGGCCAATGCTGAGGAAAGGCGCGGCGACGGCGTCTCGGCGCTATTTATCGGCGACGCGGATTGGGCCGGCGCTTGGGCGATCGATAGAAACCGCCGCCCTATGCTGCCCATGGACACAACCGAGCGGGACCGCGAAATGGCGTATCGTTTCGGCGTCAATCTGGTGATGTACATCCTCACCGGCAATTACAAAGAAGACCAAGTTCACGTACCGGATTTGCTGGAGCGATTGGGAGAAGAAGCGGAGTTCAACCGAAATCGCGGCGATCGCGTGCGCGATTTGATAAATCCCGACGGACCGCCGACACCTATCGGATCGGAGGGCGGCGATGATTGACGCACAGCGTCTTGCTTTCGATCCGCTGCTGCCCTGGCCGATTCTGATCGGCTTTTTCGTCGTGGTTGCGATCGTTTGGGGCGTTTATCTGGCGCGGCGCGGGCGGGCTTGGTTGATGCGGGCGCTGGCGTTGCTGGCGCTCGCCTCCGCATTGGCCAATCCACAATTAATCGAAGAACAGCGCGAGCCGCTCAAAGACATCGCCGCAATCATCTTGGATAGATCTGAAAGCATGCGGTTTGGCGACCGCACCGCCATCGCCGAGGCGGCCTTCGCTGATCTCAAGGCGCGATTGGAGGCCGACGACACGTTGGAGCTGCGTATCGCGGAAACCGCCGCAGGCGCCGACGCCACCCATCCTTACGAAGCGCTGAACACAGCCTTTTCGGATGCGCCGCGCGAACGCATCGCCGGCGCCTTCCTAATCACGGATGGACAGGCGCACGACATCCCCGCCACCCCTGAAGACGCCGCGCCTCTAGGTCCGATACACGCGCTCATCGCCGGCGAAGAAGACGTCCAAGACCGACGCATCGAAATCGTCTCTGCGCCCAATTTCGGCATTGTCGGCGAGCGCGCGGATATGAGCGTTCAAGTTGAAGCGCCCGGCGCCTCCCGCGCACGCGTGAGGATCTCCGTCAATGGCGAACGCATCGCCGCGCAAACTGTACGCGTCGGCGAACCGGACGTTATTCGCCTCGACGTCCCGCGACGGGGGCCCAACCTTATCGTGGTCGAGATCGATGAAGGCCCCAATGAACTAACCTTAGCGAATAATCGCGCGGCCGCGGCTGTGTCCGGCGTTCGCGATCGCTTGCGCGTGCTGCTCATAACCGGCGAACCGCATGCCGGCGCGCGCGTCTGGCGCGATTTGTTGAAATCCGATCCGTCGGTCGATTTGGTGCACTTCACGATTTTGCGGCCGCCGCACAAATTGGACGCCACGCCGACAAACGAGCTTGCGCTGATCGCCTTCCCGACGCGCGAATTGTTTGTGGAGCGCTTGCAGGAATTCGATCTGGTCATTTTCGATCGCTATCGGCGGCGCGGCGTATTGCCGATGGCCTATTTCGACAATATCGCGCGCTATGTGGCCGATGGCGGCGCCTTGATGGTGGCCGCGGGGCCGACCTTCGCTGGGCCCGAGAGCATTCATCGAACCAGCCTCGCCGCGGTCTTGCCCGGCCGGCCGACAGGTGAAATCATTGAAGGCGAGATGACGCCCCAACGCTCGGATCTCGGCGCGCGGCACACCATCACGGCAGATTTGCCGGACGAAACCTCGTGGGGGCCTTGGCGACGATACATTGAGGGCCAGGAAGTCTCAGGCGACACCTTGCTCGAAACCTCGACGGGCGCGCCGCTTCTCCTACTCGATCGGGTCGGCGACGGGCGTGTGGCGGAGTTAATGTCCGACCAAATCTGGCTATGGGCGCGGGGTCACCAAAATGGCGGTCCTTATGGCGAACTGATCCGACGTTTGGCGCATTGGCTGATGAAAGAGCCGGAGCTGGAGGAAGAAAGGCTGAGTCTCACAGCAGAAGGTGGAGACATAAAAGCCAAACTGAGGTCGCTCAACGATGACCCCTCGCCTTTCACGCTCATCGACCCAGAAGGCGCGCGCGTGTCTGCGGAGTGGACCCAGACCGCGCCGGGTGAGTTTGAAGCACGCCTCCCAGCACCACTCTTAGGGCTCTACGCCGGCGAAGCAGGCGGCGTCAGCGCCATCGCCCTAAACGGCCCCGCCAACCCCCGCGAATACATCGATCTGCGCGCGTCCGCAGAGGTTTTGCAGCCGATAATCGATGCTGCGGATGGCGGCGTGTTTCGGTTGGGCGGAGCGAACGACGTCACTCTTCCCGACATCCGCCGGATCGGCGCGCGCGCGGACGCTTCCGGCGCATCTTGGGCAGGACTGAAACGACGCAACGCCTATGCGGTGAGATCGTCTGAGAGCC
>JBCCMB010000133.1:0-7596 GCA_039026555.1 Pseudomonadota bacterium
CGCAGCATCGCGTTGAGCGCTTGCGGAGAATATCCGACCGCTTCGACGGGCGTCGCAGCAACGGCTGAGTAATGCGCGCGCGCGCCGGACATGACGCCGACAAAATGACCCGCGGGAACAAAGCTAAAGACTTGACGGCCGCCGTCTCTGGCGGCGCGCTCCAACCGAAACCAGCCCGACATGACATCGATCAGCCGCGCGTCGCCGCTGGCCTCGTAAAAGGCTGTTTCGCCAGCGTCCAAAGAAAACCGGACGCCTGATTTCAAGAACGCTTCCGAGCTCGGAGAGCCGGACTGCTCGGCGAGACGCGCGATATATCCAATTTGCGTGTGTGCTTGGGCCATGCCTGATCCTGCTGCGCAGACCGATTGGGCGCAAGGCTTTGGGCGGTGTTGACCTTCTTTAAAATGATATGCCATTTCAAATCGTCTGGCCCTGACTTCAATGGAGAGAGAGATATGATTGGCGCGATGCGACACCTGGCGGCGGCTCTCACAGCGGTCTGGATGATGGGCGCGACCGCTCACGCGGCGACGCCAAACGACGTGCTCGACAAGGATCTGACAGTGTTTCTGGATTGGTTTCCGGGACGCTATGACAATGATCTCCAGGTTTTGTTCGAGCCGGACTTGGACGTTCCCGAGGACGAACGACATGGCCGGGTGCATTCGGTCTTTGTGCCCGTCGATCTTCCGGAATTCGGCGCGCACGTCTTTTATGTCGAGCAATACTCAGGAACCGATCCCAGCAAGGTCTATCGCCAGCGGATTTATGTTTTTAGCGCCGACTATGAGGAAGGCGCGGTGAAGTTGGAGATCTATACGTCCTCCGATCTGGACGCGGTGAGGGGCGCCTATTCCGACGTATCAAAGCTCGCAGGATTAACGCCCGAAACGGCGCGCAAATCACCGGCTGGCTGCGACGTCTATTGGAAGCGCAGTGAAAACCATTTTGACGGCTATATGCGCCAGGATGCATGCCGCGTGACGTCTTCGCGCACCGGCGAAACCATCGTGATCAACGATACGCTTCTGCTGACCGATCGCGCGCTTTGGATTAATGATCAGGCGCGAACGGAGGCGGGAGAGTATGTCTTCGGCAACAAGGCGAACGTGCCGAACAAACTGCTCAAAGCGCGTCCCTTTCAGTGCTGGGTCGGCATGTTGCGCGGCGCCGAGCATGGCGACAGCGGCGAGGGCATGAGCGATTGGTGGTTTAAGCGTGGATTATGGATCCATGATCGCGGCGGCGAGTTGCAATTGAAGACCGAGGACGGCGCGCCGGCGGATATCTATCTCAAATTGCGCCGCGTCTCCTGGCCGCATGGGACGCGGCGGCCGTCCATGACGCTCTACGTGCATGAGACGGACAATGATCGCGCCTTATCTTATGCGTGGACCGAATATGAGGCCGACCGGATCGGGGTTAACCTGCGCTGGCTGCAGGCCAGCTGCACGCATACGCCGGAGGCGGCTTATGGTCCTTAGTCGGCGGATACCCGTTCGAAACGGTAGGGCGCTCTGGGCGCGGATCCGGGTACGCGAAAAACAATGTCGCCATTGGGACGAACGCCCGCCTCATGATAGGTGAGCGTGTCGCCGCTCAGATTGATCTCAGCCGTCAGACGCATATCGCGTCCAGATTGCGATGTGATTTGGCAGGTGGGCGGAATTCCAGCGAAGAAGCCGTCGCCAGAAACGGCGACTTCCAAAGCGCATTTTTCGCCATAGCCGACTAAATCCTGGCGCGTGAGCGATGTCAGCGCCTTTGTGTCTTCTGGCTCACTGCCCCGCGGAAAGCTGAAGAAATCCATCCGCGGTTGTCCGTCTTCGTCGTGATAGAATGACCAAATTCGTTGGCGGCTGATGGGGCCGTCGGCGGCGCCCTTACGCCATTGAAGATAAATGACGTCGTTCCCGATCGCGGGCGCCTCCAATTTTTCAAAGACCGCAAATTGTTGATCGAGCCAGGGCGGCGCGTCGCCGATCGCTGGCTCGATCTTCCAAGCGTTCGGCGCGGCGGCGTATTGTGCGGCGTTGGAGTATCCGCCGGCGATTTTGTCGACAAGATCGTCCAAGCCGGCAGGTGGCGAATTTTCGGGCGTTGCGCACGCGCCGAGTGCGAGGGCTAATAGTCCGACATGAGGTTTCACGCGACCGCTTCCAAAATTCCAATCGCAGCCCGTTCTCCAGTTTCCATCGCCGCCTCCATGCCGGTGTGGATATGAGACAAATGTTCACCCGCAAAATATAGTCGCCCTGCAGGTCGCCCCATCTTTCCCGCCCATCTGGAAATTTGACCCGGCGCCCAATGCATGTATGCGCCGCCGGAAAGGGCGTTGGCGGCGTCCCAACGAATGATACGCGTCACGTCCACGTCGACATTCCTAAGCCGCCGCATTTCCAGACGCGCCAAATCGCTTAACGCGGAATCGTCCAATAACGAGGCCGCCTCAGATCCGGTTCCGTTGATCCAAGCGTTCAGGGCGACGGTTTCGCCGCTCTCGCGATCCGGCATGGCGAAAACACGCTCCAGCGGTCCGTCGGTCCACATAGCGGCGGGCGCGCCGTCCGTCTCCCAATAGCGTGTTTTTGGGGTCATATGGATCTGCGTAATCGGGGTGTAGGGCAGGCCGGCGATCGCGTCCGATTGGGTATCTTCGATCGGCGCATTCATCTGAATGCGGTTCAAGGCGGGAAAGGGGAGCGCCAGGATGGCGAAATCCGCGCGCAATTCGCCCTGATCGGTCGTCGCTTCAACACCCGTGTCCGAGACATTCAAGAACCTAAGCGCTGAGCGGTATCGCACGCGATCGCCGAGAGACGCCGCCATGGCTTCTGGCAAACGCTGCGCGCCGCCTTCTAGCGCTTGCGGCGGCCCATTAGCGCTATCTTGGGCGAACAGGGTAAGCGTTCGGTAGAGGTTTAGCATGGAATAGGTGTCGAGCGCCGTCGCGTTCAAGGCGATGTCGATCACACGCAGCGCCTCATCGCCCAATCCTTGCTTTCTTAGAAAGTCGGCCGCCGAAACGTCATAAGCCTGCGCGGCGTCTTCTCGCCAAGCATAGACATCCTGCAGGGGGTTGTTCGGTGCGGCGAGGCGGAATAGCGCACTATCGGGAGCGGCGCCGGCGAGCGGCCCTTCAAATGGGTTCGCCGGATGCAACGCCCACTCTTCCTGAGAAATCAACGTGTCTCCTAGGACCAGAGCGCGATCTCGCGACGTACGCGGCGGATCGACGATCTTTAGTCCCAGATCCGCCGCCTCCGCGTGGATCCGGGCGTAAGATCGGCCGATCTGCGCGCCGCCCGCCTCGGGGCGGCCGGGCAATCCGTCGAGCGTTAGAATACGGCCGCCCGGGCGGTCGCTCGCCTCTATGACGAGCACGTGAAGACCTTCGCGCGCCAATATTCGCGCTGCGTTCAAACCGCTCAATCCGGCGCCAATGACCAAGATGTCGGCGTCCTTCGCGGGAATTGCGGCTGGCGCGCAGGCGCTGAACGCGGTCGCTGCTGCGCCGCCGAGCAGAGTTCGTCGATTTATGTCGCTGATGAATTCCATGTTTGCCCTCCAGCCGACTTCCATTAGGGTCCGTTTTAGTCTGTAAGGTAATGATATATCAATTCGTCCATTTGGGCGCGATGCGGGATTAAGACATGCGGGGTGTTTTTCTATCGCTTTTGGCGGCGATGTCGGCTGCATTTGCGCCGACGGCGTGGGCGAGCTGTGACGAGCGATCCGAGGACATAGTCTTTGGTCGCGCCATGGCGTTGGCGCCGCCAGGCACGCCATGGGACGATCAATGGCAGATTTTCAAGGCCAATGTGTCGCAAGATCCGACCATGTGTTTTGATTACTTCACGCGCGGCGAACGACGCAGCGAAGAGCAAATGTTCCATGACATCCGCCGTGGACGCGCCCATGTCGGCGGCATGTCGTTCCAATCCGTCACCGTCGTGGCGCCGGAGATGGCGATGGCGATTGCCCCCTTCGTGTTCGACAGCGCGGAAGAAGTCGATTTCGTCTATGACGAATATCTGCTCGACGTCGCCAATGAGCTGATGGCCGAAAAGAATCTCGTGATTTTGCAATGGGTCGAAGTCGGCTGGATGAACCTCTACGCCAATGATCCCATTTTGACGCCGGAAGATTTGTCGGGCCGAAAAATGCGCGGATCGCCGAGCTTGAGCGCGCAATTGTTTCTAGAAATGATGAACGCGGATTCCATCCCCGTGGGCGCAGGCGACATTATCCCTGCGCTGCAAACAGGGCTGGTCGAAGGCGGCTTGTCCTCGACGGTCTTTCATTTCTTCCAGACGCGGAAGTTTGCGAGCGATTTTACGCTAACACGCCACGCCTACGATACAGGCGCGATCGTTGTGAACAAGGACTGGTTCGATGGTCTGACGACGTCGCAGCAGCAAACGTTGAAATCCGCATGGCCGCCTTCGGCGGAAGCCCGGCAAGGCGTTCGAGATTTGGTTGGAATGGCCTTGTCTGTGATGACGCAAGAAGGGGTTGAGATCCACCAGCTGACCGATGAGCAACGCACGGTGTGGCGGGAAGCGTCGGCCCCGATCGCCATCGCGATGGCGGAGCGCATTGGCCCGGGCGCGCAAAAAGTGATCGACGCGATTAACGCCGGAAAGGCCGCTTTTCGCGGCGAGGCGTCGGTTCGCGACGGATCATGAACGTCGGCGCGACGATCCTATCGGCGTTAAAGCGTTTTGAGCGCATGGCTTGCGGCGTCGCCTTTCTTGTGATGGCGGCGCCTTTAATGGCGGATGTGGCGCGCAGACTGATTGTCGGAAGCGGCATATTGGGCGCGCCGCAGGTCGCCGTTGTCGGTATGATCGCCGTGGCGATGTTTGGAATCGGCGTTGCAGCTGACGAAGGCGCTCATTTGCGTCCGCGCTTTCTAGACGGCGTTTTTCCCAAGCGCTGGAAACCGACGATTGAAACGATCGCGCACGCGCTGACCGCGCTATTTTTTGCAGGTCTTGCGCTGATCGCCTTCGCCGTGGTCGACGAAACGCGTCGTCTTGAAGACGTCAACAGTGTGCTTCGCTGGCCGCTCTGGCCAGTGCAAGCAATTATTTTCTTGGCGTTTTTGCTGAATGCGGTGCGCTACGCGATCTATGCAGTTTCGCCGGAATTACGTCCGATTGAAGAGGCCGACCGCGTTCCGGAGGCGCTTGAAGAGGCCCGCGCTTAATGGCCGTTGAGATCGCTCTTCTGATCACGTTGATCGGCGTTCTAATGCTGCTGCGCCAGCCGGTCTTGGTGGCGCTGGGCGCGGCTGCGCTGTTTTCCTACATGGTCTGGAATGACGGCGAAGCGAAATACGTCGTCTATGACATTTGGGAGGCGGTGAACCAGGAAATCCTGCTCGCCATTCCGCTGTTTATCCTCGCCGCTGCGATCATGTCGCGCGGGACAATCGCCAAACGCCTTATCGACCTTGCGGTTGAGATTACCCGCCCCGTCCCAGGCGGATTGGCGATCGCGACGGTCGTCTCTTGCGCCTTTTTTGCAGCGATCTCCGGTTCGGCGACTGTGACGCTGCTGGCGGTGGGATCGGTCATGCATAAAGCGCTGACTGAGAACGGGTATTCCACTGAATTTTCAATCGGAGCGCTGTGCGCCGGGGGCGTGCTCGGCATTATCATTCCGCCGTCCATCCCGCTCATTCTTTATGGCGTGATGACGGACACCTCGATCACCGATCTGTTTAAAGCGGGCTTAGGCCCGGCCGCCGTTATGGTTGGGATCTTGGCGGTGTTCGCCATGGCGACAAATTTCTCCCGTCGCGGGGATTGGACCTTGTCGCCGGCCTCTTGGATCGCCGCGCTAAGACGGGTGAGCCGGGCGTCTTGGCGTGCCGTCTTTGCGCTCTCGGTGCCTGTTGTGATGCTCGGCGGCATCTATCAGGGAGTGTTCACCGCGACGGAAGCGGCCGCAGTTGCGGTCGCGCTGGCGCTGATTGTGGAATTGGTCGTCCATCGCGAAATGCGTCCGTCTGAGGTTTGGACCGTCACGATGGAAACGGCCAAGCTTTTAGGCTCGCTGTTCCCCGTGCTGATGTTTGCAGTGAGCTTGAACATTCTCCTGACTTTCGAGCAGGCGCCCCAACAGATCGTCGCGCTTATGGAGACGATGATCGACAATAAATGGCAGTTTCTGATCGCGGCCAATGTGTTGATGTTGGTCGTTGGGATGGTGATCGATATCGGCTCGGCCGTGCTGATCTTATCTCCCTTATTACTGCCGATCGCGCGCTCCTATGGGATCGACCCGACGCATTTCGGGATTATCATGATCGTCAATCTTGGCATTGGTTATTTAACCCCGCCCATGGGGCTGAATTTGATCGTGGCGATGGCGGCGTTCCGAGAAGATTTCTGGACGGTTTGCCGAGGCGTGCTGCCATTTATAGTGCTGATGCTGGCGGCGTTGGCGATTGTGGTGCTGTTCCCGCAAATCACCTTGTTTATGGTGAGCTAAAGCGCTGCGAGCGTATCAGCCCATTCGACGATGTCATCGGGCAGGGGCGTTGGCGTGTCCAGCTTGAGCGCTGCAAACGCCTCGCGCGTAGAAAGCGCGTCGGACGGCGCCGCAAATCCCACAACGCGTTTCGATTGTTCAAGCGCAGGTCGAATATCGTAGGCGTGCTGCCCGGCGAACGCGTTTCGGTATCCGTCGCCGATTTTCAGCAAATCCACCGCGCGTTGATGAAGCGTCTTAGCTTCGACGCGGGGACGGCCGGGCGTCATATGCGCGGCGTCGCGTTTGTACCACGGATAGAAGAGCGCTTCCCAAAGCGCGAGCTTCCAGGCCCGCATCATATGCGCGCCATCCCAGACGGGCCCCAGAGACGGCGATCCATAGTTTTGGAGTAAGTCCTCTCGCAAGTCGGCGGACCAATATGGAGCGCCGATGAGACCGACGGATTGTGCAAGGCCGCGTGCGCCGAGTTCAGCGGCGATTTGTCCACCGAGATGATGGCCGCAGATGTCGACGTCGTGCGCGCCTAAATCGCCAAGCGCCAAAGCGATTGCGTCCGCATAGTCCGAAACACTCGATGGCGGGTCGATTGATGTTGAATCGCCATGTCCCGGCAAATCGAATGCGAGGACGGGACGCGTCGTCGTAATCCTGGGTAATGCTGGCCCGAATAGGCGTTTCGATCCGCCGGCCTCGTGAAGCAAGACCAAGGGGCGTCCTGATGCGCCCAATGATCCCGACCAATGCAAGCCGCCAGCGTCTCGACTTATCACCTCATGTGTCACGCCTTGCATGTTTGTCCCGGCGTCTGGCGGCGGTGGCGGAGGATCGCCCGGATGCGCTTTAAGGTGTTCGTAGAAGCGCGCCAACGCCGCCGCCCGATCGCCTTCTGTCTTTTCAATGGTGAAGTTTGGCGGGAGGTCCGCCGGCAAGCGATCCAAATGCGGCGCAAGCGGGTCGTTGGCGGCCGCAGCGATGAGGACGGCGGCGTCTTGTATTTCATGCAAACCTTCTGCGCCTCGTCGACGAAAGGCTGAGGCGTAGGGCGGCCTGAAATTATCGCCAGCGTTGAGCACATCCATAGCGTTGGCG
>JBCCMB010000134.1:0-7523 GCA_039026555.1 Pseudomonadota bacterium
AGCAGGTCCCAAGGGTTCGGCTGTTCGCCGATTAAAGTGGTACGTGAGCTGGGTTCAGAACGTCGTGAGACAGTTTGGTCCCTATCTGCCGTGGGTGTTGGAAGTTTGAGAGGATCTGCCCCTAGTACGAGAGGACCGGGGTGGACGTACCTCTGGTGGACCTATTGTGGCGCCAGCCGCAGTGTAGGGTAGCTATGTACGGACAGGATAACCGCTGAAAGCATCTAAGCGGGAAACCCACCTCAAAACGAGACTTCCCTGAGAGCCGTCCTAGACTAGGACGTCGATAGGCCGGGTGTGGAAGCGTGGCGACACGTGAAGCTGACCGGTACTAATTGCTCGATCGGCTTGATCCGATCAAACCCATGCGTGGCGACGAGCATGTCGCCGATAGTGTTTTTGCGATACTTTAGGTTTCGGCGCGTTTATCTTGTTTTTACATGATATTTGCGCCGCTGTTCGACTTTGCCGACTCGGTGGTTTTGGCGGGGGATCCCCACTCGATCCCATTCCGAACTCGGTCGTTAAGTCCCCCTGCGCCGATGGTACTGCGTCTTAAGGCGTGGGAGAGTAGGTCGCTGCCGGGTCCGCAAAGTCGAACCCAGTGTTTGAGGTCGCCTCCTTCATAACGCCGCCATTGAGCGGCCGGCCCAAAGGTCTTAGACGAGGCTCGTCTTCGACAGTTTTGGGCCTTTGTCTTATAGGGGGTATGGATAACGCGATCCGTCCCTCATCGTTCGGAGACGGACACATAAGCGGCGAGAGTTCGGGCAAGCCGAATGCAAGCGCCGCCGGTGATGCGGGGTGGAGCAGCCCGGTAGCTCGTCAGGCTCATAACCTGAAGGTCGTAGGTTCAAATCCTACCCCCGCACCCAATTTGTCCTGCGAAGCAGGAAAATCAGACTGAGAGACTTACTTTCCAAAGCCCTTTTACATCGGTTTTTCTGTGAACTCCGATCAGCGGCGCGATGTATTTGCGGTCTTGTTTGGTCGCGATAGACAGAATTCCTGAGAGATCGCCGTGAAGATCCACATCGAATGGTGGAGGCCATTACAACACAAAGCGGTCGCATGCCTCGCTCGGATACACGCCGCCCGCACCATAAACCGTCTTACCTGCGGCGCTCATGCCGGGACTAGCAAACCGGCTGGACCATTTCGATGGAGCGGATTAGGCCTCCGCGCGCTTTTTGAGCGCGCGGAGGATGGCGGCCCCGCAATCCCCGCATCGTCCGCCATGTCTAAACCGCTAGATCAGTTACGATCACCAGGTTTTGGAGATCTCCAAGAAGACGGAACGCGGGTCTCCTGGGAAGTGACCTGTGCGGTCCAAAAAGCCGGAAGAGGCGTATTCTTCATCGAACAAATTGTCGACGCGCAGCATAATGTCTACGGGCCCGGGCTCCCAGATGATCGATGCATCGAAAATGAAGTAGGACTGAACGTCCTGGTCGCTCAGACTGATTTGTTCGCTAACGTAATCTCCACCGAAGGCCAAAGCGGTTTGGATCTCTGGGATCTGATAACGTGTCCAAAAGCCGAATTGGTGCTCGGGGGCGTTCGCAAAACGACCACCCTCGACGCGATTGCGGATGCGGTCAATTCCGCCATTATCGGCGTCGCCGGTAATTTCGGTATCATTGTAGGCGTATGAGGCGGTTACGACCCAATCCGGCGTGATGTCGGCGGCGATATCGACCTCGAAGCCCTGGCTTGTGACTTCTCCAAACGCAATCAAATCGTCGAACCCATCGCCGCCAGGGTCTTCACCTGAATTTTGCAGCAGATTGGTACGAACGATTTCATAAACGGCGAAAGTTGATTGCAGCCGCCCGTCAAAAAGGGACGTTTTCACACCGCCTTCAATGACTTCGCCTTCGGTCGGATCAAAAGGACCACCGCGATTGACGTCTTGGTCGCCAACGCCCTGCGGCTCGTAGCTTTCCGCCCATTGCGCATAGAGCGAAACATCAGGACGAATTTTGTAGACCGCTCCAAACCTTGGTGTCGCTTTTTCGTCTTCGAAGCCGTCATCCTCGAACTCATCAAAACGTACACCAGCGGTCAAAGACAGCTGACCGATCGTAAGTTCATCTAGGATATAGGCACCTTTGCGCGTTTGCTCGTTCAAACGGCCGTCAGCTAGGTTCGTCAGATCATAGGTGGTTCGGTCCGACGAACCATAGACAGGATTGACCAGGCTGATGCCGAGGACATTGTCCCCAGGGCCGCGCGCTCGGTCATAATCGAACACTTCCTCGCCGTCGAAATAGTCGAAACCCACGAGCAGCCTGTTGTCGACCGACCCAAAGGAGGCGGACCAAATTCCGTTCGCGCCGAATGTAATGCTCTCTTCGGCGCGTGTTTGATCGCGAAATTCACGCGTCGCAATAAAATCGACGACACCATCTCCGTCTGTGTCGGTCGGATCGCGCGGTTCGTGGTATTCTTGGTTCTCTTCGCTCTCGGTGTAGCGGAGCGCCGCGTCCCAAGTGAAGCTGTCGCCGACATCTCCTTCCAGGCTGGCCTGCAGATTGTCAGATACCAAATCCAGGAAATCATCTGGCTCGTTATGGTTCCAACGACGGTCGGCGAGGAAGTTGCCGTCGTCATCGGTTAGCACGCCACGCAAGCGGTTGCCGTCCAGCTCTTGTTCATAGCGCGTGGCTTGCAGCGTCAGATCGGCGAAGCCGAGATCAAACGCCAATGCGCCATCATAAATAAACGTCGTGCTCGACGTGAGTTTGCGCGGCGTGTTGCGGTCTTCGAAAAAGACGCCAAAGCGTCCGACCGGCCCATTGCCCGGCAGGCGGCCATTAACCTCGTACGATCCGCCATAACGCGCCTCGGTGCCAACCACGGCGGCTGCGCGCGCCGAAAAATCCTCGCTTGGTTTTTTTGTGACATAGTTGAAGAGGCCGCCCGGCGCCCCTGGGCCATACAGCATGCCGGCGGGACCTTTTAGAAAATCGACCCGCTCCACGTTGAAGAGCTGCGGCACCGCAAAGCCCGCATAAGGGTCGCCCCTTAAGCCGTCGAAAAAGATCTCTTCCTGCCGAAAGCCGCGCGCAGTGACGCCCGCATAACTGAATACGCTAACGCCGGAAATATTGCGGTAGAGGTCCTGCGCGTCGCGCGCGCCCTGGTCTCTAATCAGCTGTTCATTGATGCTGGTGATCGAAATGGACGAGGAGAGCGGGTCAGTCGGCAGCTTGCCGGTGTCCGTCTCTTCCACCCGATACAGCCGCTGCGCGCGGCCGGTGACGACAACCGTTTCTTGACGCGCTTCTTCTTCCTCAGCCGGGTTTTGGTCCGACGTGGTTTGCGCTACGGCTTCTGCGGTCAAAAGCGCGCAGAGCGCCGTCGCCAAGCTAAGTTTTCTCATCATTATATCCCCTCTTCGAACGCCCAAATGGACGCTCCCACCAAACAGCCCCGACCCCATTGCCGGAACAATATTGCAAATGCTAATCATTTGCAATCGCTGCGGTTTCATCCGCGCAACCAAAGAAAAAGAAGCGGGATCCAAATCAGCGACAGCGTTAGGGCGCCTTTGACGGCTTGGTATACCACCCAAATCCAGAAGAGCCGACTTCCGGGCTTCGCGCCCGCTTTGACCCGTGCGACGACAGCGCCAAAACGCGATTTGTCCGCGCCTGCTTTAGGGACGACCATTTCGGTCGCTTCCTGATCAGACGCTGATCGCTCAATGTCCGTCATCATCCTGCACCACCCACGCGAACAAACTCATTAATTGTAATTGCAATTCATTTGCAAGTGTGATCGGTTGTCGCATCTTAAATGAATGTCGGGATTGGGCGTCGGCGCGGCGGTGCGGCGCACACCTTATTGGGGAGGCGGGAGTGAAAGACCATTTCATACCAGGCGGTTGCCTTGCATGCCTTGGACGGGGCGCGTCTCTTTCGATTTGGGCCATTAGACTTTGCGCGTCGGGCGGCTATGACGCGCCTGGCGTTTATGATCATTTGATCGCCGTGTTCGGCGCGGCGACACATCGCTTTGTACGCCAGCTCGACAGCCTTTCGGCGGTTCTGGGTCGCGACGGCTCCAGAGTTATTATTCTAGCGCCGCCAAGTTTCACGGCGCTGACGCATCACGAAGCGACGCTCTTAGAAGTGTTTGAGGCGTCGCAGAAAAATCAGGAGACCATTGTCGCCGACCGGATCGCCTCCTTGATTGGACGCCCAGCGCTTCCAGCCGAGTTGGCGATTGTACAAGACTATGCGGCCGTCTTCATCGAGCATGGTCTGGCCATCAACTCGCTGGAGACGTTTCCCCCTTCGCAGGTCATCGATCGATCGCGCGTTATCGCCTCGCCCTATGCAGGCCATGCGTGACCCTGATTGGTGGACAATTGTCGCTTATGATCTGCAATTGGGTGCATAGTCGACGAAGATCTCGACCGAGCGGGATCTAAGAACGGGCGGATCTCCGCAAGACGTTTGGTCAGCATTGAACTCAATTCGCATTCTCATATAGTGCGGTTTATCAGTTTTAATAATTGAGGCGATCAGGATGAAAAGCGGCTTGGCGGCTATTGCGAGTTTCGCGCTGACGGCGGCGATTTTTTCGCAGGCGTTTGCACAAGATCGTGTCGTATCTGTGGGCGGCGACATCACGGAGATTGTGTATGCGCTCGGCGAAGGGGATCGCTTGTCGGCGACCGATTCCACCAGCGTTTATCCGCCGGAAGCGCTCGCGACGCCGAAGGTTGGATATGTTCGGCAGCTTTCAGCCGAGGGGGTTTTATCTCTCGAACCCGATCTGATTTTGATCAGCGGCGCCGCGGGTCCGCCGGAAGCTCTGGACCAGGTCAGAGCGACAGGAGTGCCGCTTATAGAAATGCGCACCGCCTATACGGTTGAGGCGATTCTAGAGAAGACGCGCCGTGTCGCCGACGCGCTCAATGCGAGCGAGGCGGGCGCTGCGCTCATCGCCGACATCGAGACGGACTGGCGCAATGCGCAAGATACGATGTCGACGTTAGGGATTGCGCCATCTGTTCTCTTCTTCTCCACTGTCGGCGACGGGTCCGCCCGCGCCGGCGGGGACGAAACGGCGGCGCAAGGGGTCATCGACCTTATCGGCGGCGTGAATGTGTTCGGGGATCGGACCGGCTATAAAGATCTATCGCTCGAAGCCGCGATTGCAGCCGACCCCGACATTATTCTGGTGATGAGCCATAACGTCGCGCAGGCTGGAGATTTGGAGAAAATGATGGACCACCCGGCGATCTCGCTCACCAGCGCCGCGCAGTCCGGCCATGTGTTTGTCGTGGATTCCGTTCAAATCATGCAGTTTGGGCCAAGACTTCCGGCGGCGATCTCGAAACTGGCGACCGAAATCGAAGCCGCTTTGGCGGATGGAGATGGCGCTTAACGCCAAGGCCGGCGAGACGCTGGCCGGGCTTGGCGCCGCCCGCGCGCGGCGTGGCCGACAAATCGTATTGGGCGCGTCGGCGCTGGCTTTAATCGGCATGTTGTTGGGCGTCCTCATTGGCCCGCTTTCCATCGAAATAGCAGACATTCTAGCCGTGATCGGACAGAATCTCGGCCTTGGCGAGGCGGAGCATATCACCCGCGTTAAAGAGGGCGTCATCGAAAATATTCGCATCCCGCGCGTGCTTCTGGGCGCGCTTGTCGGCGCCTCGCTCGGGGTCGCGGGCGCGGCGATGCAGGGGTTTTTTCGCAATCCGCTCGCAGACCCTGGATTGATCGGCGTATCGTCGGGCGGCGCGCTTGCGGCGATCGCAGTCATCGTCCTTGGCGGCGCGGCGTTGCGCCCCGTTACGCTTCTACTTGGACCCTTCGCCTTGCCTCTTGCAGCGTTTGGGGGCGCGTTCGCGACAGTCGTTCTTATCTATCGCGCCGCCAGTTTGGACGGACGCGTCGTCGTCGCCACAATGCTGCTCGCCGGCGTTGCGGCCAACGCTTTCGCATTCTCCGGCATCGGCTATCTGACCTTTCTCGCCGACGACGCCCAGCTTCGCGATCTCACATTTTGGACCTTAGGCAGCTTGGGCGGCGCAGTGTGGGAGCGCGTGCTGCCCGCGGCGGGATTGATGATCATCTCCATCATTGGAATTTTAACGCTCGCACGGCCCATGAATGGATTGCTGCTGGGAGAAGCTGACGCGTCAACCCTTGGCGTCGACGTGGAAAAGGTGAAACGCCGCGCCGCCTTCCTAACTGCGTTGGGCGTCGGCGCGGCGACGTCGGTCTGCGGGATTATCAATTTCGTCGGGCTGGTCGTGCCGCATCTGGTGCGTCTGGCGACCGGGCCGGACCATCGCTATGTTCTGCCCGGTTCTGCGCTTCTCGGCGCCGCGCTTGTCTTGTTTTCCGACCTCGTGGCGCGCATGGCCGTTACGCCGGCGGAGCTGCCGCTGGGGGTTGTAACGGCTGCAATCGGCGCCCCCTTCTTCTTCTGGCTGTTGCTCAAAGACAAGCGACGCGAGCGCCTGGGATGAGCGTTGAATTGGACAAGGTCTCGGTCATCCGCAATGGGCGGCCGATTTTGAACGCAGCGACCATCGCGTGCGACGCCGGCGCCTTTACGGCGTTGTGCGGTCCAAACGGCGCAGGCAAGACAACCGCTCTTTCTGTCATGACCGGGGCGCTTGAACCCGATGAGGGGCGCGTGCGCCTCGATGGCGAAGACGTCGGAGCGTTCGATCGTCTCTCGCTTGCACGGCGCCGGGCCGTCGTCTCGCAATCCAGTGCGTTGAGCTTTCCCTTCCAGGCGCATGAAGTGGCGGCTATGGGACGCGCGCCCCACCATGGCCGAGCCGGTCAATCGCGCGACGCGGCGGTCATTTCTGCGGTTATCGCGGCGATGGACCTCACGGCGATGGCCGACAGAAATTATCTCACCCTCTCCGGCGGCGAACGTCAGCGCGTCAACATCGCCCGCGCATTGGCGCAAATCTGGGATCCGCCGGACGACGGCCAAGCGCGGTGGTTGTTCCTGGACGAACCGACCGCGGCGCTTGATCTAAAGCACCAAATCGCTCTGATGGTGCGATTAAAAGCGCTCGCACGCGAGGGATGGGGCGTCGTCGCCGTGCTGCATGATCTTCCCTTGGTTCGACAGCACGCCGACAAAGTCGTTTTGTTCAAGGACGGGGAAATTCATAGCGCTGGCGCGCCAGCCGACATGCTGACGCCCGACCGCATTCAAACCGTGTTTGACTTAGCGGCGCCCTATACGGCGACAGCGGAGCCTTTCTAAGCCTGCTCAGGTATGAGTTCGATCACCGTTTCAAAGCCTTCAAACTCGGGATGCCCTAGATAAAGCGCGCGGTTGTCGCCCGCGTTTTTGTGCGCGGCGCGAAAGGCTTCGGATTTTGTCCAGCCTTCAAAATGCGCCTGAGACTCCCACAGCGTGTGAGACGCATAAAGCGTGTGATCGTCGTTTTTGGGCCCCTTTAATAAATGAAACTCGCAAAAGCCCGGCACCTCCTCCAAATGCGTTTCGCGCGAGCGCCAAACCTCCTCGAACGC
>JBCCMB010000135.1:0-7459 GCA_039026555.1 Pseudomonadota bacterium
CGACGGCGCTGTTAAATCCTCTCTCGTCGCCGCGTTCGAAACCTATTGCGGCGAGGCGCATGCCGAAGACTTCATGATTGTCAGCGACGCGTCAGATCGGTTCGTTCAGTTTACGCGCGGCGGCACGCCCGACGGCGTTTTGTTAGATCTCCCCTCCGCCGCGTTGAACGAAGAGCAATTGGTCGCTGCTCGCAGGCTTCTCATGGAGGATTATAGCGGCGAGACGTGGGAGTATGGAGATGGCGAATTCACGTTTAATCTCGATCTGCCCTTGGACCCCGCCTACCTCTCGCACATTACGCTGGACGTGTTTGAGCATATCTATCGCGAATTGCCGTCCGTGCCCCTCAATATCACGATCGACCACTAGGCCAGAGACGCCGGAAAATCACTTCGGCGCGCCGAAACTGTCGCACACCGCGATGGATAGGCAGGGTCTGCCCATTTGCGCCAAGGGGGTCGGCAAGCTCTGCCGGGTGGCTCCAGCCACCAGAGCGTAAACAAAAATAAACTCATTAAAACAAGGCTCTAAAACCTCGCTTAGGCTTGGAGTTTAGGCACGCCAATTGCTCCTGCTCACGCGGACAAGAATGTCTTCCGATCAAAACGATCGGATCAACACCTCCAGAATGGAAGGAACGACAATGGCTGCCTTATCGGTCAACACCAATGCCGGGGCGATGATCGCCCTACAACAATTGTCAAAGACGAATATGCAACTCGAAGAGACCCAGTCTCGCATTAACACCGGCCTCAAGGTCGCGAGCGCAAAGGACAATGGCGCCACCTACGCCATCGCCCAAGGCATGCGCTCGGAGATCGCCGGCTATGGCGTTGTGCAGCAAAGTCTCGACCGCGCGATATCGACCGCCGATGTGGCGCTGTCCGCGGGAGAAGCTATATCCGATCTTCTCATCGAAATGCGCGAGAAAGCGCTTGCGGCGAAGGACCCAACCCTCACCACAGATCAGCGTGACGCGTACGATGAAGACTTCGTCGCGCTTCGAACGCAGATCGCGACGATTGTGGCGAACGCCGAGTTTAACGGCGTGAACCTTGTCGACGGTTCGGTGACGGGCGGCCTTCAGGCATTCGCCAATTCGGACGGGACAAGCACCCTGTCCGTTAGTCAGGAAGATTTATCCCTGTCGGGATCGATCATTACGGTCACCTCTTCGGCGGTGATCAGCACCCTGACGTCCGCAAGCGCGAACCTTACGTTGCTTGATGCATCCATCACCAATGTGTCCAAAGCGCTCGCGCGCCTCGGCACGGCGTCGAAATCACTTGAGATCCATAGTAATTTCGTCACCCAGCTGAGGGACAATTTGGAGGTGGGAGTCGGAAATCTCGTCGACGCCGACTTGGCGAGGGAAAGTGCGAAACTCCAATCGCTGCAAACGAAGCAGCAATTGGGCGTCCAAGCGCTCTCTATCGCGAACCAGGCGCCACAGATTATTACGTCTTTGTTCGGGTAGGAACGATCACGGAGGAGCGAGCCGTTTACGCGGCTCGCTCCGCCGCCTGGAGCTAGACGCGTCCGCTAGGATACGGTCTGGATCTGGTCCCCCCGGGTCATTGGGTGCGCAAAATGCGCGTTGAGCGACACGCAGCCGCCGAGCCGAAAGGCTCCGGCGGTTTTTTTGCGCCCCGGCGAACCAGGTAGGTTTTGCCGATCGGGAAAGATTTGCCTATCGCCACCCGGTCGATTTTGCCTACCGCGATGAAATTTTTCGTCGCTGTAAACTGATTTTTCCTAATAATTCAAAGGACTTAGGGCAGGGCGTTTACCCTTTCCGACTGGTCTAAGGCTTGCTGCCAACACTCCGGGGCAAAACGCCCCAGGGAGCAAAACGCTCCGTTCGTAAACCAGAAAGGGTCGTCAAAATGACGAGTGTGAACACAAACTACGGGGCTCTTGTCGCCCTGCAGCAGCTCAACGCCACGAATCGTGAGCTTGAAACAACTCAATCCCGCATCAATACGGGCTTGAAAGTCGGCAGCGCAAAAGACAATGGCGCAACTTTCGCCATCGCTCAGGGCCTGCGTTCCGAAGTTGCTGGCTACAGCGTTGTTAAAGAAAGCTTGGATCGTTCGGTTTCCACCGTCGACACGGCCTTGGCCGCCGGCGAAGCGATCTCCGACTTGTTGATCGAGCTGAAAGACAAAGCCCTGGCCGCTAAAGACTCGTCTTTGACGTCCGACCAGCGTGACGCTTACGAAGAAGATTTCAAAGCGCTCCGCACTCAGATCACCACGATCGTCGACAACGCCGAATTCAACGGCGTGAACTTGATCAACAACACGCAAACCGGCGTTTCGGCCCTCGCGAATGCGGACGGCTCTAACTCCATCACGGTTGCGGACGAAGATCTGAACCTTTCGGGCTCCATCGTGACGCTGACTTCGACTGCAACGGTTGCTAACTTGACCGGCGCATCGGCGGCTATCACGGCGCTGGACGCGTCGATCAGCAACCTGTCGAAAGCGCTTGCGCGCCTCGGCACGGGTTCGAAATCGTTGGAGATCCACAACGACTTCGTCACGAAGCTGGCTGACAACCTGACCCAAGGCATCGGCAACCTTGTCGACGCGGACTTGGCGAAGGAAAGCGCGAAACTTCAATCCTTGCAGACCAAGCAGCAGCTCGGCGTGCAGGCGTTGTCGATCGCCAACCAGTCCAGCGGTCTCGTCCTCTCCTTCTTCCGTTAAGAGAGACGCCGCCGCCATCCCCTAACCGGAGATGGTGGGACGCGGCGGGGTCGGAGGCGAAACGCCCCGACCCCGTTTCGCTAATCGGAGGGTAAGCCGATGAGTAAGGAGTTGAGTTCCACCGCCGTCGCCACGCGCGCCGAGATCACACGTTCTCCAGAGGCCGCAACCTATCGCGCCCAAGCTGAGAAAAATGATGCGGACCGCGCCATGGAAGCCCGGCGGAAAAAGATTGTCGAAGAAATCGCGCGCAGCCAAGGCCTCGAAAAAGGGCGTTTGGTGATTGAAAAAGACACTGAAACCGGACGGTTCGTCCACAAATTGGTCGACCCGGAATCTGGCAAAATCGTCCGCCAATGGCCCGACGAACAATGGTTGTCTTTCGCCCGCAGCTTCGGGGATACAGCCGGCCTCTGGCTAGACCGAAGGGTCTAAGAGCGCCGCCGTGATCCGGCGAAACCGGATCGCTACATTGCTATCAGGTGTATAGCCCTCCGGAACTTTTTTCGGCAGGGCCAAGACTTCTTTAAGATTAACCGCCGTATTCCTGTCGGAAACGTGTAGCGGGCGAAAAAGCCTGCGCGAACGTCAGGAGACCGGCGATGTCTATTAGCGTCCACACCAATTCCTCCGCGATGGTGGCGCTTCAGAACCTCAACGCGACCAACCGCGATCTTGAGGCGACCCAGCAACGCGTGAGTACAGGCCTCAAGGTGCAAGGCGCCAAAGACAATGCGTCCGTCTTTGCGGTGGCGCAGAACATGCGCGGCGACACGGCGGCGCTTGGCGTGGTTCAAGCCAGCCTCGACCGCGCACAATCGATCGCCGACGTCGCCATCGCCGCCGGCGAAACAATTTCCGATTTGTTTATCCAGCTTCGCGAAAAAGCGACCGCCTCGATGGACCCGTCGATCGATGCGGCGGCGCGATCCGCATACGCGGCGGACTTCAACGCGATCGCACAGCAAGTCAAAAACATCATCGACGACGCTGAATTCGACGGCGCGAATTTGCTGAACAATTCGCTCACAGGCGGGATCGAGTTTATTGCGGACGCAGACGCGACCGATACGCTGACGCTCACCTCTGAAGACTTCAGCTTCTCAGGATCGATCATCTCACTCACCAGCACGGCGACGCTTGGAAGCGTCTCAAGTTCGCAGGCGGCGCTCTCTGCAATCAATAGCAGTCTCACCAATATCAACTCCGCGCTCGCCCGGCTTGGCGCTTCAGCCAAGCAGATGGAAAACCACTCGCTATTCGTCACTAAGCTGCAGGACACGCTAACCGAGGGCGTCGGCAATCTGGTGGATGCGGACTTGGCCAAGGAAAGCGCGACTTTGCAGGCCTTGCAGGTGAAACAACAATTGGGCGTGCAAGCGCTGTCGATTGCGAACCAAGCGCCGCAAACGCTGTTGTCGCTGTTCCAGTAAGCGAACGCCCCGCCTTTCGCGGTTAGAGGTCTGGTCTTCCCTAATCGCGCAACTGAAAGCCCGGATCACATATGTGGATCCGGGCTTTTTTCAGGACCAGCCATGCGATTTCGCGAGTTGCGGCGAGGGCGCGCCTCAGCTACAGGCCAGCAATGTTCGACGCTCAACTTCTAGACTTTTCCATAGCCGCCTTTGTCACGTTTTTCGTCCTGATCGACGCGATCGGCGTAGCGCCCGTTTTCGCCTCGCTGACTGCGCCGAGCGGACCCGCCTATGCGCGGCGCATGGCGATAAAGTCGGTTTTTGTCGCCACTCTGATCATAGTCGGTTTCGCTCTGGGCGGCGCTTGGCTGTTTGAGCATATGGGCATTTCAATCGACGCGTTTCGCGCCGCCGGCGGCGCTTTGTTGTTTTTGATCGCCTTGGACATGGTGTTTGAAAAGCGCACCGAACGACGCGAACACCGCGCGGAGGAAATACTCGCCGATCAAGACGCTCTGGACGACATCTCCGTGTTTCCCGTCGGCATTCCGATGTTGGCGGGACCGGGCGCCATCGCAACGGCGATGCTCTATATGCAAAAAGCCGACGGTGCATGGGCGTACCAGGCGGCCACTTTGGGGGTGGTGATCCTCAACCTCCTGCTCTGCCTGATCATATTCCTTCTCGCCGGACCTATTCTCCGCTTCCTTGGACCCAGCGTGGCGGGCGCGGTGACGCGTATTCTAGGCGTCATCTTAGCCGCATTGTCAGTGCAATTACTCATCGACGGGGTGAAAGGCGCCTTCGGACTTGCGTAGCGGCGAAGTCGGTTAAGCGTTGAGCTCTGTTTCCTCGATTGCATAGACCGCGCTTCGTCTCACAGTTTTGAGGCGGTTAAAGGAGCGCCACGCAACGCTTAGCGCCAGCCACGCCAGCAAAACGCCGGCGGCCGCCAGCGCTGCGATTCGAACACGCAACGCATTGCTCCAAGGGACGACGGCCTGCGCGGAGTTTAAAACGCCGGCGCCGTCATAGATCGCCAATGCAACAGCGCGGTCGCCGCCCGCTAAAGCCGCCAATCGCGCCCGCCTTAGATCGGCGCCGTTTTGCGCGTTCTCCAAAAGCGCGATCGCCGATTCCGGAGAGGTTGCGCGAGCAATGTCCCGAATGCGGCGCAAATCACCTTCTAAAACCGCCAAGGCTTCCAGATCCACGCTTGCCCGAAATGCTTCCGCCACGGCTTCGCCGCGCGATGACAATCCAATGGCGCCACGCATGCGCTCGCGCAAAAGGCGTTTCAACCTCTGCGGCGGAACCGCGCGATTCAGCTCTCGTTCCAAATAGATCTCTAAAGCCTCATTTAGCCTCTGCGCTCGGCGCGCGGAAATGACGACCGACGCACCGGCGCGTGATCCTGGATCCATCAAGGTTTGACCCAGTCCCGATAAGGTAAAAGCGAATGTGTCTATCGGATCGTCGCGGACCCAGGCGCCGGCGACAAGCGTTAGATCCCTTTGGTCGCCGAGAACCTGCAGGCCGAAATCGACATCTTCTTCGGCGCCAAGGTCCAGCGGCGCCTCCAACGCAATCGGGTCGAAAACGTCCAATGTCGGATCATCAACGTCGGCCGCGTCTACCGCCCATCGCCATGCGGCCGCCGTCGGCGATGTCGCGCGATCATATTTTTGGCGAACGTCTTCGGTTAGAAATAACGGCGCAGCGTCTAGTATCGCTTCATCACCGCGCAGTTTGGACTTGCCAATCGCAGCGCGAAGCGCTTGCGCATCATCGCCCTCAAGCATGGCCAGCCCCGCCAGTAGAAAACCGCGGGCGGCCGCCAAATTTCCCGCGTCCACCTGATCGCCGACATGCTCGGCCCAGGATTCTCGGCGCGACACGCCCGGCGAGGTTAATTGCTTAAACTGTCGATCCATGGCGATACGGGTGGCTGCGACGCCTTCCGCAGTCGTGGCGTATTCATAAACGTCTCCCCCAAACGAATCTTCCATCACCCGCGCGCCCAACACGGCGGTCGCCGCCAATAAAGCGTTAAACGCAAAGGCGCTGATAGCGGCGTAGGGGGCGCGGCGTTTGCGGCGGCGAGTCATGGACGGCCCATTGTTAAGGCGGTTGGGCGAAAGCCCGGTCGAGATGCAATTGTGCTTGGCGGAGACTGACGTCGGACGATCTTTCTTTACTCCACCACAATACGCCCACCCGGTTAGCATTTTCCTCATGTCATCGAAGTATTTTCAAGAGTCTGCGGCGCCCAATTGCAAAAAAAAGTCAGCAGCGCCGCGTGGAGCTTGGAATTGGTCGATTTTACCCCGCTTCAAATCAACTACGCCGCGATCATTGATGCGACAAACGCTCAGATTGCATTGCGGACGAGTAATCTTGCGGCGTCGACCACGCGGTCTCAAACAGCGTCGCAGTCGGCGCAAGCGAATGCGGAGCTCGCCGCCGGCACGCCTCCTTGGCGGAGCGAAGAAGAACCCGACCGTCGTACGCTCGCGCGCCGCGCCTTGGCCGCAACAGATTTCATTCCCGCTTCTGTCGCGCGCGACGCGCTAAGCGCCGACGAAGACACGCCGAAACTCTTCGCCGCCTATGACGCCATTGTCCGGCTGAAGGCGTTGGCCGAAGGCGTGGCGGAAGACGAAGTTCAAAAGAGTCTCATTGGGCGTGCGAATAAGCGCTTTTCCGAGGGACTCGCGGAGATTGAGAGTTTTTTGAACGACGCCGACTTTAAGACCGTCAATCTCATCCGCGGCGAACGTCTGTTCACGGCCCGATCCGAGGCTGAGATTGAACGCCGGCGTTATGACTACGTCACGCCGGTTCTCTACGAAGGCGATCCAGATCTCGCCGTGCCGGAGTGGGCGGGTGTGTCCGGCTTCACGATCAATCTCACCAACACCGCCGGCACGACGCCGATCAATGTCGACCTCACCAGCCTGGCGGATAACGAGCGGACGCTGCAGGCTGTCGTCGACATCGCGAACACCGCGCTGGAGACAGCCGGCGCTGTGACGCGATTTGAACGCGCCCGGATCGGTCCGCTGGATGACAACGGCGTCGCACAGGGCGATGATTGGGGTTTGAAAGTCGCCGGAACCCAGACGGAGAGCTTGTCATTCTCTGCCGCGACCTCATCGCCCGCAGTCTATCTTGTCGGCGCTTCGGGCGACGCCGAAGCGCGCGCTGGACAAATTTCGAAGTGGACGAACCTGGACGCCGCCGAACCGACCCGACAATTCGCCAACCGCTTGGAGGCAGACGCGCCGCCGCCCCCGCCCGACAGCGAAGTCTCCCCCACCCCGCCCAACGCC
>JBCCMB010000136.1:0-7347 GCA_039026555.1 Pseudomonadota bacterium
CCCTTCGCCGAGCGCATACACAATCTCCGTGATGTCGCCGCCCACAGATACGACACGATCTTGTGCAAACGCCTGCGAAAAAATCGCCGCCGTCAGCGCGAAACTCGCAATAGCCGCCACGCCGCTTTTCATCTTGATCGCCTCAATTATTAAAACTGATAAACCGCACTATATGAGAATGCGAATTGAGTTCAATGCTGACCAAACGTCTTTGGGTCAAAGAGAAATATAGCGTCGGCCTGACAGATATTTCAGAGACGATGTTTCGGCGTTTGTATCGGTCGCGCCCTTAAAAAAGACGCCCCCTCCTCGAGAAACAAGAGTGTACCTTGCAAGGCCTATGCGCCTCGCATCCGCTGGTTTATTGGCGAACGCCGACAAGCATCTGACCTAAGCGTGTCCGGCGTAAGGCGATGATACAATTTTTGGCCGATGGATCGCCGCCGCTGGGAGCGACGTCTCCAGGGAATTTATGGTGAGGCCCTGCTCAAGAAATACGGCGGCGTAGTCACGGACGATCCCAAGCTCCTGCTGCGCCGCCGAACGACTAAGCAAAGCCGCGACATTCCGCTCGACGATGGAGGCCCGGTTTGTTTGACAAGCGCTAAACGCTCGCAGAAGCGTCGCTTCGTCTTTCGTGATCGCGGCGACGTTAGGCGGCGCCAAAACAAGTGCGCGACCACCTCGTCGTCCCAGCAATACGGACAGATCGTAAAGCGCGCCCATGAACCGATCGGCGGCCTCCCCAAACTCCCCCGAGATGTGATCATAAAGATACGGCGTATCAGACCGATTGCATGCGCTGAGTCTAAGCGACCAAATCGACAAGGACGCGCCTCGGCCGAGACATGGCAAGCAGCCGCCGGGTACGAAATTTTCGTTCATGCATGTCCCCTCTCGAACTCAGCCGCTATTGTTTTTGCGCTCTGCGTCGCGCGGACGCGCAGTCGCTCGAAAGCCGTCCAAACGCTGTAAGACCCCAAAAGTCGGGTAAAAGCTCATCATAATTGCAACTGAATTGCAATTTCAATTATATGGATGAGGCGGAAAAAGTCAGGTTGTATAGCTGACGGCGGATATTGAACCGGAAAGACGCTTGCGGGCGGATCATGCAATTGGCGGCGATACCTGCCATCGTTGCGCCAAGGGGCCAGGCGGTCCTGTCACGCGCCCCCGCCGCGGCGAAACCTCAAGCTGGCTTATTCTGGGCTTGGATCACCTGCCAAGCTGTCAAAGGACCGCTGACCCTTTCATTCATTTGAGTCCCGCTCTTCTTACTTGTGGTTGAACTGGAGCTGAGGCACCTGGCGCCCCAAACGCCGTCGCGACTTACGTAAGCCATCGCACCCCAAACAAGTTTGCATCCCATATCGGCGCACGCGTGCGAATCCGCCGGCGAACAATGATCCGGCGACGCCGTCAGAAACGAAGAGGAGACGGCGACTCCGATTTCGCTTGATGCGAAAGCGACCTACACATGTGCTCCACCGCCGTCGAAAAGAGTCGAAGAAGAAAATGCTCGTCTTCAGCGCCAGCAATCATTCCGCATCTATCAACGCCAAGCTCGCGCGTTGCGCGGCAGAGCGGCTTAAAGCTCAAATGCGGCCCGACGCCGACACAACCTATCTTGATTTGAGTGATTTCTAGATGCCGACCTACTCTCTTGATCGAGAAAAGGTGGATGGCGTTTATCCGCTGGCCCATGACTTTTTCACCAAGATCGGCGCGGCTGACGCAGTGATTGTCTCCAATCCTAAGCACAAGGCTCTTAGGGCTCGGCTTGGAGGAATAGTCATGACCGAATGAGTCGAATTGATATGGCGATCTATTAAGCAAACCCATGCTCGCCTTGTCGGCGCCTCCGGCCCCCATGCAGGCGCTGGAATTTGCAATTGGTCGAGTCTTCGACGGCCTTTTTCGGAGCGGACTTGCCTGTTTTTGTCTTAATCGGCGCGCGGCGCGAGGCATATGAAACCAAGACGGGCGTATTGATCCGCGAGAACGACATTTCTGCTATAGATAACAGTTTACGCCGTCTCGCGAGCTAAGATGCAGCTGCGTCTCTCGCGAACATCTCCGCGCGAAAAGCGATAAACGCCGCTTCCTGATCGGGCAGCAGTTCGCCATCTGCGGCGCGTCGAACAAACACTTTGAAAATGCTTCCGCCATTTTGGTCGAAGAAAACGATCGACAAAGAACGACGCCCGGCGAAGGGCCTTTCTACGAAAGCGATATGCGTGCATGCGCCTTCTTTCAGATGACCGCCGAACGGCGTGTCGCCATGGAAGTTGAAGTATCCGCGGCCAAGCGTCGCCGGCGGAATCGCCGATACAATCTCTGCGACCAGCGAGTCCGACTGTGCAATGATCATCACCTCGCCCCAACCTGTGAGCGTGGCCAGAACATGCGCCATCGGAGGATGTTCGACGATCAGCCTCTGATCCTTTGGCAATAGCCGAAATACATCAAGCGCCGGTACGCCATGATCGCGGGCGACCCACTCCAGAACTGGGCCCTTACCCTCGGCAAGCTCTTTTTGAATTTTGTCTGCATCAAACGCCATCGCTAGGCCCTATGTTAAAACAGGTCGCTGATTCACTCACTAGCGTCCTTCGATTTCAATAGAAAACTCTCGGTTGACCCCCGCTGGCGGGATTGGGAAGGGGCCCGCGCGCTCGACCAACCGCAAGGCTTGGCGATCAAATCGAGTAGAGCCGGAGGAACGGGAGACGGCGGCGGTCTCGATCTGCCCGTCCGTACTGATGACAAATTTGATATAGGCCGACCCGGCGCGTTCAGCTCGGGGTCGACGGATCCGAGATAAATGCTGCATCACGATGCCGGCGTAATTGGCGGAGTCAGAATTTCCCGCGAGCGCCGCCGCCGCGGCGCTTGCGACAGAGTTGTCGACCCCATCCACGCTTCCATCTTGGCCGACGTCTGCGCTTGCCGATCCGACGTCTTCGCTAGGTGACGCGGTCGATACGGGTGCGTCGAGCGCGCCCGCCTCAAGGGGTGTCGACGGCGAGGGGATGTCGTTCGCCGTCGATGCGGGATCCGGGGTTGCGGGTTGGTCGATCTCGGGCGTCGGCTCATCCGTTTCGGCTGGCTTCGCCGATTCGATCGGTTCCGTTTGCTCGATAGGTTCAACCGGATCTTCCGGTTCAGCGGCGTCCGGGGTTCGCGCCTCAGTCGGATCGGGCGGCGGCGGTTCGGCGACTGCGGGGTCAGGGTCAGACGGGTCAGGCTCGGAGGTCGGATCTGAGGACGCAGGTGCCTCTTGGGAACGATCCGGCTGAGCCTCTTCCTCCGCGTCGGTCGTGGGCTCGGACGGCGCCTGCTCTTCTCGCGGCGCGAGCGGTTCGGGACTCTCTTGTCCGTCTCCAACCGCATCCGGAGCTGTTGTCGCATCAAGGCCGGCGACGTCCGCATCCGTTGAGGCGTCAGAGCGCCCAAACTCAACCTCGACGCCGGCGCCGGGCGCGAGCACGACGACCGGTTCCGGACGAAACACCCAGACGAGCCCAAGGTGCAGAGCCGCCGCCGCGACTATGCAAACGGCCCATCTCATGGCGCCGCGCTCTCCGTTACGACGACAATACGTCCAGCGCCCGCGCGTTTGAGATCGCTAATCGTTGCAATCAAATCGGTCGCCGGCAGATCTCGATCGGGCATCAAGCGCACCGTCGGCGCATCCTCCGGCATAGCTCCCACATGATCGATCAGCGAGATCGGCGCGCCGGTTTCATCCAACGCCTGCCCACGCGCGGTCAGCACGAGCGCGTCCGCGTCCACGCAGCAGTCCAGGTCCGACGTTTGTACGAAGGCCACGCCGGAAGTGTTTCGTCCCGTCAACGTGCCCGCGACCATGAAAAAGATCAAAATCAAAAAAACGATATTGATCAGGGATATGACGGGCTCGCGCTTGGTGCTGGGGCGGCGCGGTTTCATGAGGCTGGCGCCACGCGAACTTTAGCGCCGGGCACGCCGCTTAAGCGGACCACCACGTCAACCAGTCTCTGGGTCGTCGTATCAGGCGTGACTGTGACCTCGACGATGCCCGGCTCAAGCGACAATTTTTTCTCGATGATTGCAAAGGTCGCCACATCGCCGCCGAGATAAAGCGTCGATTGCGACACGCTTAGCCGATGAAACGTTTGGTCCGTTGTCCCCGCCATGTCGCTTGCGCTGGCGGGCGCAATGTCCACTTCGGAAAATCGTGTGAATGTGGACGCCAACATGAAGAACAGAAGAAGCAGGAAAATCACATCGATAAGCGAAGTGATTGACGACCGCCCGCGACGCCGAACGCGTCTAAGCGCCATGGCCCTTCTCGCTTGTAGATAGAACAGTTCCTGCGGACGAAGACGGCGCGCCGATAACCTTTAGAGCGTGATCCGCGAGCGCACGCTCAGTGTCGATGCGCGCCTCGAACCAAGACAGCGCCATGGAGGTCGGCATGGCCACACTAAGCCCCGCGGCGGTAGTGATCAAAGCCACCCAAATTCCGCCGGCGAGAACGGACGGGTCCACTTGCGATCCCGCCGCTTGCAACGCTTGAAAGGCTTCGATCATACCCAGAACCGTGCCGAGCAAGCCCAGCAAAGGCGCTAATTGCGCAACGGTATCCAGTACGCGAAAACCTTTCTCCAGTGGCAGGATTTTTTGTTCCGCCTCCGATTCTAGCCGGTCGGCAAGGTTATCGGCCCCTTCTTGTCGCATCCCAAGATCGATTATGGGCGCCAGAAAATGCTTAGATCCAGTGAGCGCCTCGCGCGCTGCGGCTTTATCTCCCGTATCCCAAACCGAAAGCGCCTTTCGGATGTGTGCGCCTTGGCCTACATGCGCAATGCGGTATTGCCAGGTCTTATGAAGAATGACGGCGAGCGTGCCGACGGAGACGATCATCAAGATCACCAAAACTGGGCCGCCCAACGCTGCGAGCTGAATGACAGGATCAATTATAGACGTCATGAAAGGCACCGCATTGTATCAAAAAGTCTAACTGAAGCGAGGAGATGGAGGCGGCTCAAAATTCTGAACGCCGCCTCCCCCCAACTCTGCTTTATGGCCTCCGCAATCTGTTAGAACAGTCGAGAGACAGTCAGCTTAATGTTGCGCCCGACGGCTGGCCGCGTCGCAAGGAGCGGCGTGTACGCCTTGTCGGCTAGATTCTCGACGCCGATCCTGAATTGCGTATCCTTGAGCACGCCGTCTTGCGGCGAAATCGTCGCCCGCAAATTGAAGATCGTGGCGTCGTCGACGGCGATTTCCGGAGACGCTGCAAGAGCGGGGACATCCGACGGCGTATCAAACACGGAAACCATTTCCGTCGACACATCCACTAAGCCGTCCGCCAAGACTTGGCCGACGGTGAGTCGGACCGAGTCTTGAGCCGTCCGGTCCCAGTCGATGGTTTGGCTGCCAATTACGTTTCCGTCGGCGTCTTCCACGGCTTGTTCTTCTTCGCCATCCACAATGTTGGCGTTGAAGTCGACGTAGAATCCGCTGCTGCGCGCGTAGGAGGCTTCGATCTCAACGCCGTCCAATTCGACTTCCAGGGCGTCCTGATAGGATGTGATGTCGTCAAGGACGGTGTTGAAATAGTTCAGTTTGAACGCCAACGCGTCTTCTTCGCCGAATATTCCGACGCGATCATAGGAGAAGCCGACCTCAAAGGTGTCTGCTGTTTCAGCTTGTTCAATGAAGACTGCGTTTTCCAAATCGTCGATGATCGGCAGGCTTTCAGTATAGGCGTAGCTGCCGAAGATGGTGAAGCCCGTTTCAAACTCGTAACGCAGGGAGGCGCCGCCCACCAAAGCTTCGTTGTCGACCGAAACATCCACAAAGGCGGGCGCCATCGGCGGGGCGAACGGCGAAGCTGGTGGTGCGTTCGGGTCAGGAATTGTGCCTTCAATTTCCGACATTTCATAGCGAAGCGCCGGCGTGAAGAAGAGGTTTTCGGTCAACCCGATATCATCGACTATAAAGGCCGCATAGCGCGTGTCGGTGCCGCCGGGCGCGGCTTCCTCATCCACGCGGTCGCGTTCCTGCCATTCTACGCCATAGCGCAGGTCATGCGTAATCCCGCCGGTTTCGAGATACGATCCGTTTTTGACAGTGAACTTGGTCGTCTCATACTGGTGGTCGGCATCGCCGAGCGCGATGACGACGGGGCCGAAGAACGGATTGAATTCGAGCGACGAACTGAACGGCACATAGGAGCTGTCGATCTCCTGATTGGCGTAGGTCAGCGCAGCTTCCAAATCTATGAGATCATTTCCGGGCTGATAGGCGTAAATCAATGACGCCGTTTGGCTCTTAATGTCGCGGTCTACGTTTCCGAAGGCGTCTGTCGACGTGAAGAACGTATCATAAGGAACGTCGCGCTCCGAAGACTCAGTTTGAGTGACGCTGCCGGTAACGCTGTGCGCGAGGTCTGCGCCAAACGAATATCGTCCCTTGAGAAGGAATGACGGCAATTCGAAGGCGCTGTTGCCGATTTCGTCGCCATTGCCGTCAATCTGATTTTCCTGTTCGCGATAGCTGTAGTTTCCGAGCAGCTCCAATTGATCGCCAGCCTGATAGGCCAGCGTCGCTGATGCATTGAAGCCATCTTCATTGTCGTATCCGCCAAGCGTGATGCCGGCTTTAAAGCCTGGCTCGCCTTCCGTTAGATCTGAGGCGTTAATCGTCTCCAACAAGACGACGCCGCCGACAATGCCGGTGCCGTACTCGTAGCTGCCGACCGTTCCACGCTGGACGGTGACGCTTCGGTATAAGAACGGATCGGTGAACAATTGCGTTCCGATCCGATAGAGTTCTTCAGCGCCCGTATTCGCGCCGTCGACAACAACCGCCACTTTCTGGTCCGTACCGAATGTTCCATTGGCGCCGAAACCGCGAATGTTGATGCCCGACCCCGCCGGCGTCGAGCCGTTCACCAAAGTCACGCCCGGGACGGAATCGATCAATTCCGCAATCGTATTGGCTTGGCGATCATCAATCTCGCCTTTGTCGATGACTGTGACCGGCACCGGCGTGTCGGTTTGAACCGTACGCTTGCTCTCCCCAAGAGTCAGCGTGCCCAAAAATTCGCCCTCAGAAGCCTCTTCAGCTTCTTGGGCGTATGCGTGCGGCTGTATCGCCAGCATCGCTGCGATCGCCGAGGCGCTCAGCAAAGCTGTTTTATTCGCCCGGTGTTGTGACATGAGATTTCCCCTCGCCAACTGTCAATGCAAGTCATTCGCATATGCCGTTAGCGCATAGGATTTCTTTTTGCAAATAATTATCATTCGCGGGCGGCGCCTACGCTGAACGCGTTGTACTCGCGCAACAGAACGCAAA
>JBCCMB010000137.1:0-7336 GCA_039026555.1 Pseudomonadota bacterium
ATTGAAAAGCTGCGCAAGGATTTGACGAAATTCGTCGCCGACGAGGTGTTTGTGAACCTCGTTGAGATCCGCAAGCCGGAGATCGACGCCAAATTGGTAGCTGAGGACGTTGCACGCCAATTGGAGCGCCGGGTGTCTTTCCGCCGCGCCATGAAGCGTACGATCCAATCGTCGATGCGTTTAGGCGCGCAGGGCATTCGCTTGAATGTCGCAGGTCGTCTGGGCGGCGCTGAGATTGCGCGGACGGAATGGTATCGCGAAGGCCGCGTGCCGCTGCACACGCTGCGCGCCGACATCGATTACGGCACGGCCGAAGCCAAAACCACCTATGGGATCATCGGCATCAAATGCTGGATCTTCAAAGGCGAGATTATGGAGCATGACCCCATGGCTCGCGACCGTAAGGCCGAAGCGTCCGGCGATGCGCGCGCGCGTCAGTCCCGCCAAGGCCCTCAGGGCGCAGCGGCGTAGGGGAGGCTGGATAAATGTTGCAACCGAAACGGACCAAGTTCCGCAAACAGTTTAAAGGCCGCATTAAGGGCAACGCCAAGGGCGGCTATTCGCTGACGTTTGGTTCTTACGGCTTGAAGGCGATGGAGCCCGAACGGGTCACCGCCCGCCAGATTGAAGCGACACGCCGCGCCATCACTCGTCACATGAAGCGGGTCGGCAAGGTGTGGATCAGAATTTTCCCGGATGTGCCGGTGTCGTCTAAACCGACCGAAGTGCGGATGGGTAAAGGTAAGGGCTCGCCGGAATATTGGGCGGCCAAAGTTAAGCCGGGTCGGATTATGTTCGAGATCGACGGCGTGTCGGATGAGATTGCGCGTGAAGCGTTGTCTTTGGGCGCGGCCAAACTGCCGATCAAGACAAAAATCGTCACCCGCATCGGCGAATAGCAAGGGAGTTTTGAGATGAACGCTGAAGACGCCCGCGCGAAAACGCCGGACGAATTGCGCGACGAGCTGACCAAGCTCAAGAAAGAGCAATTCAATCTTCGCTTCCAGCAGGCCACCGGCCAGTTGGAGAATACCGCCCGCGTGCGGAAGGTGCGCAAGGACATCGCGCGGATCAAAACGATCCTGGGCGAAAAGTCCAAAGTGCAAACCGACGCTGCGTGAACCCAAGAGGTCTGTGAATAATGCCTAGGCGGATTATGGAAGGCGTGGTCGTGTCCACGAAGACGGACAAGACGGCTATTGTGCGGGTTGACCGTACCTACCTTCATCCCTTGTTGAAAAAGACCGTTCGTCGGTCGAAGAAATACCACGCTCATGACGAGGCGAACGCGGCTGCACTCGGCGCGAAGATCGCGATCCGGGAATGCCCGCCGCGTTCTAAGCTGAAGCGTTGGGAAGTGTTCGATCCTGCGGCGCCGGAATCTGTGGCTCCCGAAGCCAGGGCTGAGGCGAAGCCTGCGAAGAAGCCGGCGGCGAAAAAGCCGGCCGCGAAGAAGAAAGCCGCTAAGAAAGAGGGAGACGACGCATGATCCAGATGCAGTCAAACCTCGATGTGGCGGACAATTCCGGCGCGCGCCGCGTGCAGTGCATCAAAGTTCTGGGCGGCGCGAAGCGTCGTTACGCCGGCGTGGGCGATTTGATCGTGGTCTCAGTTAAAGAAGCCACGCCCAAAGGCCGCGTTAAAAAGGGCGATGTGCGCCGCGCGGTTGTCGTGCGCGTGTCGAAGGACATTCAGCGCCGCGACGGTTCGGTTATTCGTTTCGACAGCAACGCCGCCGTGATCGTCAACAATAGCGGCGAGCCGCTCGGCACCCGCATCTTTGGCCCGGTTCCGCGCGAGCTTCGCGCCAAGAACCACATGAAAATCATCTCTCTGGCTCCGGAGGTGCTGTAATCATGGCGGCTAAGATCAAAAAGGGCGACAAGGTCATCGTTTTGACCGGTCGCGACAAAGGCAAGCAAGGCGAAGTGACGAAAGTCATGCCGGCGGAAGGTCGCGTGATCGTGTCCGGCGTCAATATGGTGACGCGCCACGCCAAACCGACCCAATTGGACCAGGGCGGCATAAAGCGGTTCGAAGCGCCGATCCAGGCGTCCAACGTCGCCCATGTCGATCCGCGGGACGGCAAGGCCACGCGCGTGGGTTTCAAATTTGACGATCAGGGTCGCAAGATCCGGTTCGCCAAGCGTTCGGGGGAGACGATTGATGTCTGACGCCGCAACTTACGAACCGCGCCTGAAAACCCAGTATCGGGATCAGATCCGCGCGAAGATGAAAGAGCAATTCGCCTACACCAATGAGATGCAGGTGCCCAAGCTCGACAAAATCGTCCTCAATATGGGGATTGGCGAAGCCGTCGCGGATTCAAAGAAGGTGAAGTCAGCCATTGCTGATCTCACCGCGATTGCGGGTCAAAAGCCGATCGAGACCAAGGCGCGCAAATCCATCGCCGGATTTAAGCTGCGTGAAGGCATGACGGTGGGTGCGAAAGTCACCCTGCGACGCGAGCGGATGTATGAATTCGTCGACCGTTTGACGACGATCGCATTGCCGCGCGTGAAGGATTTCCGCGGCCTGAACGGCAAGAGTTTTGACGGCTCCGGCAATTACGCAATGGGCGTGAAGGAGCACATCGTGTTCCCCGAAATCAATTACGACCAGGTCGATCAGATCTGGGGCATGGACATTATCGTGTGCACCACGGCGCCCACGAATGAAGAGGCGAAGGCGCTCCTAACGGAGTTCGGCTTTCCCTTCAGAAACTAGGCGCGCGGGAGAACGAGAAGATGGCGAAGAAAAGCGCAATCGAAAAGAATTTGAAGCGTCAGCGCATGGCCGAACGGTACGCGGCGAAGCGCGCCGAGCTCAAAGCGATCGCTCTGAACGATGATTTGCCGCTTGAGGAGCGTTTTGACGCGCGCCTCAAGCTGGCCAAACTGCCGCGCAATTCGGCTCCCAACCGGGTTCGCAATCGTTGCGAGATCACCGGCCGGCCGCGCGGATATTATCGCAAGCTGCGCATGTCGCGGATTGCGCTACGTGAACTTGGCGGCGCGGGTTTCATCCCGGGCCTCGTGAAATCGAGCTGGTAAGAGAGGAGACGTCATGAACTTAAACGATCCCCTCGGTGATATGTTGACTCGTATCCGCAACGCGCAAATGCGTGGGCGGCCGACCGTGGCGACCCCGGCGTCGAAGCTGCGTGCTCGCGTTCTGGAAGTACTCCAGGCGGAAGGCTATATTCGCGGTTTCACGGAAGTGGAAAAAGACGGTCACAAGAATATTGAGATTGAGCTGAAATATTACGACGGATCGCCGGTTATTTCGACGGTTCGCCGCGTCTCTAAGCCCGGTCGTCGCGTTTACTCCGCGGTGAAAGACATTCCGCTCGTGCGGAACGGTCTGGGCATTTCCATCCTCTCCACGCCCAAGGGTGTGATGTCGGACAATGTCGCGCGCGAAGAAAATGTCGGCGGCGAAATCCTCTGTCAGGTGTCATAATCATGTCGCGTCTTGGAAAAATGCCTGTAGCTGCGCCGAGCGGGGTCAATGTGACCCTTACGGAAGCGGCGATCGCGATTAAAGGCCCGAAAGGCGAACTCGGACTGCCGCTCACGGACGACGTGATCGTGAAGTTCGAAAACAATGAAGTCTCCGTGGCTCCGCGCGACGAGAATGACCGTCGGTCCAAAGCGATGTGGGGCACGGTGCGCGCCTGCGTTCAAAACATGATGGACGGCGTCACCAAAGGGTTTGAAAAAGACCTGGAATTGGTCGGCGTCGGATATCGCGCGGCGATGAAGGGCAAGGAATTGGAGCTCAATCTGGGCTTTTCCCACCCCGTGCTGCACAAAGTGCCGGACGGCGTGACCATCACCACGCCGAAACCGACAGAAATCAAAATCGCCGGCGCCGATAAGCAGGTCGTCGGTCAAGTCGCCGCGGAAATTCGCCGCTATCGTCCGCCGGAGCCTTATAAGGGCAAGGGCGTGCGCTATGCCGGCGAACAAGTCCGCCGCAAAGAAGGTAAGAAGAAGTAAGCCATGTTGAGCTCGCGCGATAAACGTCAAAGACGCGCCCAACGGGTGCGCAGCCATTTACGGAGAGTGGCGGCCGGCAAGCCTCGGCTGTCAGTCAACCGCTCGTCGAAGAACATCTCGGTGCAAGTCATCGACGACGCTCAGGGCGTGACCCTGGCGGCGGCGTCGACGCTGGACAAGGATTTCAGCGGCAAGGGCACGAAATCGGAATTGGCGGCGGAAGTCGGCAAGCTGATTGCGGAACGCGCCAAAAAAGCGGGCGTCACCGAAGTCGTGTTCGACCGTGGCGGCTTCATTTATCATGGCCGGGTGAAAGCCCTGGCGGACGCCGCCCGTGAGGGCGGCCTCAATTTCTAAGGGTTAGGTCATGGCGGAAGACAGACGAGGCGGCGGGCGCGGACGGCGCGGACGCGATCGGGATCGCGAAGAAGAGCAGTCCGAATTGGTCGACAAGCTGGTTGCGATCAACCGGGTCGCTAAAGTTGTGAAGGGCGGCAAGAATTTCGGGTTCGCAGCGCTCGTTGTTGTGGGCGACCAAAAGGGCCGCGTCGGTTTTGGTCACGGTAAGGCGCGCGAAGTGCCGGAAGCCATCCGCAAGGCGACCGAAGAAGCCAAAAAGAAAATGATCCGCGTTCCGCTTCGCGAAGGCCGCACGCTGCACCATGACGGCAAAGGCCGTTGGGGTGCTGGCAAGGTTGTGATGCGCGCCGCGCCGGCTGGTACAGGCGTCATCGCCGGCGGTCCGATGCGCGCGGTGTTGGAAGTTTTGGGCGTTCAGGATGTTGTGGCGAAATCCATTGGGTCTTCAAACCCTTACAACATGGTTCGCGCCACGGTCGAGGCGCTGAAGGGCCAAGCCAGCCCACGTCAGATCGCATCGAAGCGTGGTTTGAAAGTGCAAGACATCGTCGGCCGCCGCACGGACGGCGCTGGCGTCGCAGAGATCGCGCAATAGGCGCTTAGAAGACCGGAGACACGTCACATGGCGAGTGCAAAAACCGTTCGCGTCCGTCAAACCGGCAGCCCTATTCGCCGGAATGATCGCCAACGCGCAACATTGGTCGGTCTCGGCTTGAATAAGATCGGCCGGGAAAGAGAATTAGAAGACACCCCTGCGGTGCGCGGCATGATCAATAAGGTCGCGCATTTGGTGGAAGTGATTGAGGAGACGGCCTGAGCGCACATGCGTCAGAGCTTGAGGACGAAACGATGAAACTCAACGAAATCTCCGACAAGGACGGCGCCACGAAGGGCCGTATGCGGGTCGGCCGCGGGGTCGGATCCGGCAAGGGCAAGACCGGCGGGCGCGGCGTTAAAGGCCAAAAATCCCGTTCGGGCGTCGCCATCAAAGGCTTTGAGGGCGGCCAAATGCCGATCCAAATGCGCCTTCCGAAGCGCGGCTTTAACAAGCCAAACCGCAAAACCTATGCGTGGATCAATACCGGCCGTATCGAAAAGGCGTTGTCCGAGGGGAAATTGGACGCGAAACAGCCGATCGACGAGGCCGCTTTGGTGGCGTCCGGCGTATTGCGGCGTGCAAAGGACGGCGTGCGCCTTCTTGCAAAGGGCGATATCAAGACCAAAGTAGAGCTGGTTGTCTCCGGCGCTTCGAAAGCTGCGATCGAGGCGGTTGAGAAGGCTGGCGGCAAAGTGACGGTGACGGCGGCTGTTGAGGCGGCCGAGTAGCTTTTGATCTTGGCGTCGACCGCGCGCCTTGAAGGTTAGAAGCGTTCGCGCCGCACGCTCCCCCGCGTTATCTTGCGCGGCGGCGTGCCCGGCGCGCTAAGGGGAGCGGGCGCATATGGCCTCGGCCGCAGAACAACTCGCGAAGAACATCAATCTGTCGACCTTTGGCAAAGCCAAAGAGTTGCAGGCGCGCATCTGGTTTACCCTCGGCGCATTGGTGGTTTATCGCCTCGGCACTTACATCCCGATCCCGGGCGTTGATCCGACGCAATATGCGAGCGCTTTCGGGGGCCAGTCGCAAGGCATTCTCGGCATGGTCAACATGCTGTCGGGCGGCGCCGTGGAACGTATGGCGATCTTCGCGCTCAATGTGATGCCGTATATTTCGGCGTCCATTATCATCCAATTGATGACGTCCGCCTCGCCAACGCTGGAGCGTTTGAAGAAAGAGGGCGAAAGCGGCCGTAAGCAGATTAACCAATATACGCGCTATCTCACGGTTCTCCTGGCGATTGCGCAGGCCTATGGGATCTCGGTCGCGCTTGGGACTGTGGACCCTGAGACGGGGAGGGCCATCGCGGTGGAACCCGGTTGGTTCTTCCAAGCCTCGACTGTGATCACCCTGGTGGGCGGCACGGTCTTCTTGATGTGGTTGGGCGAACAGATCACAGCGCGTGGCGTGGGCAACGGCATCTCACTGATCATTTTTGCGGGCATCGTCGCCGAATTGCCGCGCGTCGCCATCAACTCGCTGTCGCAAACGCGCGAGGGTACGTTGGGCTTGCCGACATTCATCGGCATAGTGGCGCTCTCAATCGCCGTCATCGTGTTCATCGTCTTTATGGAGCGCTCGCAGCGCCGCTTGCTGATCCAATACCCCAAGCGCCAACAGGGCAATCGTATGATGGGAGGGGAGAGCTCTTTCCTACCGCTCAAGCTGAACACGGCGGGCGTCATACCGCCGATCTTCGCATCCTCTTTGCTATTGCTGCCGACGACGATGGCGGGCTTTGCGGCGGCGGGCGGCGGCGGCGAAGGTTGGTGGGGCGAAAGCATGCGCGCGCTCGCAGCGACGCTTGGCCCAGGCCAGCCGCTCTTCATCGTGCTTTACGGCGCTATGATCATCTTCTTCTGCTTTTTCTATACGTCCATCGTGTTCAACCCCGAGGACACGGCGGACAATCTCAGAAAATATGGCGGGTTTATCCCAGGCTACCGTCCCGGAAAGCGAACGGCGGAGCATCTGGACTATGTTCTCACGCGACTTACTGTGATCGGCGCGGGTTATCTGACGATAGTGTGTTTGATGCCTGAGATCATTAAGGCGAATTACTCCGGCATTCCTGTTTATATCGGCGGAACCTCGCTCTTGATTGTGGTCTCGGTTACGATGGACACTGTGGCGCAGATACAGTCGCACCTCATCGCGCACCAGTATGAGGGCATGATCAAACGCTCACGGCTCGGGGGTCGTAAACGATGAACCTAATTCTGTTTGGACCGCCGGCGGCGGGCAAAGGAACGCAAGCCAAACGCCTGGTCGCCCAACGCGGCTTTATTCAATTGTCCACTGGCGACATGCTTCGCGCGGCGCGGACGTCGGGCTCCGAACTGGGTCAGCGCGTGGCGGGCATTATGGATTCAGGCGG
>JBCCMB010000138.1:0-7255 GCA_039026555.1 Pseudomonadota bacterium
AAGGCGCGGGCTTTGGCGGAGGTGATCGCAGCAACCGGCTTGGCCGGTGAATTGTCGATTGTGGGCGCTTTGTGCGCGCATCATTTCGCACGAGCGCACCAGGGACTGGCGCGGGGCAAGTCTTGAACGAGCCGATCTCAAACGAACAAGCCGCGCCTTTTTTAAAGCGCCTCGCCATCTATTTCAGCGAACGTTTTCCGGTCGTGAAGCATGGCGTTGTTATCGCAGCGTTCGGCGCGTCGGCGGCGTGTCTGTCCGCCATGATGCGCGGCGCCGAGGCCGGTCCCAGCGTGCATGCGGTGATCGTTGCGATTGTCGTCTTGTTTTTGTTGTTCTTCCAGCTGCGCGTGTCCGACGAGCACAAGGATTTCGACGAGGATGCGCTATTTCGACCCGAACGCGCCGTGCCGCGCGGGCTGATCAGCCTCGTCGAGCTACGTAGATTGGCGTATGGCGCAGCCGTGCTTCAAATCGTGCTGACTTGGACTTTGCATCCGCCGCTAATGCTTTTGCTCATCGCCGTTTGGGGGTGGATGGCGCTGATGACCGTAGAGTTCTTTGTTCCAATCTGGCTGCAGGCGCGGCCAATCGCTTACATGGTGTCGCACATGGCGGTGATGCCGCTGATCGATCTTTACGCAACCGCGACAGATTGGCTTCCGGCGGGCGGCAAGCCGACAGAGTTCGCTTTGCCGCTTGGGGCCTTTTTGGCGCTATCCTTCGTCAACGGCGCCGCGCTGGAGATCGGGCGGAAATCGTGGGCGCCGGAGATGGAACGCGAGGGGGTCGAGACTTACTCAAAACTCTGGGGTGCGCGCCGCGCGGGATGGGTGCTTGTCGCGATTATCTGGATCGGGTTTGTGTTGTCCGTGGTGGTGAATTTGCACTCTGCCGCGCCCCTGCATTATTTAACGTTTTTGGTCATCGCAGCTGTCTATGCGGCTTGGACGGCCGCGTCCTATGCGCTTGCGCCGACGCCTAAAACAGCCGGGCGTATCGAAACGGCCGCCGGCAGTTTTGTCGCGTTGAATTATTTGGCTCTGGGCGTGTTGCCAATGGGAGAGCTTTTATGGCTGAGCTGAGCGGCGCAAAAACCGCGACGGGAACGCCGCCGAGCGGTCTGCTCGTCGAAGGCGCGGCGCGCACCAAACCCGAACGCGCTGGCGGCAAAGCGGCGGCTTTGGCGCTGCTGGGCGATAAATTCGACATTCCGCCTTTTGTTGTGATCTCAGCGGACGCGTTCGACGACACGGGTATGGACGAAACGGCGCAAGCGATGCTGGTTGACCGCTTGGAAACGATGGGAACGGGCCCCTTCGCTGTGCGATCATCTGGACGTGAAGAAGATGGGATCGCGGCGGCTCATGCGGGCCAATTCGATACAGAACTGAACGTCGATCTCGCCGACGTTCCGGAAGTGGCGCATCGCGTTTGGCGGTCTGGCTTTTCGGACACGCTGGCGGATTATCGCCGGGCCAAGGGATTGTCTGATGCGCCGCAGCCGCCCGCCGTGATCGTTCAGAAGATGGTGCAGGCGCGGGCCGCGGGCGTGACCTTTTCCGCCGATCCCTTAACGGGCGATAGAGACACGGCGGTGATCAGCGCAGTTGAGGGGTTAGCGGACCAATTGGTGTCGGGAGATGTCGACGGCGATCAGTATTGGGTCGACACCGACGGCGTCACCACCAAATTCACACTCGCCGGCGCGGGCCGCGTTTTGTCGGGCGCCGACGTGGCGGCCGTGGCGGATTTGGCGCGCCGCGCGGCGATGCATTTTCGAAGCCCTCAAGATGTGGAATGGGCCTTTCAGGGCGATCGGCTCTTCTTGCTGCAATCTCGCCCTATCACCACGCTTCCGCCATCGTCGGGCGTCGCGTCACAGAGCACCCCCGCGAAAGAGCCTGTGGCTGATACAGCGTCGAAGAAAGAGCGCCGACGCGTCAGAGACGACGCCGTCACGATCTGGGACAATTCCAATATTGTTGAAAGTTATCCAGGGGTTGTCTCGCCGCTGACGTTTTCGTTCGCGCGTTATGTTTACGCCCATGTCTACACCGCCTTTTCTCAATTAATGGGGGTGCCCAAGCGCGCGTTGAACGACAATCGCGCCGTGTTTGAAAACATGCTCGGGCGCATTGACGGGCGGGTCTATTACAATCTGCTCAATTGGTACCGCGCCCTCGCTTTGTTCCCTGGTTTCAAAGCCAATCGCGCCTTCATGGAAGGCATGATGGGCGTTGATGAAAAGCTCCCCGACGAGTTGGCCCAAAAGGTCGCGCCGGAAAGCCGGTCGGGTCTCGCCAAAATCTGGGATCAGATCCGATTGGGACGCGTTGCGTTAGGGCTCATCTGGCATGACATCATTCTGAAGCGCACGATGACGAGGTTTTACGATCGCTTGAACGCCGCGCTCGCCAAATCCAACGCCGAGATCGACGCGATGCCGGCGAGCGAATTGGCCGCGGAGTATCGCAGGCTGGAGCAAGCCTTGCTGGCGCGCTGGGATGCGCCCCTGATCAATGATTTTCTCTGCATGATCGCCTTCGGCGCCTCGCGCAAGGCGATGGAGCGCTGGGCGGGCGATCCCGGATTAAAACGTCATGCGGACATGCTGATCGGGCAGGGAGATATTATCTCGGCCGAACCGGCCCGACTGATTAGGGAGATGGGCGCGCTGGCTGCGGAAACGCCGGCTGTCATCGCGCCCCTGCTGGCGGGCAACGTCGCAGCGTTGTCCCAGAACGACGCTTTGGAGGCCGCGTTTGAGCGTTATATCGGCAAATTCGGCGATCGATGCGCGCAGGAACTGAAGTTGGAAAGCTTGACCCTGCATGATGATCCTACGCCCTTATTGAAAGCGGTCGGCGCAGCGGCCAGAGCCGTCGAACAAACACCGGGCGGGCGTAAGCCCGTTTGGTCGCAGGGTGTCGATACAGAGGATTTGTTTGAAGGTCGTCCCGTCCGTGGACGTCTGGCGAGATGGCTGATGACGTGGGCGAAGGCCCGGGTGCGAGATCGCGAAAATCTGCGTTTTGAGCGGACGCGCCTATTCGGACGTGTCCGAAGGATTTTCTTGGCTTTAGGGCGGCGGTTGGAAAGCGCGGACGTGCTGAACGATGCACGCGACGTGTTCTACCTCACGGTCGACGAGGTGTTAGGCGCGGTCGAAGGCGCCGGCGTGACGCAGGACCTTAAAGCGCTCGCCTCGCTTCGGCACAACGAGATGGAAGCCGCCTATAAACGCCCAGATCCGCCGGAACGTATGGAGGTGCACGGGGCTCATCTGATCGGCGTCGCCGACGCCAAGGCCGCCAAGGGCGTTCTGGTGGAAACGGGCGCGTCCGCAACCGGATTGGCGTGTTGCCAAGGCGTCGTCACCGCAAAGGTCCGTGTCGTGACGGATCCGCGCCGGGAAGCCTTATCGCCCGGCGAGATTTTGGTGGCGCGTCACACGGATCCGGGCTGGATCGCGGTCTTTGCGAATGCGGCGGGCGTCATCGCCGAACGCGGCTCTTTGCTGTCGCACTCGGCCATTGTCGCGCGAGAAATGGGCGTACCGTGCGTTGTGGCGCTGAAAGGCGCGACGCAATGGTTGAAGACGGGCGATTTGGTGCGCTTGGACGGCGGGACCGGAGAAGTCGTCAAATTGGAAGAGACGGACGCGGCGAATGACTGATACGTCGACGGCCGCGTCAGCAATGGCGCAAACCGATATCGCGGCGCGCGCGAAGTTTGACTACATCCGTTATGCGCAGGTGTGGGAGGACGCCGACATTTTGGTCGCGGCGCTAAAGCCCAAACCGTCCGACACGGTCGTCTCCATTGCTTCGGCTGGCGACAACGCTTTGGCTTTGTTGGCGGAGGGGCCCAAGAAAGTCATCGCGGTTGACTTAAACCCGACGCAATTGGCGTGCTTGCGATTGCGCGTGGCAGCCTACGAGCATTTGTCGCATACCGAGTTCTTACAATTGATGGGCTCGCGGGCCTCGGATCGCCGCGGCGAACTCTTTGATAAAGTCGCGCGCCATGTTTCAGAAGACGATCAAGCGTTTTGGGCGTCGCTGAAGCAGGAAGTCGCCGCGCATGGCCTTGGCGGCGTGGGCAAGTTTGAGCGTTATTTTCGGATCTTCCGCACGCGGATCCTGCCCCTCGTCCATGGCCGCCAACGCATTGGACGGCTCACCGAACCTAAACCGCCGGAAGGGCGCATCACTTTTTATCAGAAGGAGTGGAATTCCTGGCGCTGGCGCTGGATGTTGAAAGCGTTCTTTTCCCGCACCGTGATGGGACGGCTGGGGCGCGACCCCGCGTTTTTCGATCACGCTTCGGGCAGTTTGTCCGACCAGGTGGCGGGCCTCACGCGCCGCGCCTTGGTGGATCAAGACCCGGCAGCGAACCCCTATCTGCGTTGGATCTTAAAGGGACGCCACGGGTCCACCCTGCCGCGCGCCCTCCGCGGCGAGCATTTCGACGTCATCCGAGACAATCTGGATCGCCTTGAGATCCGCGAATGCACCGTTGAAACGCTCGCCGGCGAAGGCGTGAAAGCGGATGCGTTCAACCTCTCAGACATTTTCGAATACATGTCGCCGAGCGCGCATGAGGATGCGTATTGCACCGTGTTGGCGGCGGCGAACCCCGGCGCGCGGATCGCCTATTGGAATATGATGGCGCCCCGCCGCGTTCCGGATGCGCTGTCGGATCAGGTAGTGACGCTTCAGGAATTAGAAGATGAGCTAAAGCCGCAGGATAAGGCCTTCTTCTACCAGGACTTCATCGTGGAGCAGGTGACGTGAGCGACGCCTCGGCATTAAGCGCGGCGAAAATCTTCGGATCGGTCGCGCTTTTGGTCGTAGTTTTGTGGGGCGTGTCGCGCCTTGCCAAGGCGGTGAATTGGCGTCCTGAAATCGGTCGGAAAGCTGTCCATATCTCGCTTGGTCTTTATTGCCTGATCTTTCCGTGGGTGTTCGACCACGCGTGGGAGGTCGGCGCGACCTGCGCCCTGGCGCTCGGCGTATTTGCGTTGGCGCGTGGGCGTATGCGCCAAAGCCTGGGTGAGGGTTTGCATGCGGTGGAGCGCGTCTCCTATGGCGAAGCGCTTTTCGCCGTGTCGGTGGCGCTCCTCTTTTGGCTGCAGAAAGGCCACTACATCACGGTGACCGAACGTGGCGATCCGCCTTTGGGCCCGGTCTTGTACATTCTGCCGATCCTTATCCTGACGCTGTGCGACGCCGCGAGCGCGCTCGTCGGATCCGCCTATGGGCGAAAAACCTTCCAAGTCGAAGACGGAATCAAATCTTGGGAAGGCGTGGGCGTTTTCGTCGTTACAGCGTGGCTTGTGTCGATGATGGTGTTCTTGGCGTTCACCGATGTCGGCCGCGTCGAAGTGATCTTAGTCTCCTTTATCACCGCCGCGTTCGGCGCGATTTTGGAAGCGGCGAGTTGGCGCGGGTTGGACAATCTTTTCATTCCGCTTGGGCTTTACTTTCTGCTGGCGAATTTGAGCTATTCCGGCCCCGTAATTTTAGTGGCGTCGGCCATGCTCTTCCTCGCCGCGCTTTTGGTTCTTTTGGATTTGACGCGCCATAGACGTGAGTTCCGACATGCTGCGGCGTCGCTTGCGACCTTGTTCTTCATGATCGCTTTGTTTTCCGGCGTGGAGAGTTTGATCACGCCGGCGGCGGCCGTCATCGCTTACGCCTTCTGTGCGCGCTATCTTAAGCCCGACCGGCCGGAGCATGACGCGCTTAATCTGATCGTTGTGGTCGTGTCGATCGCCCTCATCTTCTTCATTGTCAGCAATATCTGGCGGGTGGATACGATCTACAGCTTCAATCTGGCCTTTGCGTGTTTGGCGGCGGGTATCGTCGCGCGATTTGGCGCGGGCGTGGGATGGGTCGCCGGCGCGACCCTCGCGGCGTTGGCGGCCATGTCGGTTCGGGTGGTGATAATGGAGGACGCCAGCTCCGCTGCGCTTGCGTTTTTCGCCATCGGCGCGCTGGGTGTGGTGTCAGTGGTCGCCGTGGGATGGGTTTTTCGCCGTGAGGCGTTTCGTCGGCCCTGGGTGATTTTGGGTGGTGCGAGCGCGGGCGTCGGTTTAATCGCCCTGCCGGTTTCCCCATGAGGAGGCGAGTGTGAGCGAGACCGCAGACATTTGGACGTTCGACGACGCGCAAGTCTCGGTTTGGCGTAACGCGCCCGAGCTATGGGGCCGAAAAACAGCGGCCGTCGGCGGGTTTTGCTGCGAAACGGCGGAGGCGGGATCGGCGGCCCTGATCGAGACGACGTTGCGCCTGCGCGAGGAAGGCTTCGACGCGGTGCTTGGTCCGATGGATGGCGATACTTGGGGCGCCCATCGTCTGGTGGTCGAAAGCGATGGGCGGCCGCCCTTCTTGATGGAGCCTCGAAACCCCGATCATTATCCGGACGCGTTCAATAGGGCCGAATTCGAGATTGTCGGTCGATACATTTCCGCCGACCGACCCGCAGCTAGTCCGCTAAGCGAGACGCCACCGGCGCCGGGCGTCAAACTGCGCAATCTGGATCTTAATGCCTTCGAAACGGAGCTGACCCGCATTTTTGATCTGTCGCTTGAAACCTTCGCGCAAAACGCGTTCTACAAACCTATCGAACGCGACGCGTTTTTGGCCAGCTATGCGCCGGTCAAAGGTTTTGTCGATCCGGACCTAGTCTTTCTCGCGGAAGACGAGGAAGGCCGGCTAAAGGGCTTCTTATTTGGGATCCCCAATTTTGCGGAGGGACCGGAGACCAAGACGGCGATTTTAAAAACTTACGCCTCGGCGGCGAAGGGAGTCGGCTCCATGCTGGCCAACGCCTTTCACGAACGCGTGCGAGACAAGGGTTTTACGAACGTCATCCACGCTTTGATGCACGCCGATAATCTGTCTGCGTCACACAGCGCGAATACGGGCGGCGGCGTGTTCCGTCGGTATGCGCTTTGGGGGAAGATGCTGTGAACCTTGTTGAGACGTTTCTGACCCATGTCGAGCAACGTCCCAACGCTGCGGCGATCATCACGGGCGACGAGCGCGTCTTCACCTATGCGGATTTGGCCAAAGCGTCGGCGGGCCGAGCGGCGGAGATGCGACAAGCAGGTATTGGCGCTGGCGATATTGTGCTCATCGCACAGGGCGTCTCAGTGGGATTGTATGAAAAATTGCTCGCTGTGTTCCGATTGGGCGCCGTCGCGATGTTTCCTGAGCCGGCGGTGGGTCTCGCAGGTCTTCGTCAGGCC
>JBCCMB010000139.1:0-7235 GCA_039026555.1 Pseudomonadota bacterium
ACCAACCCGGCGGAAGCGGCCGAAGGCACTGTGCGCAAGCTTTACGCGGCCTCAATCGGTGAAAACTCCGTCCATGGGTCCGACAGCGAAACAAGCGCCGAACGTGAAATCGCATTCTTCTTCGCGTTGGACGAAATCGTCGGCTAAGTCCGCCTAGCGGCCGCCCTCCATATCGGCGAGGGCCCATTCGGCGAATGTCGACAGATCTCCGCCGCGAAACAGAAAGCCGGCGACGCCGGCGGCCTTGGCGGCGTCGACGTCTTTTTGTTTGTCGCCAATCATAAAAGATCGCGTTTTGTCGACCGGAAAATCCGTCATCGCTTGGATCAGCATGCCCGGTTTTGGTTTCCGGTCGTAACTGTCCTTGCGATAGCGCGCGATCTCACCGTCGACGTGATAGGGACAGTAATAGATGCGGTCGATCTGGGCGTTGTTCTCCGTCAAGCGCTGCTGCATCCAATCATGCAAAGCGTGCATCTCGTCTTCGGTATAATAACCGCGCGCAATACCGGATTGATTGGTCACCAAAAACACCCACCAATTCCGCGCATTGAACGCGGCGATCGTCTTGGCGGCGCCGTCGATCCATTCGAAATGCTCGATCTTCGAGACATAGCCATGGTCGACGTTTATGACGCCGTCGCGATCCAAAAAAAGAGCGGGGCGCGGTCCATTGGCGCCAGGCGCGGTCGGCATAAGCGTTCTTACATCCAGAAATGCGGAGCTTGTCTTTGTTTGCTTGGGTTTGCCGAGTGTCGCAAGATGCATCGTCCAGGCTTGCGACGCGACGTTTCGCCACTAAAGCGGCGCGTTGATCAAAACAGGCCCGTCTTCGGACGGTAGCAGCCGCGCGCTGATCGCATCATCGCCGCGCGCCAGCGCCGCCAAGCACAAGGGATACAAGATGTGCTCCGCTGCGAGAACGCGTTGTGCGAGCGTCTCGGCGGTGTCATTCGCGCGGACTTCGACGGCGGCCTGTCCTATGGCGGGTCCTTCGTCGACGCCAGGTGTGACGAAGTGCACCGTGCAGCCGTGCAGTTTCGCGCCCGCATCCAGCGCGCGTTGATGCGTATTGAGGCCCGGAAAACTCGGCAAGATCGCCGGATGAATATTAATCAGACGTCCCGCCCATCTTTCCACAAGCCAAGGCGTGAGCACGCGCATAAACCCCGCCAACGCGACCAATTCGATATCCGCGTCTGTCAGCGCTTTATGAATTTCGGCCTCAAACGCTTCGCGGCTGTCATAGGCTTTGTGGTCGATCACACGGGTATCGACGCCCGCTGATTTCGCCGTCTCAATGCCCTTCGCATCCGGACGATTGGCGATAACTAGGCGGGGCTCAGCGGGATAATCAGGCGCGCGCGCCGCTTGCAGCAAGGCGTCCATATTAGATCCGCGCCCGGAGATTAGAATGGCGAGGCGCTTTCGAGTCATGAGGCGACGAGCGACCCAATGACCACGCCATCGGTTGCGTAACGCTCTGATTTGAGCCGCGTCTGAACTTCTTCGACGTCGTTGGGCGCAATCGCCGCGACCATGCCGACGCCCATATTAAAGGTGCGGCGCATTTCAGCGTCTTCCACGCCGCCGACGTCTTGCAGCCAGTTGAACACCGGCGGTGAGGCGTAAGCGCTATGATCGATGTTCGGCGTGAGGAATTTCGGGCACATGCGCGGAACATTTTCCGTTAGGCCGCCGCCCGTGATGTGGGCGAGCCCTTTGATCAGGCCGTCCGCCAACAACGGTTTCAGCGGCTCCACATAAATACGCGTTGGCGTCAGCAACGCTTCGCCGAGGCTGGTGTCGGCAAAGGGCGCTTTACTGCTAAGCGACAGCCCCGAACGGTCGACGATACGTCGGATCAAGGAATAGCCGTTGGAATGCGGACCTGAGGAGCCAAGCGCGATCAGAACGTCGCCGGAGCGCATCTGACCGGTCTGCGGCAGAAGCTGACCGCGTTCCGCCGCGCCGACGACGAACCCCGCCAAATCATAATGCCCGTCCGCATACATGCCGGGCATTTCCGCCGTTTCGCCGCCAATTAGCGCGCAGCCCGAGAGTGTGCAGCCATCAGCGATGCCTCGCACCACATCGGCGGCGGTGTCGGTGTCCAGCGCGCCTGTGGCGAAATAGTCCAAGAAGAACAGAGGCTCGGCGCCCTGGGCCAAAACATCGTTGACGCACATGGCCACCAGATCTTGGCCGATTGTGTTATGTTTTCCGGTTTCGAAGGCGAGCTTGAGTTTGGTGCCCACTCCGTCCGTGCCGGAGACCAAGACCGGATCCTTGAAACCTGCTGCTTTGAGGTCGAACACGCCGCCAAATCCGCCCAGCGCTGCGTCGGCGCCCGCGCGCTTCGTCGCCGCCGCTAAGGGTTTGATACGGTGGACCAGTGCGTCACCCGCGTCGATATCGACGCCAGCGTCGCGATAGGTGAGGGGTTTGTCGTCTGGATCAGCCATGGGCCGCGCGATTAGCACGCCCGTTGTGGTTCCGCCAATGGGTTTCCCGCTTTCAGAGCGCGCGCAGCGCTGATAATGTCGCTCCATGCGTAGTTTTATTCGATTCCTCTTTTTCGCTTTTATCTTGGGTTTCGCTTCGACGCTTTCGCCTTCAGCGCGCGCTGACGTGTTTTTGGTGACGGACATCGAAGTCGATGTTTCAGCCGAAAACAGCGTTGAAGCCCAGCGTCAGGCCTTCGCCGAAGCCCGTTTAGTCGCCGCGCGGCAATTGGTATCGCGCCTCACTTTCGCTGAAGATCGGGCGCGGATTGGCGGTGTGCAGGTCGACGGCGTCACCGCGGCGCGGTTGGCCGCTGCGGTGGATGTTCAAGAACAAAAACGCTCAGGAACGCGTTATTTCGGCATTTTGTCTGTGAAGTTCGATCCCGCCGCTGTGCGCGGATATCTCCAGGCCTTGGATCTGCCCTACACCGAATCGGCGGCCGCAAAGGCGGTTTTGGCGCCGATCGCAGGGCCCGGCGCGGATGTGGTCTCATGGATTGGCGCATGGTCGGGATTGGAAACGGATCATGGGTTAATCCCATTTGGGCTTGGCTATGGCGTTTATGATTCAAGTTCCACATGGGACGAGTTTATGCTCGAAGCGGAGACGCTGAACGCCACGCGTGCGGTGTTGGCGCGGGCCGAGATTCAAAACGGCGCCATCTATGTGCGGATCACGGAATTGCGCCCCGACGGCCAAGTGTCGCGCCTCGGCCGGGCCGGTCCGTATGCAAGTTTGGAAGAAGCCGCGCCAGGAACGCTGGCTTATCTCCGTGGCGACTGGAAACGCCGGACGACGGTTCGCGGCGGGGATAAAACCGGCATTGACGCCGTCGCGACATTCTCTTCGCTACGCGAATGGGTGGCGATCAAGAGCGCGCTGAGCGCGTCTCGTCTTGTGACCGATTTTCGCGTCCGCTCAGTGACGAATTCCGGCGCGGATGTCGGCTTCGTTTATTCTGGCCGTCCCGATCAGTTGGCCGCCGAATTGCGCGCGCTCGGGGTCAATTTCTTGTCCGACGATTTGGGTTGGACGCTTGAAGCGGTCGGGGTGAGATGACGCGGGGATCGTCCCGCGATACAGCCGCCCAGCTCCCATTAGGATTCGATAGCGCCGCCAACGGTCCGGATCTGGTGCGCACGCCGGCCGCCGAAGCCGCTATGGCGGCGTTGGCGCAATGGCGCAATTGGCCCGATGGACAATTGGCCGTGATCGGTGGGGGCTCCAGCGGCAAAACGCGGTTGTTGCATGATTGGTGCGTGCGGTCCGGCGCTTGGGCGACGAGCGGCGACGTATTGGCGGCGGCCGATATTCGCGAGGTCCACGCAAAATCACAGTCCGGCGTAGCGATTGATGACGCCGACATGTCCCCCAACGGGGAACATTTGCTTGCCGCGATCAATTTCTGCCGGGACAAGAACACGCCGCTCTTGCTGACGGGCGTGTCGGAGCCGGCGTCATGGACGCTGGAGCCTCGCGATCTACGTTCGCGCCTGGGGGCAATTCCCGTCGTCCGCTTGGGGCCGGCCGACGACATCACCCTCGACCTGCGGCTCACCGCAGCCTGCAAGCATCGCTACATGAAATTACCGCCCGAAACATCGCGTTACATCGTGAAGCGACTGGACGCCGATTATGACATTATTCCCCGCCTAGTTGACGAATTGGCGGCCGCCGCCGATGGAAAGGCGTTAACGCGCGCGGTAGCGCGAAAGGCGCTTGACGCACTGGGCCGCGCGGGTTTCGTCACACGGGATATCCCTGGGGAAGATACATGACGCAAGTCGCCAAAAAGACCGCTCCAAAACCAAAAACATCGGCGAAAAAACAAGCGGATGCGATTACGAAATCGCCAGAGCGGTTCTTCAATCGCGAATTGTCCTGGCTGGCGTTCAACACGCGGGTGTTGGAGGAGGCCAGCAATCTTCGGCATCCGCTCTTCGAGCGCCTTCGGTTTTTGTCGATCTCAGCGAATAATTTGGACGAATTCTTTATGGTTCGGGTCGCTGGCTTGCGCGAGCAGGTTCGCGCGGGGTTCGCGCAACGCAGCCAGGATGGCTTAACGCCCGCAGAACAGGTTGAGCGCATCACAGCGGAAGCGAGCCGATTGATGCAGGAACAGCAACGCTTATGGGTCTCATTGCGCGACGAGATGCGCGAAAACGGCGTCGCCGTTTTAGATCCTGAGGAGCTGACGGCCGACGAGACGGCTTGGCTGAAGGGTGTGTTTATGGAGCGGGTTTTCCCTGTTCTGACGCCCTTGGCGATCGACCCCGCCCATCCATTTCCGTTTATTCCCAACCAAGGCTTTGCCTTAGGCTTGTCTTTAAGACGTGAGGATGAAGCGGAGCCTCTGCAAGCGTTGATTCCAATTCCGACGCATGTGGAACGGTTCATAGAATTACCGCGGAGCGAGGCGGGACGGCGCTATATCTCGCTGGAGAACACAATTCCGCTTTTCCTCGACGCCTTGTTTCCCGGCTGTCAATTGGAGGGGCGTTGTGCGTTTCGCGTCATCCGCGACAGCGATATAGAGCTCGAGGAAGAAGCCGAAGATTTGATCCGAGAGTTTGAGATTTTGCTCCGCCGTCGGAGACGCGGGCGGATCGTCCGGATCAAGCTGGACGGCGGCGGCCCTCAAGACTTACGGGATTTCTTGCTGAAGGAGATGGATGCGGAACCTCAGGACGTGGTCGAGGTCGACGGTATATTGGGGCTGGGCCAAACATCTCAACTGATCGACGACAGCGCCACTCAGCATGTTTACAAGCCCTATGAGCCGCGTTTCCCCGAACGAATTCGCGAGCACAATGGCGATTGCTTCGCGGCGATCCGCGAGAAGGACATTCTGGTTCATCACCCCTATGAGAGCTTCGACGTGGTGGTGCAATTCGTTCGGCAGGCTGCGGCCGATCCGGACGTGGTCGCGATTAAGCAAACCCTCTATCGAACGTCGAAAAACTCGCCGATCATTGCGGCGCTGATCGAGGCGGCGGAGGCGGGCAAAAACGTCACCGCGTTGGTCGAGATCAAAGCGCGTTTCGATGAAGAGGCGAACCTCCGCTGGGCGCGCGATTTGGAACGCGCCGGCGTGCAGGTCGTCTATGGCTTTATCGAGTACAAAACCCACGCCAAGGTCAGTTTGATCGTCCGAAGAGAGCAGGGCGCGTTGCGCACTTACACCCATTTTGGTACCGGAAATTATCACCCAATTACGGCGCGGATATACACAGATCTATCCTTATTCACCGCAGACCCAGCCTTTGGCCGCGATGCGGTGAAACTCTTCAATTACGTCACTGGATACGCCGAGCCGGAGGAGTTGGAGAAGCTCTCCTTGTCTCCATTGGCGATGAAACCGGACCTCCTGCGCATGATTGCAGAGGAGGCCAAGCATGCGAAGGCGGGTCGCCCTGCGGCGATTTGGGCCAAGCTTAATTCTCTGGTGGACCCGGACATTATCGATGCGCTATACGCCGCCAGCGCTGCGGGCGTATCGATCCAATTGGTGATTCGCGGCATTTGCTGTTTGCGCCCAGGCGTCGCCGGCTTGTCGGAGACCATCGAAGTGAAGAGCATTGTCGGCCGGTTCCTAGAGCATTCGAGAATTGTGTGTTTCGGCGCAGGCCATGGTTTGCCGTCCGATGAGGCTAAGATCTTCATATCCTCGGCTGATTGGATGCCTCGAAACTTGGAACGTCGCGTGGAAGCGATGACGCCTGTTGAAACGCCCACGGTTCATCGGCAGGTGCTGGATCAAATCATGATCGCAAACTTGAACGATCGTGCTCAAAGCTGGGCGCTATGGCCGGATGGCGTCTATACGCGCATCGCGCATGAGGTTGGTGAGGATGGCTTCAATTGCCACAAATACTTTATGGAAAATCCCTCATTCTCCGGTCGTGGAAGCGCACTGGAGCTGAAGCAGCCGCCTGTGCTGAAGCCGGTCGATTAGCTTGATGTTTCGAGCCTCCGCCTCAGACGCTGTTGCGAAACGTCATAACAACGGCGTGGATGTTAAACGCGTCGGCGTCGTGGATGTCGGATCGAACTCGGTGCGTTTGGTGGTTTACGACGTGGTCGGCCGCTCCATACAACAAAGGTTGAACGAAAAAGTTCTGGCGGGCCTCGGACGGGGATTGGGTGAAACGGGGCGGCTTAACCCCGAGGGGGTGCAGTCCGCCATGCGCGCCTTGTTCCGGTTTAAGGCGATCACGCGCGCGCAGCATGTCGAAGACGTGACGGCTTTTGCGACAGCCGCCGTTCGCGAGGCCGAAGACGGCGCTGCGTTCTGCGCCCGCGTGCGCGAGGAGACGGGATTGTCGTTGCGCGTCCTCAGCGGCGAAGACGAAGCGCGTTACGCCGGTTATGGCGTGCTGGCGATCAGGCCGGATGCTGACGGCATCGCCGGCGATTTGGGCGGGTATAGTTTGGAATTGTCCGGCTTATCCGGCGGCTATTATGTTGGCGGGCGAACCTATCCCTTAGGCCCTTTGGCGCTCGAGACGTACGGTGCGCCGGGATCCAACGAGGTAGCGGGGGCTATTCACTCGGCGTTGACCGGAGCTCCTGAACTATCCATTGGCGCGCGCACCTTCTTTGCGGTTGGCGGCGCCTGGCGCGCGTTGGCGCGATTGGAGATGGAGCGTCGCGACTACCCGCTGCGGATCTTGCAGAATTACGAGATTGATGCGGACCGCGTGCACCGATTGGTCGAGCGCGTTTTG
>JBCCMB010000140.1:0-7200 GCA_039026555.1 Pseudomonadota bacterium
CCCACTCAATGTCTTGCGGCCAAATATTGCGCCCGTTCCACAGGATAAGGTCTTTGTGGCGTCCGGTAATGACGAGCTGGCCGTTTAGCCAATATCCAAGATCGCCCGTGTCCAGCCAACCCTCTTCATCGGTTAATGGAAGAATTCCATGTTCGGCGTCCAACACCCCTGGCGAGACGCTATCGCCGCGAAACATGATGCGGCCGACCACCCGGTCTTCGACTTCGTCTCCGTCGTCATCGCAAACTTTAATTTCATGCCCTGGGATCGATTGCCCGCAAGCGATCAATGCGCGCCGATTACGCTCTTCCGTCGTCGGGTCCGCCGGCACGGCTTTTTGCCGAGACCGCATAATGTCGGAATCGATGGTGTCGACCTGAAAACCCTTGTGAAGCGGGCTAAAGGACACCGCCACAGTGGCTTCCGCCAAACCATAGCTTGGCACGAACGCCGTCTCACGAAATCCATGCGGCCCGAATGCTTCAGCGAATTTTCTGAGCGCCTCTTCGCGAACCATGTCGCCGCCAATCCCGGCGACCCGCCAGCTTGAAAGATCCAGATCCCCGCCCCGCCACCGCTTTGCGCTGATCTCATAACCGAAACTCGGGCTGTAGGAATGCGTCGCCTTGTTTTCGCTGATCAATTTCAGCCATGTCGAGGGCCGACGCGCGAACGATTGCGAGTCAATGTAATCGACTGACAATTGCGCCATCAGGGGGGCGAGAAATTGCCCAATCAGTCCCATATCGTGATAAAGCGGCAGCCACGAGGAAATACGGTCCCCAGCTTTGGCTTCTAATCCGAGCTGAATGGCGAGGCAGTTTGTCGTTACGCTTTTCTGGCTGCCGACAATGCCTTTTGGCGAGCTGGTGCTTCCAGACGAGAATTGGATATAGCACATCCCGTCGGCTGCGAACGGACGAACCCCCGAGACGGCGAGCGAAAGATCCGATCCATCAAGGTTGCCGACTTGAATTTTCGTGTCCTCAAGCGCGCCTTGCGCAACGGTCAAAATCGAGGTGGGCGCGAGCAAGCAGTGGAGATTGGCCGTTTCACAAATGCGTTTTAGCTGGTCTTTATAAAACTCGTTGCTGCCCAACGTCGCCGGCACGGAAATTGGCACGGGTAAAACGCCGGCGTACTGGCAGGCGAAAAACATCACGGCGAAATCGGGGCTCGTTTCCGCCACCAAGCCGATCAGCTCGCCCGGTTCCGTCTCGGTTGTTAGCCGCGCGGCCATGGCGACCGCGCGCTCCCGGAGCTCCGAATACGTCAGCACGTAGTCAAGCTCTCCACGGACGGAATAGAAATTTAGGCCAGTTACGCCCTTCGCGGCATAGTCCAGCGCTTCGCACAGGGTCTCAAACCCACCGCATTTGAACGCGATGCTGTTAGCGTTCGGGGTTTTTACTCGCATTATCTGCCCTTGTCGCCAACAGTCGTCTCACGGCGCGTTGCTACGATCAAATTCACGTCCAGACATCCTCATGTCACATTTTTTTCAAAAAAAAAACTTCCTCGTCTGCGCCGTGATCAGTTGTGGAGCAGTTTGTCGCCGTTTTGTTTTGGTGATTGGCACTTTTAGGGGCCAACTTGCTGTAAGGACAGGGGAAGCTTGGCGAAGCGACCTGGCCGCGATGATTGCTTAGGTGGCGAAAACAGGCGTACAATTCATCGTCAACGCCGATAGTGACACAAACTGGCATAGACCCAGCGCTTGCCGGATCTAAATTCGGCCTCTTCTTGTCGCGCGCAACCTATCATTGCGCTAGGTCCGGGAAACTTGTCTGACTGCGCGCGAATTCACGTTTTGGCGCTGCAGACATACGAATTTCCAAACCACGCCGCGCAAAATAGTGGACGGCTCGGTACTCGCGCGCGATTATATGCCCGAAACGAAAGGGCCTTGGTAAGCTCACAATGGCATCCACCGAAACAGTCCAAAAGCCGGCGACCCTCAAGAAGCCGAGGCGCGCGTTCATCAAAAAGAACGGTAAGAAACTGATACGCTGGGTCGCCGGATATCAGTCTCGTCAATCAAAAGTCCCCGACACTCCAGTTATTCCAAACAAGTATTTTGAACATCTGAGCGCCATCCAGAGCGAGTGGCCGACAATATTGAAAGAAGCCCAAGACGTCTTGGCTTATCGAGATGTGATTCCCGGCTTCCAAGACATCTCGCCTGACCAATACCGCCTTGCAAAGGGCCGAAACTGGCGAACATTCATCCTGTATGGCTTCGGCAAGCGGCTAGAGACAAACACCAAAATCGCTCCACGCACAGCGCAATTGCTGGATACGATCCCCAATCTGCAAACAGCAATGTTCTCAATCTTGTCGCCTGGCTATCATATCCCGGCGCATCAGGGCGTCACGAAAGGCATACTGCGTGCGCATATCGGCCTTATCGTGCCTGACGAGCACGACAAATGCCGCATTCGCATCGATAATGAAATCGTCGCCTGGAAGCCCGGTGAAGTGTTTGTCTTTGACGATACTTACGAACATGAGGTTTGGAACGAGACGGATCAAGAACGCGTCATTCTTCTGTTCGATTTTGATCGGCCGATGAAGTTGGGCGGACGTTTGCTCAACAAATTGATGCTCGCCGCTTTGAAGATGACGGCGTTCTATCGGGACCCTAAGAAGAACCTGGAAGCCTCAGAGGCGCGCCTTGAGCGTGCTATCGCAAACCGAAACCGGATGCTCGAGCATCTTTAGTTGCGGGGTCGACGGTTCGAAAGCTGAATAGATGATTCACAACGCGCACTATAGGCAAACGGCGCACGCCCGAGTGTGGGGCGTCCGACGCTGCTTATGTGCGGGCGTCCAATTCTCTTTGCACTTCAACGTCCAAGGTTTGCGGCCGGTTCCAGTGATACAGCCGCGCGAACGCGCCGGCCACGCCGGCCCAGCCCGCCATGATCATCACCATCATATAGAGCGTCCAGGGAATCAGGCCTTGCTCAAGATCCGCCGGCCGGTCTGAGGCGATCCAAATTGTCTGCCAGATCCAAGCGGCGATATTATAAAAGATCGGCAAGAGCGCGAGCGCTACGATGGATGCGACGAACGCGTAAAGCGCCGGGCGGGGGCCGTGCGCCCGCATATAGGCGTTGCGGAACCCATCTTCGCCCAATTCGCGCACTGATTTGTCTTTCTTGGCGAGGGCGTCAAAAATTTCACCGGCATGGCGGCGCGCGGCGAACAAGCGCCACATGATAAGGCCCCCCCAGCCAACCAATCCGACGAGTATAAAGATAATCCAAGTTTGAGCGGTCATTGAAAGACCCTTCGGTGCGGCAAAAAGAAAAACGAAGCTCTTTTAGCCGAAGCCAAGGGCGCTTTCATAGGCCAGCATGACGCGTTTGCGCGCCAGGCCCCAATGATAGCCGTTAAGTCGCCCGTCCGCAGAGATCGCGCGGTGACATGGAATAAGCCAGGAGACAGGGTTGGCGCCGATCGCTGCGCCGACGGCGCGGGACGCTTTTCGCGTGCAGACTTTGTCGGCGATTTCGCCGTAGGAGACTGTGTGTCCAGACGGAATGTCCAACAATGCGCGCCATACCTGTCGTCGCCAAGGCGTGCCGTAAAGCGCTAAAGGGGTTGGCTCGTTCGTCTCAAACACATGCGCCGCCCAACGTTCAGCCTCTTTGTCGTCGCGCCGAATGTCGGCGGCGGGATACCGGTCTGTAAGATCGCGGAACGCCAGATTCTCCCCGGTCTCGTCGTCGCTATCGATAAAACCCAGACCTGAGAGGCCGCGCGGCGCGATCAGATAGACGCCGTCGCCAAAAGGGGTCGGCGCACGTCCGATCGTCATGGCCACGCCGTCGCCGCCGGATTTTGCTTCGCCTGGCGACAGGGCCTCATGCGCGATGAAGAGATCGTGCAGCCGCGACGGCGCGGAAACAGACGCGGCATCCGCCGCAGCTTCGACCGTTTCGCCCGCTCGTAAGGCTTCACCAGCTGCTGTGTGTGCGAACGCGCTCGCATATTGCTTAGGGCTGATCCCCGCCCAACGGGTGAATTCGCGTTGAAAGTGGGCCTCGGACAGGCCGGCGGCCTTCGCAGCGTCCGCCAAGCTGGGGCGCCGGCGCCAATTGTCTCCCAAATAGGAGAGGGCGTCGGCCATGCGCGTGTAGGCGCGGCTCTTTTCTGAGAGCGAGAGTGTCGTAACGGTCGTATTTGTCATCCTCAAAGCATGCCGTCGGCGACCAAAGGGCGCCACCCGGTTCTTGCTGTGATGTCGCTTATTCCGTGCGAGCGCGTAGTGCGGCTACTGGGTGAATTGCGTTCAGATTTGCTGCTGGATCGGAAAAGGCCATATCCGACCGCGCCATTTTAGGCTTGGTGTTTAGATCGTATTCTTGCGAAAGGACGACTTAGCTTACCTTTAGAATCGTTCTCTGCGCGCCTCGGCGAGGGCGTCTTTCAACCTGGCGGCGAAGTCGTGGCGCTCCTCTGCAGTGAGAAATTTGCCTATGCTGTAGGCTTTGCCCGACGCGGCAAGCTTGATGAAGCCGGGTCGGCGCGGCGCGGGTTCGGCGATTTCCACGCGTGCGAAGCCGGACGGCAAGTGAGCGCTGGTCTCGCGGCCGCGCCCGTCGACATGACGCAGATCCAAACTGTCGGCGGTGACCCGCACATAGGTCCGTTGGCGCTGCGTGCGAAAGCTCGCCTGAAAAATCAGCCAAACAAGGAGGACGTCGAGGCCGAAAAACCCAAGGATCGGAAAAAATCCGAGCTGGAGAAAGGCGAGACCGGCGGTTAGGCTCAGCGCGCCGAAAGTCGCCATCACCCAAGCAAAACCGCGCCGGGACAGCGGTGCATTGGGCGCCAGGACGGCGTCGAGATAAACAGCTTCAGTGCTCATTGCGACAATACTAGGCCGATATTTGCATCATGCGCTGCGCTTTCGCGTCGCAGGCGCAGTTTCGCTCCTGCTTGCCGCTGGGAATTCGAGCGATATGGTCGCGTCATGACCAATTCCGCGCCGACATCCGCCCCCGAAAGGCAAGCTAGATCGAAGCCCAAAAAGCCGCGGCGGTTTTCCAAGGCGAAAGCGGCGGAAGTGTTCGCGAGACTGGCGAGCGATCGCCCGGACCCGCATACCGAACTCGACTTTCATGACCCCTACACATTGGTCGTCGCCGTCGCGCTCTCTGCGCAAGCGACAGATGTCGGCGTTAACAAGGCGACTAAGGGTTTGTTCGCTGCGGCCGACGCGCCGGACAAAATGCTGGCGCTGGGCGAAGCCGGGGTGGCCGAGCATATCAAGACGATCGGTTTGTGGCGCAACAAAGCAAAGAACGTTGTCGCCCTCTCAAAAATGCTGATTGAGGATTTTGACGGCGAAGTCCCGCGAACGCGCGACGAATTGGTGAAGCTGCCTGGCGTGGGCCGAAAAACGGCGAATGTCGTGCTCAATGAGGCTTTCGGTCAGCCGACTATCGCGGTGGACACGCATATCTTCCGCGTGTCGAATCGAACAGGCCTCGCGCCCGGAAAGACGCCGGACCATGTCGAAGAGGCGCTCGAGGCGGTCACGCCGGATGAATATAAGCGCGGCGCGCATCATTGGCTCATCCTGCATGGCCGTTATGTCTGCGTCGCGCGAAAGCCGAAATGCGGAGAATGCGCGATCTACGATCTCTGCAAATTCAAAGAGAAAACGGCTTAGCGCTTATGTCGCAGATTACCCTCGCCACTTTTAACTGCGAGAATCTGATGATGCGCTGCGATTTCTCGGCGCACCCCATCTCCAATCTTGCGCGTAAGCTGACGGCGGTGTCCGACCCTGGACAGGCGGAGGAGGTCGATCGCGCCTTCAACGTCTTGTCGGAAGATGATCGTACGTTGACCGCGCAGGCTTTGGCGGCGACGGGCGCGGATGTGTGCTGCCTCCAAGAAGTGGAAAACCTCGTCGCGCTGACGGCGTTTCATAATCGCTATCTTAGGCGTTGGTCCAGGCGCGGTTATCCATATCGTGCCTTGATCGAAGGCAATGACACGCGCGGGATTGATGTGGCGGTTTTGTCTCGCGCGAAGCTGACGCGCCGCGTTAGTCACGCTGCGCTCAGTTTTACAGATCTTGAGATGACGCCGCCGAAGGGCGTTCCAACCGATGCGCGCGTTTTCCGCCGCGATTGCTTAGAAGTGGACGTAGAAAAGCAGGGGCGGCGGCTCACCCTGTTTGTATGCCACTTCAAAAGCATGAATGGCGGTCGGGCCAAGACGCGCACCGTAAGGCAGGCCGAAGCTATGGCGCTGCGGCGGATTATTGAACGCCGCTTCCCTAACCCCGCGAATGCGGAATGGGCGGCGCTCGGCGATTTCAACGACTATTTTGAACTCGACGGCGTCCCTGTCGAGGATCACGGTTTGGGACCGCTGCTTGATGATGGATTTTCAGTCGATTTAGCCGCCTCGCAAATGCCGGCCGCCGAGCAGCGCTGGACGCATTTTTACGGCAAGCGCGAAACTTACGCCGCTCTCGACCATATCTTTCTGTCGCCGGCATTGGCCGCCAGAAATCAGAAGATTGACGTCAAGCATGTGCGCGGCGGACAGCCCTTGCGCGCGGAACGCTATAGCGGTCGGCGCTTCCCCGGCGTGGGGTGGTCGCGGCCGAAAGCGTCCGACCATTGTCCTCTTTTTGCGCGATTGGACTTCGGCGGCGCGACTTAGACGTTTGCGCTATCCGCGCGGTTTGGGACCGCGGGTCGCGCGGCCGAAAGTGGCGCCGTCGCCTTCTTCATCGACCAGCACCACGCCAGGATTATTGGGGTCGCGCCGTTCATAGCCTTGCTGATCAGGGCCGTGGAAAAGATCCAATTGGTTAGGGTCAACACGGCGCTTGCGCGGTTTGCGCTTGGCTTTGCCGCGTTTGAGGTGCGGCTTGGTGAAATAGGTGTCGTCGGTGTGGTCTTCCATGTCGCTGGAGGCGGTCTCCGGCGTCTTGGCGTCTTCGACAAGCGGCTTCCAAAAGCTCACCGCGAAGACTGGGGCGCCGTTCGCGTCTTCATAGGTTTGAACATAGCCATGGGTGAGACCCGCCGACGCGAGTGACGCGATTTCGTCGCGCTCCTGCACGTCCGGGCGCAACCAATCGGACACCAGCGCCACGTTCGCGTCCGCCAAACGGCGCGCTTCGCTGATCGCGCCGGCGAGACGCTCAGCCTTCAGCGCGGCGCGCGC
>JBCCMB010000141.1:0-7081 GCA_039026555.1 Pseudomonadota bacterium
AGCCGCCATGGCCGCCTGCGTTGTCGCGCTTGAATACGCCACACGCGGTTCATTGCTCTAGGCGGAATTTCGCCTGATGACACGGGTCTGATACACTGGATCGACGCAAGATCGATCAAACAACATCAAGCGCTGGTCGGAAACGACCGGCGCTTTTTGTTTGGCGTATCTCCTAAACCTTTGCGCCGCGCTTGCCGCCGCCGGAAACAGGGCGCTCGGCCGCCGAGCGTTCGTCTAGCGGCCAGCGGGAGCGCGCCGGACTGTCGAGCGCGTCTCCGGGGCCTTGAGACAAACGTTCAGCGCCCGCCAGCGCAATCATCGCCGCATTGTCGGTGCACCATCTCAACGGTGGTGCGATAAACTCAAATCCCGCCGCTTGCGCTTCATCCTGCAGGCGCGCGCGTAGGTGAGCGTTTGCGGCGACACCGCCGGCTACAACAACGCGCAGCCCGTTTTGCGGATCAACGCCGCCCGCGAAAACCTTCATCGCTTGGCGTGTCCGCACGCCCAGTACATCTGAGACGGCCGCTTGAAAACTGGCGCATATATCGGCTCTGCGGGTCTCGGTCAGCGGTTCCGCCTCCACGGCGCGCAGAACTGCGGTTTTTAGGCCTGCAAACGACATATCGAGATTGGGTCTATCGAGAAGAGGGCGCGGCAGCGGAACGGCGCCGGGATCGCCTTGCTGCGCCGCACGTTCAACCGCGGGGCCGCCTGGCGAGCCCAGCCCCAGAAGTTTCGCAGTTTTGTCGAACGCTTCTCCAGCCGCGTCGTCGATCGTCGAGCCTAGACGCTGATAATCTCCTAAGGCTTTTACGCTCAAAAACTGGCAGTGCCCGCCCGAGACCAAGAGAAGCAGATATGGGAACGCCACCTGTTCAGCGAGACGCGGCGACAAGGCGTGCCCTTCCAAATGATTGACCGCCACAAAGGGCAGCCCGCGCGCGAGCGAAATCGCTTTCGCCGTCGACACGCCCACCATCACGCCGCCGATCAATCCAGGGCCAGCAGTCGCCGCCACGCCGTTAAGCTCCGTCCAATCGAGCTCGGCGTTCTTCAGTGCGTTGAGAACAAGCTTGTCCAATCGCTCCACATGCGCGCGCGCGGCGATCTCGGGAACTACGCCGCCATATGCGCTATGGTCTGCAAATTGGCTGGCGATCTCGTCGGCCAGCACCTCGACCTGACGCGTTTCGCCGTCGCCATGTACGCGCACAATCGCAGCCGCGGTTTCGTCGCAGCTTGTTTCCAGGCCCAGAATCGTGATGTCGGCTTGCGTCATAAGCAGCGCGCTTGTACCCCCCTCGCACAGGAAGGCCAAGAATTACGGTCATGTCGTCGAGAAAATGGGAGCCGCGACGGTGAAAAAGTCTGCGCCCCGAACTGTCAAAATTGGCGCGCGAGGATCTCCCCTGGCGCAAGCGCAGGCGAAGAATTTTGCGCAGGCTCTGGTCGATGCGTCAGGCGGCCGGCTCGCCTGCGAGCATTTGGCGTACACGACAACCGGCGACAAACTGTTAGACAAGCGTCTTCAGGACGCCGGCGGCAAAGGCTTGTTCACGCGCGAACTCGATCTGGCGCAGCAAGCTGGCGAAATCGACATTGCGGTGCACTCGCTAAAAGATGTCCCCTCAGATCTAGCGGACGACCTTGATATCGCCGCCTTTTTGGACCGTGAAGACCCGCGCGACGCGTTGATCGGCCCCTATTCCAGCCTTGCAGATCTGCCGCAGGGCGCCGTCCTAGGCACGGCGAGCCTTCGTCGACAAGCTCAAGCGCTCGCCATACGGCCAGACCTTAAAATCATCCCGTTTCGGGGCAATGTTCAAACACGACTGAAAAAACTGGCCGACGGCAAAGCGGATGCAACCTTGCTAGCCGCCGCCGGATTGAACCGCTTGGGAATGATCGACAAAGCCGCCGGATTGCTTGAAATCGACGAGATGCTGCCCGCCGGCGGGCAAGGCATTATCGCAGCGACGCTTAGATCTGACGCGCCTGATTGGCTTGCGGCGGCCTGTGCGGCGATTGACAACCCAAGCGCGCGGCTCGCGGCGCGGGCGGAACGCTCCTTCCTAAAACGGTTAGACGGCTCCTGCCGCACCCCCATCGCCGCCCACTTTTCACTGACGGAAACTGGCGCGGTCATGGCCGGAGAAGTGCTACAAGAAGACGGATCGCAAGTCTGGCGAGCGGAAGGCGCGCTGGATCGCCGCCCTAGCGAAGCCGACGCTGAAGAGCTCGGCTTAATCCTTGCTGAAGATGTCGCATCGCATCGTGCGTCCAGTAGAAATTTGAACAAGGCTATCTCATGACGCTGCGCATCTTGGTTTCTCGTCCGCAGCCCGGCGCAGGGCGCACCTCCAAGCGTTTAGCTGCTGAAGGATTTCATCCGCTTGTGGAGCCGATGCTGACGGTAGCTACGGTAGATGTGGAATTGCCGCGTTTTCGGCCCGGCCAAGCCATCGCCTTGACCAGCCCCAATGGCGCGCTGCGGGTAGCGCAGATGACCGAAGACCGAGACGTCGAGGTCTACTGCATCGGGTCCGCAACACGCGATGAGGCGATATCCGTCGGCTTCAAAAACACCCATTCGGCCGAAGGCGACAGCCACGATCTCGTCGCCTATATCGCGCGTAATCGGAAACCGTCAGACGGACCGATCCTGCACGTCGCCAATCGCGACGCGGGCGATCGTCTGGCGGGGCGCTTGCGCAGCGAAGGCTTCGACGCAGAGGCGCTGCATGTTTATCGAACCCTGGCCGTTACAAAACGCGGCCCGGTCCTGTCCGCCATGCTGGCCGGAACGACGCGCGTCGACGCTATGCTCGTCCACTCGCCGAAATCCGCGAGGACGCTGGCGGCCTTGCTCGCACCGGGCGCCCCGGTGGACGCGGCGATCATCGCCATCTCCAACGCCGCCGCAGATCCTCTAAGAGCCGCCTCTAAAACGCCGCCCCTGGTCGCGGAAGCGCCAACGGATCAAGCGATTATGGATGCGCTGAAACAATGGGCGCAAACAGCTTGAGCGCGACGGGGTCGCACGGCTATCTTGGTGGGCGATTCGTAAAAGAGACCCCGCCATGAGCGATACGCCCAGCTCCAAGGCTGACGCCGGCCCCGAGCCAGAACCCATCGACGTTGAGTTTGAACCCGCTGACGATGTCGGGGCCGCCTCGCAGCCCGCACCCGCCGACAAAGGCATCGGCATGCCCTCGGTTATTGTGGCGTCGGTGGCGGCGGCCCTCGCCGGCGGCGCAATTGGCGTTGTCGCCAGCGGCAATAGCGGTCTAGACACAGCCAAATTCGCGCCCGCCGAGGTGAAAGACGAGATTGCGCGGCTAACAGACATTCAGCGAGACCTAAATGAACGCCTCCAAACCGTTCGTGGAGATCTATCCGAACTGACGGCGCGCAGCTTAGGCGAGAGCGAGCGCGTCGGCGCAGCGTTGGACGCGCGAAGCGAAGGCGAAGAAGTCCTGCGCTCGGAGCTTGAAGGTTTAACCGCGCAATTGGCGGCGATCATTGGCGACGGGTCGGGCGCGCCAACGCCTCAGACGTCAGGCGATGGAAGCACGCTGGAGACTGGAAGCCAGAATCCCCTGACTGGTCTGATGACCCGGATAGAAACGCTGGAAGCGCGGCTCGCGGCGGAGGCCGACGCCCCGGATACGCCGCAGAAACTTCAGCGCGCCTTGCGCGACCTAGAAACACGCGTCGATGCGGTGGAAACCGCCGACACGCAATTAGACATCGCGCTCACCAATCGCGCAGAGGCGCTCGCCGCCCTGCAAACCGGCCTATTCAGCGCGAACGAAACCATCTCCGAAATTCGGCAGAGACTAGACACGCTCGAAACAGCGCCCGTCGCTGCAACAACCGACACGGCCGCGCTTGATGAAGAATTGGCGCGCCTGGCGGCGGAGATTGAGGCGCTAAAATCCACACCGGCTCCGGAAGCGACCACCCCCTCCACAGCGGCGGAACCCACAAGCGCGGAGCCGCGCGAAACCGACACGGCCGCACAAGCCGCTTTGGCGTTGTCGGCGGTTGAAGCTGCCGCCCGCCGAGGCAAACCCTTCGCCAGCGCCTTCGATCGATTGGAAGGCGCCCTTCCCCGCGACGAGGATGTGGTGGCGATCAAGCCGATCTCCAAACGCGGCGCGCCCACGCATGCGCAATTGCAGGAGGGCTTTGAGGAGCTGGAAAGCGGCCTGCAAAGAACGCTCGCGCAATCGGCTGAGGATGATGGTTGGCAATGGCTGCGCAACGCCGTTTCCGGCGTCGTAACGGTGAGAAATACTGAGAGCTCAGACAGCGGGCCCGCCGCGCAACTGGCTGCGATATCGGACGCATTGGAAGCGGACGACATCGACGGCGCGATTGCTGCGGCTAAAGACGTCGACGACGCCGTCGCAGCCGATTTGAAAGACTGGCTGGCGGCGGCGGAACGTCGTGCGGATCTCGATATGCGGCTTGACCGTTTGAGGCGGAAGCTCTTGGACGCGCCCGCGCTCGACGAGGGATAAGCGCTTGTTGCGCGTCGCTCTTCTGGTGTTGGTCGCGCTCGCGTCCGTCGGCGCCGCGCTTTGGGCCGTCCAATCGCCCAATGATATCCGCTTCCAGGGCCCAGGCTTTGAAGGCGAGACCTCGCGCGCCGCGATCGTTTTGGGTTTGCTGTTAGTCGGAGCGGTGATCGCAATCGCATGGGGCGTTCTCGCCTGGACCGTCGGCCTGCCTGGGCGCATAACACGCGGATCTCGCACCGCGCGGATGACAAAGGCGCGCACCGCGTTGGCGGACGGGTTGATCGCTGCGGAAGGCGGCGACGCGATCGCTGCGGCGAAGCACGCCAAGCGCGCAGCGGTCTTGTCGGAGGGTGATGCGGGCGGACGTAAATTGTCTTTGTTGCTAGCCGCACGCGCCGCCGAGGCGAATGGCGATTGGACGTCGGCCGAGCGGGCCTATGCGCAGCTGTCGCGCGAAAAAGGCGCCGAGCTTGCCGGATATCGCGGACTGGCGGCGGCGGCGGTTAAGCGCGGTGATAGAACCGGCGCGCTGGCGCACGCAAAAGCGGCGTTGGACCTGAAAGGCAAAGCCGATTGGCCCTTTGGGTCGTTGTTTGAACTACAAACGGCCGCAGCCGATTGGGACGGAGCGATAGAAACCCTCGCCGAAGGGGAAAAACGCGGCCGCATCGCTGTCGACGCCGCAAGGCGCCGGCGTGCTGTTCTGCTGACCGCCGAAGCCACGCGACTGCGGCGAAATGATCCAGAATCAGCCTCCGAACACGCCAACCGCGCCGCGAAACTGGCGCCAGGCCTGCCGGCGGCCTCGGCTTTGTCAGCCCGCATCCATTTGGCGGCGGGACGCACGGGTAAAGCCGGCGGCGCAATTGAAGCGGCCTGGCGCGCGCGTCCTCACCCCGCCTTGTCGCTGATTTGGTCCGACCTCAAACCCAGCGAGAGCGCAAACGCGCATGCGGATCGGATCCGCCATCTGGCGTCGCTTAACCCGCCCCATCGCGAAAGCCGGATCTTGATTGGAGAAGCCGCCATCGCGGCGGGCGATTGGCGCGAAGCTGCAGAAGCGCTCAAACCCATTGTCGAAGACGGCGCGACCAGCCGGCTGTGCACCTTGATGGAAGCCATCGCACGCGGACGCGGCTCAACTGAAGACGCCAATCGCTGGGCGCGCCTTGCTGTATCCGCGCCGCGCGAACCCGATTGGTCCGATATCGATCCAGATGGACGCGCCTTTGATTACTCGGATGCGGATTGGGCGCGTTTGGTCTACGCCTATGGCGATGGCGCCCAGTTGATCCATCCGCGCTATGAAAGCTATGGAAGAGAGCTTGCAGCGACGACGCGCATCGCCCTACCCGCCCCCGGCGCCGCGCCGCCAGACGCGCCGAGCGCACCTGCCGCGGACTATGTCGCGAAGGATTAGCGCACCTGTAAAAGCGCGCACAACACGCTTGCCGGACGGGGTCGCCAAATGTATAAGCCGGCGCTCACGCTAGGATGCGTGATGCGTTCTGTGTGCCGCCATAGCTCAGCTGGTAGAGCATCGCATTCGTAATGCGAGGGTCGGGTGTTCAAGTCACCCTGGCGGCACCATTCGAAGCCGGTCGGGCGACACCTGATCGAAAGGTCTGGAAGACCTTTGTAACGCGCAGAATACGCCGCGGCGGGGCCCTGCCACATTCAAAACCGTAATCGGCAGACGCCTCAACTCGCCCGGTCAGCGCGGGCGGATAACGCTTCTATACGCGAAGCGGCGTCGACGAGGGCCTGGGCGGCGCGTTGTTCGATCGACGCGATGCGAGCGTCGAGAGCGGCGGCGTCAGACCCATTCTTGGCGACATCCAATTCGTCGATCAGCGACAGACCGAGTACGAGGAACAAGCGCTCGACGCCAATATCACCCATAGCGCCGGACAAATCACGCGCGCGACGATCCATCTCGGCTCCCAATTCCTCCAAACGCGACTCCTGGCCGGGCTCGCAGGAGACGACATAGCGCTTCCCATTCACATTGATTTCGGTTTTCGACATCGTCCCATTCCCCACCTTCTCATCTTACACCTTGCCCAGCGCTTCACGCACTTCGGCGATGGCGGCCCCCAAAGCCTCGGAGGCTTCATCCGCCAGGTTTTGAAGTTCAAGCTCGCGCGCCTTGGCGGCGTCCAGATCTTGGGCCAGACGCGCGCGGTCTAGTCTCAGCGCTTCGGCCTCCCTCAAGGCCGGTTGGCTTTCGTCAAACTGCTCAAACAAAAGATCCATCTGCGTCTCAAGCCCCTTTAGCGCGGTTTCGAGCCGCGCCGCCGCCGTATTGAGGTCAACCGGCTTAATCTCGTTTGGATCATTGGTACTCGACATACGGTCAGTTTGCCGCGCCGGCGCTTTTGAAGCAATGCACCGCCGCCCGACCCCGCTGCGCTCTTGACGCGCGCGTTCTTAGCGTTAACCCAGCGCTTTGGAAAAGAGACACGGCAGGGCGAGGGAAGATGACAGCGACAAAGCTATCCACACGCGACATGGCGAACGCTGTGCGGGCGCTCTCTATGGATGCAGTCGAG
>JBCCMB010000142.1:0-7071 GCA_039026555.1 Pseudomonadota bacterium
CAGTCGAATGAGCTGAATTACGATGTCACCACGCTGCGCGGCGTTCTAAACTACCAGTGGGACGACCATCTGTTCACGGTGGGCGCGGAGCGGTTAGAGTACAATATTTTCAACCTATTTGCTCAGCACACTGAAGGTCAGTGGGAATTTGACTCGATCGACGATTTTGAAAATGGCGTTCTCGAGACATTCTTCTACGGCAACGCCGCTTCTGGTGATCCGAATGATATTTCGGAAGAGTTCAAATACGCGATCAACACATTCTTCGTTCAAGACGAGTTGGTTTTCGATAACGGGGTGACCGTCACGGCCGGCCTTCGGTTTGACTACTACACCTCGGATGACGAGCCACGCTTTAACCAAAACTTCGTGGATCGGAACGGCTTCCCGAACACAAAGACGTTTGACGGAGAAGGCCTTGTTCAGCCTCGCCTCGGCATCTCCTGGGACTACAGCGACGTTCTGTCACTGCGCGGCGGCATCGGCCTTTACTCAGGCGGCAACCCGAATGTTTGGCTGTCGAATAGCTTCTCCAATGACGGTATCTCGAACATTCAGCAGAACTCGTTCGCTCTGCCGCTACCAGGCAATCTACTCGACGGTTCGGTCACTTTCCTTAATGATGAAGGCGGTCAGGGACGTCCGATCTACGGCATTCCGGCGGAATATATTGACGCGGTTGAAAACGGGACGGCGAACTCTACCGTCAACGCCATCGATCCGAACATCGACCTGCCGTCATCGTGGAAGTATTCCGCAGGCTTCACCTATGATTTCGATCTGCCGGGCATGTGGGGTCAAGGGTATCGACTGGATGCAGATGCGCTCTTTACCGACATCAAGGCCAGCTTTGCGGTGCAGGATATTTCTCGTGTTGTCTCGGGCACAGCGCCTGATGGCCGACCGATCTACACGCCGACCTTCGGCAGCCGGACAAATGATTTTCTGCTGACCAATGGCGCCGAAGGATCCGAGTTGGTGTTATCTGCGGCGCTCTCAAAATCCTATGACGATCTCGGCATAGATTGGTCGTTCGCGTATGCCTATGTGGACGCGGAAAACTCAGCCTCCCAAGTGTCAGCCGTTGCGTTCTCGAACTATACGGGTACCGCGACGACCGACCCCAACAATTTGCCGGTGACGACCTCGAACTATGAGATCCCGCATCGGTTCACGGCTAAGATCAGTTGGGAGAAAGCGTTCTTTGGCGACTACTTCACTCGGGCCACATTGTTCGGCTCCGCCTATCAGGGGCCGCCGCAATCCTTCACTTTCGGGGGCGACGCCGGCGATGTGTTCGGCGACGTCAATGATTTCCGCAATTTGCTCTATGTTCCTACGGGCGTTGACGATCCGCTGGTTGAGTTTGGCCCTGATTTCGACACCGAAGCGTTCTTTGCTTATGTCGACGGTCAGGCCGCTTTGACCCGCGGTCAGATCGCCGGCCGTAACACGGATAAAGGACAGTGGACCAATCAGTTCGATCTATTCTTAGAGCAGGAATTCCCCGGCGCTTTGGACGGCCATAAAACGAAGGCGTTCTTGACCATCGAGAATATCGGCAATTTGATCAATGATGATTGGGGCCAGGTTCACGAGGCCAGCTTCTTCCAAACGACTAGCATTGTCGATTTGGCGGGCGATCTGAACGCCAATGGTCAGTACGTCTATGAAGAGTTCCGCGACCGCGACCCAGAATCGCGCATCACAGATCAATCCTTCTGGAATATGCGGATTGGCGTTCGTTACGAATTCTAAGGTCGACGACGCACGCATTTATCGGAGAAGGGCGGTCCAAGCGGCCGCCCTTTTTCTTTGGGCTCGCTTTAGTCGCGCGGGGCGGCATGATAAGCGCGCCGCATGAGCCGATCGTCGCCATGCCCGCCGCCCGAATGGGCGCCCCATTCCGCCCTTTGGACGGCTTGGCCGGCCGACGCGGCGCTGTGGGAAGAGGATTTGGACGGCGCGCGCGAAGAAGTGGCGGCGCTCGTTCTGGCTCTTGCCGCGGAAGGTTCCGAAGGCCGAGTGGGCGATCGCGTTCGCGTCCTGGCGGCGAGCGAGGAGGCGGAAACGTCCGCGCGAAACATGCTCGGTCCGGATATAGATGTTGTGCGAGCCGCCTATGGCGACATTTGGCTGCGCGATACGGGGCCCATCTTCCGCTCCGCGACGACGGCGCGCGCGTTTCGCTTCAATGGCTGGGGCGGAAAATACAATCTGCCCGGCGATGCGGACCTGTCGCAGCGGCTCGCGGCGATCGCGGAAGTCTCGCTTCAGACACATGACTTCGTGCTTGAGGGCGGCGCGGTGGAGATGGACGGGCAAGGCACGCTCATCACGACGCGCGAATGCCTTCTAAATCCTAATCGTAATCCGGGATGGACCCAGTCGGATGCGGAGCGCGCGCTTGCGGAGGCCTTAGGCGCTGAGCATGTCATCTGGCTGGAGCGAGGGCTTAAAAACGACCATACGGACGGGCATGTCGACAATCTTGCGCGCTTTGTCGGGCCTGGGCGGGTCGTGGCGCAATCGCCGTCTGGTCCGAACGATCCCAACGCAGATGTGTTGCAGGAGATCGCCGAGGCGCTGGGCGCCGCGACCGACGCCGCCGGACGTCGATTAGACGTGACGCTTATCCCATCGCCTGGCCGGGTTGAGGATGAAAAGGGCGCGCCCATGCCCGCCAGCCATATGAATTTTGTGATCGGAAACGCGTCGGTCGTCATTCCCACCTACGGGACGACCTCGGCCGATGACGGTGTCGCGTCCCTCCAAAATGTCTTCCCGGATCGGCGCGTAATTGGATCGCCGGCAAGGAGCCTTCTGACCGGCGGCGGCGCGTTTCATTGCATCACTCAACAGCAGCCGATTTAGCGGCTTTGACGAGGTGTGAAGATCGGGCCTTGATTCGAAATCGCGCTCGCGTATAAACCGCTGTTTCCCGCGCCGGCTGGGCCTATTGGCATGCCTTGTCGGCCTTAAAATTGAGATGGGTTTGCGCCCATCCTCCTCAGGAGAGCAAAATGCCTAAAATGAAGACGAAAAGCGGCGTCAAAAAACGCTTCAAGATGACCGCGTCGGGCAAGGTGAAATCCTCCCAGTCGGGCAAACAACACGGTATGATCAAGCGGACTCCTAAACAGATCCGCCAGCAGCGCGGCACCACGGTTATGGCGCCGGAAGAAGCCAAAAAGGTGAAAGCGTTCGCGCCCTACGGCCTCTAGCGCTCACCCGACATCATACCCTCTCGCGTTTTTTAGGAGATCGCCATGCCCCGCGCTCGCGGAAAAGTCCCGGCACACGCCCGGCATAAGAAAGTCATCAAAGCGGCGAAAGGCTATTATGGCCGCCGCAAAAACACCTTCCGCACCGCTCAATCGGCGGTGATGAAGGCCGGCCAATACGCTTATGTCGGCCGGAAAGTGAAGAAGCGGTCTTTTCGCTCGCTCTGGATCCAGCGCATCAACGCCGCCGTTCGCGAAATCGACGCGGACATGAGCTATTCGCGCTTTATCGACGGCGCCACGAAGGCTGGTATCGAGGTGGATCGTAAAGTCCTCTCCGACCTCGCCATTCATGAACCTGCGGCGTTTAAAGCCGTGGTGGAGAAGGCCAAGGCGGCGCTCAGCTAACAGCGCTTCCCTGATTAGGCTTTCTCCGCTAATCCGACCGCAATAGCGGGGCGGACAAGGCCCCGTGCACTTACTTCACGGGGCCGATATGGCGGACGTTCTCGACAATTTAGACAGCATCGAAGCGGAGGTGCGCGATGCTATCGCGGCCGCGATCGATGAAGGTGCGCTGGAAGCGCTGCGCGTCGCCGAGCTGGGTAAGAAAGGCCGCGTCTCCCTGCTGATGCGCGAATTGGGCAAGATGAGCCCAGAAGAGCGCCAGAAAGCAGGTCCCAAACTCAATCGGCTGAAATCCGGTCTTGGCGATCTGATTGCGGAACGCAAAGCCGCGCTGGAAGCTGAGGCGCTAAATGCGCGTCTGGCGGACGAGCGCGAGGATCTCACCTTGCCGCCGGCGCCGGAGCTGATCGGCGCGCTGCATCCCGTCATGCAAGTGTTTGAAGAGATCGCGGCGATTTTCGGAGATATGGGCTTTTCCGTCGCTGAGGGCCCGGACATTGAGGACGATTTCCATAATTTCACGGCGCTGAATTTTCCCGAAGGCCATCCGGCGCGGGAAGATCACGACACCTTCTTCATGGCGCCGAATGTAGAGGGCGTGCGCCATGTGCTGCGCACCCACACCAGTCCGGTTCAGATTCGCACGATGATGAGCGAAAAACCGCCCATCCGCGTGATCATCCCCGGCCGCGTTTACCGCAAGGACTGGGATGCGACGCACACGCCGATGTTCCACCAAGTCGAAGGCTTGGTGATCGATCAATCCACCCATATGGGCCATTTGAAAGCCTGCCTGACGGATTTCCTGGCGGCGTTTTTTGAAGTGGCCCAGCCGGAAACGCGCTTCCGGCCGCATTTCTTCCCTTTCACCGAGCCGTCCGCCGAGATGGATGTGCGCTGCGATCGTTCCGGCGACGTCCTAAAAGTGGGCGAGGGCGCGGATTGGTTAGAGATTTTGGGTTGCGGCATGGTGCATCCCAATGTGCTTAAGAATTGCGGGCTGGACCCTGACGAATATCAGGGTTTCGCCTTCGGCATGGGCGTCGACCGGCTCGCCAGCCTGAAATACGGCATGCCCGATTTGCGGCCCTTCTTTGAAGGCGATGCGGAATGGATCCGGCATTACGGGTTCAAACCCTGGCTGCTGCCGACGGTGACCGGAGGGCTCAGCCAATGAAATTCACGCTCTCTTGGCTGAAGGATTATCTTCAAACCGACGCCGACTTGCCGGCGGTGTTGGAGGCCATGACGATGGCGGGGCTGGAGGTCGAGCATGTCGACGATCCAGCGGAGAAACTGGCGGATTTCTCCATCGCCAAAGTGACCGCCGCGGACCAACACCCGGACGCCGACAAGCTGCGCGTCTGTACGGTGGACACCAAGGATGGGACGAAGCAGATCGTTTGCGGAGCGCCGAATGCGCGTGCGGGGATGACGGCCGTCTATGCCGGCTTAGGAACCTACATTCCCGGCCTGGATTTCTCGTTGGATAAAAAGCCGCGCAAAATCCGCGGCGTCGAAAGCTTCGGCATGATGTGCTCGGCCAAGGAATTGGAGCTGGGTGAGGATCATGACGGCATCCTTGATCTTGCAGATGATTTTGAGGTGGGCCAGCCGGCGGCGGAGGCGCTCGGCCTGAACGATCCGGTAATTGATTTTGAAGTCACGCCCAATCGCCCGGATTGGCTGGGTGTGATCGGCATTGCGCGCGATTTGTCGGCCGCTGGCGTTGGAGGGTTCGCAGATACGGCAAGCCCGAAAGTGCAGGGTGATTATCCGTGTCCTATCGATATCAAGATCGAGGCCCCGGACGCCTGCCCGATCTTCGCGGGACGCTTGATCCGCGGGGTGAAGAACGGCCCGTCGCCGGACTGGCTGCAGGCGCGGTTAAAAGCGATTGGGATCAACCCGAAGAATATGTTGGTGGACGTCACCAATTATATCTCCTTCGACCGGGCGCGACCGCTCCATGTCTATGACGCTGAAAAGCTTCAAGGCGCGGTTGTGGCGCGTCTGGGCGTTCCGGGTGAGCGCTTCGAAGCGCTGGACGGTGAAATCTACGAACCGTCCGCCGACATGTGCGTGATCGCAGATGATAGCGGCGCCATCGGTTTTGGCGGCGTGATGGGCGGTGAGAGCACAGGCGTCACGGATGACACCACCGACGTCTTCATCGAAAGCGCTTGGTTCGATCCGCTGCGTACCGCGCGGACAGGGCGGACGACGGGCATTTTGTCGGATGCGCGCTATCGCTTCGAGCGCGGCGTGGATCCGCAATCCTGTGTGGACGGGCTAGAACGTGCGACGCGATTGATACTGGACGCATGCGGCGGCGAGCCGTCTGACGTATTCGTGGCCGGCGACGCGCCCGGCGCGCAGGCGCCGATTGACTTTAAGCCCAAGGATATGGCGCGACTGACCGGTGTGGACCTGTCCGCCCAGCGTATGAAGGACATTCTGGCGACGCTAGGGTTTGAAACTCCGAAATCGGCGACGCTTACCGACGAGATCTGGAAGATCCAGGCCCCGTCCTTTCGGCGGGATATGGCGCAATCAGCCGATATCGTGGAAGAGCTGATCCGGATTGAAGGCTTTGAGGCCTTGCCGGCGGACAGTCTTCCGCGATCGGAGGGGCCGGCCAAGCTGGTGACGACGCCCCTGCAAAATCGCGTGCGCATTGCGCGGCGTGTCATGGCCTCCCGCGGCTTTTTGGAGGCGGTGACGTGGAGCTTCATGTCGAAAGACAAAGCGGCGTTGTTCGTCGGCGGCGCCAACGCGCTGCATAGCGGGCTATTCGTCGACAATCCAATCGCCTCTGATCTCGACTATATGCGCCCCAGCATTCTCGCCAATCTGGCGGAGGCCGCGCAGCGCAACGCCGATCATGGCGCCGGTGAGGTGCGCTTGTTTGAGGCCGGTCCCGTTTATCGCGGCGACGGCCCCAAAGAGCAGGTGAGCATGGTCTCCGCCTTGGTGCGGCCAAAACCCGCGCGGCATTGGGCGGGCGCGCTCAAACCCTATGACGCGTTCGCGGCGAAAGCGGATGCGTTCGCACTGCTTGAGGCTTTGGGTCAACCCGTCGACCGGTTCCAGATCGGCGAGATCGATGCGGATTATTGGCATCCCGGCCGGTCAGCGACCTTGCGTATGGGACCAAAAAATATCGTCGCCCGTTTCGGCGAACTTCATCCGGCGACCTTGAAGGCGCTCGACGTGGAAGGCCCCATCGTGGCGTTCGAACTGGATCTTGGCGCACTGCCGACGCCAAAGGCGAAGGGCGGCAAGACCAAGCCCAAGCTCAACAAAGCGGATCTGACGCCAATTGTTCGCGATTTCGCCTTTGAGACGGTGGACGAAACCCCGGCTGGCGAGATCGCCCGATTGGCTGGCGCGGCGGACAAAGCGCTCATCACCGGCGCGCGCGTGTTTGACGTTTATC
>JBCCMB010000143.1:0-6988 GCA_039026555.1 Pseudomonadota bacterium
CTTAAAGTTTTCTAGATTGCAATTGAAGCCGGTTTAGGCGTGCGCTTGGAAGCGAGCCGGCCCAAGGTCGATGCAGAGCTGCAATCGCGGATCAATGAAGCGCGGCGCCGCGCCCATGCGCCGCCCGCGCCAACCGGCGAAGTCGCCGCCACACATGCGTCAGAGCCGCGACTCGACCCACAATCCGAAGGCGCCGTCAGCCGCCAACGCCTGCCCGATCGCCGTAAGGGCTACATCCAAAAGGCCACGGTTGGAGGCCACAAAGTGTACCTGCATACCGGCGAATTCGAAGACGGCGAGCTCGGCGAGATCTTCATCGACATGCATAAGGAAGGCGCAGCATTCCGGTCGTTGATGAATAATTTCGCGATCGCGATTTCTATAGGACTTCAATACGGCGTTCCGCTGGAAGAATTTGTCGACGCATTCGTTTTCACCCGGTTCGAGCCGGCCGGCGAGGTCACTGGCAATGATTCCATCCGCCGCGCGACGTCCATCTTGGATTACATCTTCCGCGAATTGGCGGTGTCGTACTTAGGCCGCGAAGACCTCGCCGAAGTTCATAACGTCTCGCATGACGGTCTTGGCCACGGCGAAGCGGACGGCGCGTCGCCGGCCGAAGAGGTGGCGAAGCTGATTTCCAAAGGCTTCAGCCGCGGCGTAACGCCCGACAATATCGTTTTTCTCGATGCGAAACGCGACGCGTCCGATGACGAGATCGACGAGGCGGACGTTGATGTATCACTAGACGCCCCGTCAAACGGCCCGTCTAACGATGGAGAGGACGAAGACCCTGAGTATCTTGGAGATGCATGCCCAGCTTGCGGCCATTTCACGCTTCGCCACGATGACGGCGCCGCCGTTTGCGACGCTTGCGGCGCAATCGTTCAAACCGCTTAGCGGGCGGCGATTAAGCACTATCGACCAATCGTGGCGCAAAGCTTGCTAAGTTTTGGCCCTAAAGATCGTATCCGATCCAGATTAGAAGGGGTCGTATCAGAATGCTCGCTAGATCTGTGCTTCTCGGCGCGGCGCTTGTTCTCGCCCCTGTCGCGGCCAACGCCCAGGACGCCACGCAAATTTCGAAAGTGGCGTCAGGCGCCTCTGCGTGCGTCGGCTGCAATCTCTTCCAAGCTGATTTCGCCTATCAGGAATTATCAGGCCGCAATCTCTCCGGCGCACGTTTGCGTCAGGCCGATCTCACCGTGGCCACGCTCGACCGCGCCAATCTTACAAACACGAACCTGTCCGTCGCGAACGCGTTTGGCGCGCGCTTACAATCCGCGAACCTAAAAGGCGCCAATCTGGACGACGCCGTGTTTGTCGGCGCTTGGCTCGGCGGCGCGGACATGAGCGGCGTGTCCATGCGCGGCGCAAATTTCTCCGGCGCCTATTTGGCGACAACGAAGAACCTGAAACAAAGCCAATTGTCGACCGCCTGCGGCGATGCAACCACAGAATTGCCGGCAGGCTTGTCTATTCCGAATTGCGATTAGTCGGGCGCGGGCGCCGGAAGGTTTCAATCTTTTGGTGTGAAAAACCGCCTAACTTTATAGTTTAAGACGAAACCCCGTCGTTTTTAATGTTCCGAACGCTGGCCTTACAGCCTTTTAAGTCGATAGGGTCGTCGAACAGGTTTAGGGCTTAAGTATGGGTACCGGAATGAAATCTCTGGCGATCGCCATCGTGTCCGTGTCTTTGCTCGCGTTGGATGCACCGAGCTTTGCGAAGGACAAGTCTTCCGCAACCGTGGTTCGTCTTCAAAAGGGCTTTAGCGGCGTATGTGAAGGCTGCGATCTGCGAGGACGCGATTTTTCCGGCGCGCATCTGTCCGGTGGGCGATTTCCAAACAGCCGGTTTCGGCGCGCGGACTTATCTGAGGTCTTGGCGACAGGCGCGGTGTTTTCCGGATCTGATTTCGTCGGCGCGGATCTCTCAAGCGCTGTCCTTGCAAGCGCGGAATTCAACGACGCCAATTTCAAAGGCGCCTCTCTTCGCGACGTCGAGGCCAGCGGCGCGCAGTTTGAGGACGCCAGCATGTCCAGCGCCGATTTGTCGGGCGCGGTATTCGTCGGCGCGAATATGAGCGGCGCGCGACTGGTCTCCGCCATTCTCGACGACGCCGTGTTCACGGGCGCGCGGTTGGAATCGGCGAAGGTCGTCGAAGCCGATATGATTGAGACAGATTTTTCCGGCGCGACTTTGTCGGATGCGGATTTTTCCTCGACCACCGCGTCTGGAGCGGTCTTCATCGGCGCTGTTTTGACCAATGCGCGCTTTATGGGCGCCACGCTAGATGGCGCAGATTTCTCGTCATCTCGACTAGAAGGCGTCAATTTTTCCGGCGCCCTAGGATTGGATGAGGCGATTTTCGACGGTGCATGTGGGAACGCCGCAACGATTTTGCCCACATCGATCGATTTTGAGATGTGCGATCTGGGCGAAAGCTTCGAAATGATGGGCGGCCCGGAAATCGACGATATGGCGCACGGCGAAGCCGCCGAATAGACGGTATTCAACAAAAGCCGGCCCATGTCCCCCGCCGAAGCTGGACAATTTAGCAAAACAAGACGTTTAAGCTTTTTTGTCGGCTTCGGACGGCGCTAGGCGGATATGCAGCTCGCGCAATTGCTCTTTTGACGCGTCGCCCGGCGCGCCCATCATGGGGTCCAGCCCCTGCTGGTTCATCGGGAATACGGTGACGTCGCGAATATTGTCGGTTTCCGCGAGCAACATCACGACACGATCAACGCCGATAGCTGCGCCCCCATGCGGCGGCGCGCCGTATTTGAACGCGTTCAGCATGCCGCCAAATTTTTCTTCCACAACTTCCGGTCCATAGCCGGCGATCTCGAACGCTTTGAGCATGATCTCCGCCTTATGGTTCCGGATGGCGCCGGAGGCGAGTTCATATCCATTGCAGACAATGTCGTATTGATAGGCGAGGACGTCCAAAGGATCTTTCGTCTCCAGCCCCTGCAGTTCACCCATCGGCATTGAGAAGGGGTTGTGGGAAAAATCGATGCGTTTTTCGTCTTCGTCGTATTCATACATTGGGAAATCGACGATCCAGCAAAAGCGGAACGCGCCTTTTTCTAGCAGGTCCAGCTCCTCGCCAATCCGCGCGCGCGCCGCGCCCTGCAGCTTCTCGGCGTCCGATTTCTTGCCGGCTGAGAAGAACAACGCGTCGCCAGCTTGGATCCCAGCGCGCTCCGCCAGCGCTGATAGGGCTGCCGGTTCAAAGAATTTCGCGATGGGCCCCGTCGCCGTTAGCGCGCCCTCTTCCTCCACAAACCGCATATAGCCGAGCCCCGGCGCCTGCATTTCCTTCTTCGCCCAGCCATCCATCTTGTCGAAGAAGCTGCGCGGCTGATCCTTCGTGTTCGGCGCGGGGATGGCGCGCACGACGCCCCCGCCCTCAACGATCTTCTTGAAGACGCCCAAGGTCACGTCTTCCCGCGTGACGATATCGGAGACATCCGCGCAAATGATCGGGTTGCGTAAATCCGGCTTGTCCGTGCCGTATTTCAGCATGGCGTCGGCATACGGAATGCGCGGAAACGGCGTCGACGTGACCTGACGATCGCCCGCGAAGGCTTCAAACACCTCCGCCATAACGGGCTCGATCGCCGCAAAGACGTCGTCTTGCGTGACAAAGCTCATTTCAAAATCGAGCTGATAAAACTCCGTCGGCGACCGGTCGGCGCGTGCGTCTTCATCGCGGAAACACGGCGCGATCTGGAAATAGCGGTCGAAGCCGGCCACCATCAGCAATTGTTTAAACTGCTGCGGCGCCTGAGGCAGCGCGTAGAATTTGCCGGCATGCAGACGCGACGGTACGAGAAAATCGCGGGCCCCTTCAGGGCTGGAGGCGGTTAGGATGGGCGTTTGATATTCGGTGAAGCCGCGAGCATGCATCCCGCCCCGAAACGCTGAGATCACTTCAGAGCGCAATTTGATGTTGGCGTGCAGCGTATCGCGGCGCAGATCCAGATAGCGGTGCTTCAACCGAATGTCTTCAGGATAATCCGGCTCTCCAAACACCGGCAGAGGCAGCTCTTCCGCTTCCGACTGCACGAGAATGTCCGCCACTTGCAGCTCAACGCCGCCCGTCGGCAAGTTTTCGTTCACGGTATCCGCCGTGCGCGCTACCACTTCGCCGGTGAAGGAGACCACGCTTTCCACCCGAATACGCTCCAACACGGAGAAATCTGGGTTTGACGGCGTGACCACGCATTGCATCAACCCGTAATGGTCGCGTAGATCAATGAATAACAGGCCCCCATGGTCGCGCTTGCGATGCACCCAGCCGCTTAACCGGACCGTTTCACCGACCGCGTCGGGCCGCAGTTCGCCGCAAGTGTGCGTCCGGTATGCGTGCATAGTCTAAGGGCTCCTGTCTTAAGTTTGGCGGACAAGCACACCGGCGCGGCGGGCTTGTCAAGCAGTGTGCGAAGGAGCTCCGCGCGTGACATCCAGCGTCGGCGACGAGTTAAGACTGATTTCAACAAATGCAGCGCTTGAAAACGCCTGCGAAAAACTAGCGGAAGGCCCGTTTTTGGCGGTGGATACCGAGTTCCACCGCGAATCAACCTATTGGCCGAAGCTCTGTTTGATCCAAGCTGCGACGCCTGATTTTGACGTCTTGATCGACCCGTTGGCGGACGGTTTGGACCTCAAACCCTTCCTGGATCTCATCGCAGATCCCTCGCGCCCGAAGGTGTTTCATGCGGCGCGCCAGGATATGGAGATCTTTACACGCCTGATTGGGTCGCCGCCGGGCCCCGTCTTCGATAGCCAGATCGCCGCCATGGCTTGCGGGCTTGGCGATTCGATTTCCTATGAAAATCTCGTCTCGCAGCTCTTGAAAGGCCAGGTGGACAAGTCTTCGCAATTCACCGATTGGACGCGCCGGCCGCTCTCAGACAAGCAACTCCGCTATGCGCGCAGCGATGTGACTTATCTGCGAGAGGCCTATCCAATCTTGAAAGCCAAGCTGGAGCGGTTGGACCGCATGGCGTGGATCGAAGAAGAAACGGCCGTGCTGGTCGATCCCGCCACTTACGATACGGATCCGGAAAAGGCCTGGCGTCGTTTGAAACTTCGCAAGCCCAAGCAGGATTATTTGGCCGTGCTGGCGGGCGTAGCGGCGTGGCGTGAGCGCGTCGCACAGGATTTGAACAAACCACGCGGCCGCATTTTGAAGGACGACGCCGTTCAGGAAATCGCGCAGCAAAAACCACAAACGGCGGATGCGATGGATCGCCTTCGCGCAGTACCTAAGGGCTTCGCCAATTCGCGGAACGGCAAATCACTTTTAGAAACTATCAACGCGGCGCTGATGGCCCCCGAGGATTTTGCGCCGAAGATTGAGCGGCGTCCGCCCCCCCAGCACTCGCCCGGAGCCGTCGGAGACTTGCTCAAAGTGCTGTTGAAGCATGTCGCCGAGGATGCGGGCGTCGCGCCGCGATTGATCGCGAACGCCGCAGATGTGGAACGTATAGCGGTGGAGGACGCGCCGGATGTCGCCGCTTTAAGCGGTTGGCGACGACAGGTCTTTGGAGAAAAAGCGCTGGCGCTGAAGGCCGGAAAGATTGGGCTGGCGGTCTCGCGCCGAGGCGTCAAACTCTTCGACGTAGAGACCTAGCGTCTAACCGAGCGCCAGCTTGACCTCGCACCCTTGGATCGCCGCGATTTGTTGCAGACGTTTTTCGACCATTTCCGACGCCAAATCGCGATAGTCGCCATCAACCCGCAATTCCAGGACGCCGCCGTCGAAGGTAAGCTCCGCAAACCCCAGCAATTGAGCGGACCGGCCGGAAAAATCCGCCGCCAACCGCATCAAAGCGCCCAAAGTACGCGCTCGCGCCGCCGTATCGCCGTCTAGAAGGGCTTCGGCGGCGCGATCGCGAAAGCCGCGCGAATACCTGGATCCAACAGCAAGCGCCAACGCCAACCGATCGCGATGAGAGACGCCGGCGATCGGCGCGCGCGCCACCAAGTCGAACGCCATGTCGGCGCGATGATCAGTGTGGAATTTCCCGCCGACATCCGCCAAGCGACACGCGGCGTCCACCAATCGCGGCTCCAACGTGTCGGCCGCGGGTTGCCGTAGCCAGTTGGCGAGTGCGCGCCCAAACGCAGCCGCGTCGGGATCGCTGGACATGAGGACCTCGACACCCGCGATTAGTGGATCCTTGGCGCGGGACGCCTCATCCAGCCCCTCAAACACCAAGCCTTCTCGGGCGCCAAACGACGAGACGGACAGACGCTCAAAACGTCCGATCCTCATAATTTCACGAAGCACAACGGCGGCGTAAGGCAATGTCGAGGCGCGGCGGCGCGCCAGATTGTCGATTAAGCGCGCTGTCCGTTCATCCGGATCCAAAACGCGCTCGACCAATCGGTGCACGCGGTCCGCATCAATCTCGTAATTCTGCAAGATCCGCAGCGGGTAGTCGCGACGCTCCATCTCCAATCGCGCCAAGGCGCGCCAGGCGCCGCCAACCGCAAAGAAGGTGCGCGCGCCAATGGATAGTTCTGGAGCGCCAGTCAACGCAGAACGAATAGCCCTCGCCAAGGCTTCAGATCCAGGTTCGCCAAGCGTCTCTAACGCCAAAGGGCCCAATGGATAGGTGCGCCCGCCGACATAATAGCCGCCGGATAAGCCGGACAATTCCAAACTAGACCCGCCCAAATCGCCGGCAATGCCGTCAGCGTCCGGCCTGATGGCCAGCACGCCATAGCCGGCGTAACGCGCTTCGTCCTCGCCGCTGAGGACGCGCAACGCCAATCCCGTCTCCTCGCGCACCCGGGCGCAGAACGCGGCGCCGTCCTCGGCCTCGCGAACAGCGGCTGTCGCAAAAGCCGTCACGTCTTCAACATGCTGCGCGCGTGTGATCGCCTTAAAGCGGAACAAGGCGCGCATAGCGGACTGCACCCCCTCGGGGTTAAGCCGCCCCGTTTCACCCAATCCCCGTCCGAGGCC
>JBCCMB010000144.1:0-6904 GCA_039026555.1 Pseudomonadota bacterium
ACGCCGACGCGGTCGCCACGCATGATTTTGAGGTTGAGCTCGTTGACGATAGAAAGCGGTCCGTCATCGGTGTCGAAGGCTTTCGACACGCCTTTGGCCTCGACAACAAGTTTGCTGGCGCCCTCGCTGGTTTCGCTGACGAGGGAGGCGGTGGTCTTCCCCTCATTCATCGCCGATCTTCGGGACATCCGTTCGGCGCGCATGCCTTGCAGTTTGCGCAGCCGGCCCTGATTGCGCTTGCGCCGCGCGGTGACGCCGCGCGCCAGCCAACGATGTTCAGCCTTCAGCTTAGTTTCCAATCGGTCTAGCGCTTTTTCTTCATCCGCTTCGACTTGCTCGGCCAGCGGTTCGAAATGTTTGTAGCCTTGATCAAACGCGCGCACGACGCCCTGGCGCAACCAGGCGATCGCGGTGGTGACGGTCTCCAAAAACCGACGGTCGTGCGAGACCACCAGCATGGCGCCGCGAAATGATTTCAGGCGCGCCTCCAGCGCCTCGATCGCGGCGATGTCGAGATGGTTGGTCGGCTCGTCGAGCAATAGGATGTCTGGATCCGCTGCGAAGGCGCGGGCGAGCGCCAATCGGCGACGTTGACCGCCTGACAGCGTCTTTGGATCCAGGTCGGGCGCAAGGCCTGTCATCTCAAGCTCGGCCTCTGCGCGGTGACGTTCGCCCGCTGGAACATCCGCCGCGACGATATCTAAAGCCGTTGTGAACCCAGAAAAGTCAGGCTCCTGTTTCAGATAATGCAGGGTCGTTCCAGGCTGACGCCAAATGTCGCCATCGTCGGCGTCCAGCTCCTGCGCCAGAATGCGCATCAGAGTAGACTTCCCTGCGCCGTTGCGCCCGACGAGAGAGGTGCGTTGGCCTTTGCTTAAAGAGAGATCGACGCCGGAAAATAGGGGCGTTCCGCCGAGGCTGAGTTGAACATTTCGAAGGGTGGCGATGGGGGCGCGGCTCATGCTCGGCGTGATAAGGGTTTTGCAGCGACAGGGAAAGCGGGCGCATCAGCGCCTATTGCAGCTCGCGCGCTTCGACTTGTGCGAATGCGTTGGCGACCGAGCGATAGAACATGATGCGCCTCTCGGTTTCAGTCGTGAGGACATTTGCTGTTTCCGCACCGGGAAGCGGGAGCAGCGGACGATCTTCATGCAGATCCATCATTACGCTCGCCCACAGCTGAGCGGGCAAATCGCCGCCGGTGACGCGTTTCATCGGCGTATCGTCGTCATTTCCGATCCAAACGCCGGCGACATAATCAGCCGTAAACCCGACAAACCAGGCGTCGCGCCAATCTTGCGAGGTGCCGGTTTTGCCTGCAACTTGGCGGCCTTCGTCCAGGCGGGCGGCCGTGCCTGTGCCGCGACTGACGACCCTCGCCATCATGCCGACCATGTTTCGGTTCAGCGGTTGGGCGAAAATCTGCTGCGGCTCCCGATCGCGGCGGCTGTAGAGAACGTCGCCGCGCGAGTTGCGGATTTCCGAGATCAAATGAACATCAAATTTGCGGCCCTCCGTGGCGAAGGCGCCATAAGCTTGCGTCAGATCCAGCAGCGTCGTTTCCGCCGCGCCGAGCGCAAGGGCGGGGACGGATTTCAGATTGGAGCGCACGCCGAAACGTCTGGCGAGATTGATGACATTGTCCGTGCCGACTTCTTGGCCGAGCTGAACCGCGATGGTGTTGATCGACTCGGCGAACGCCTCGCTCAACGTGGCGGCGCCGATATAGCCGCCGCCATAGTTTTTGGGTCTCCAGGAGCCGATGCGGATCGGTTCATCGTAGCGTACCGAATGGGGTTGCACGCCATTCTCTAAGGCGGCTGCGAACACGAAAGCCTTGAAGGCTGATCCAGGTTGGCGACGCGCTTGGGTGGCGCGGTTGAACTGGCTGTCGACATAGGATCGCCCCCCGACGACAGCGCGCACGGCGCCTGTTGGGTCGGCGACCAGTACGGCGCCTTGTTCGGCGTCTTTCTCGGCGCCTTCCGCATCCAGCAAAGCGTTTAGCTTGTCGTGCGCGAGGATCTGCGTGTCCGAATCCAGCGTCATGACCACAACCAAATCCGGCTCGTTTTCGCCAATGAGCGCTCGGGCGCGGTCCGCCGCCCAATCCAGCGCATAGCCAAGACGTACGTCCTCGCTCTCGGTGGTGATGTCTACGGGTTCGGCGGCGGCGCGTTCAGCTGCGCCTTCGGTTATAAAGCCCGCGCGCGTCATGCGGTCGAGCACGTAGATTTGCCGCTCTTTGGCGGCTTCGGGGTTGAGATTGGGCGCAAAGCGAGACGGCGCCTTGGGCAGGCCGGCGATCATCGCAGCTTCGCCGACTGTCAGCTCTTGCGGCGGTTTGCCGAAATAGCGCCGAGCGGCGGCGTCAATGCCGAACGCCCGTGCGCCCAGATAGATGCGGTTGATATAGAGTTCTAGGATCTCATCCTTGGTCAGCATCTCTTCCAGCTGAAGCGATAATCGGGCTTCTTGCGCTTTGCGTCGAATGGTGCGTTCGGGCGTCAAGAACAGGTTTTTGACCAATTGCTGGGTGAGTGTGGAGCCGCCTTGCGTGGTCCGACCTGCGCGCCAATTCGAAATCGCCGCGCGCAAAATGGCGAGGCGGTCGACGCCCTGATGTTCGTAAAAGCGCCGATCCTCCACGGCCAGCATGGCTTGCACCACATGCGGCGGCAGGTCGGCCGGGTCCACACGGCGACCATAACGCGGGCCGCGAATCGCAAGCGTGCGCCCGGTGGGATCGACAAACTCCATCGCCGGCTCGCGGTTCATCGACCAGAGCGCGTCTTTGCTGGGCAATTGCGGCATTTGCGCAAACAGCGCATTCCAGAGGAGCGCGGCGGTCAAAGCGCCGATCAGCGCGAGAGACCCGATTGAGATGAGCAGGATCTTCGCGAACCGAATACGGCGCGCGGACACTTCTGACGTCAAATCAGCGCGAAAGGCTCGCATCTAAGAATTGCTCCGTCCGGCCCGCGCCATCGTCCAAGATTGCGGAGTATGCATCAAGGCGCCTTTCCATCTCGTCAAGATCGAATGTGAAACCGCCAAAACCCCTTAACCGACAGCCCAGTAGGAGGATAGGCGCGCGGCTATCGCTGATCCGAACGCCTAAATTCTTTGTCATGACGGGCTTTTTTCCGTCGAGCGCCACGAATTATCCGACCGGGGCGCCGTTTGGGGCATGTTTGGGCATGGTCGAAAAACAGCGACAGACGGCGGCGGTCGCGCCGAAGCGTGCGAGCCAGCCGGACTGGTTGGCGCGGGAAATGGATTATCGCGCAGGAATGTCGAGCGAGGATATGGCGGCGCGCTACGGCGTGTCGCTGTTGACCGCGCGGAATTGGGCGAGCGAACGGGGTTGGACCGCTCCGCTGTCGGCTCGCGAACATCGCGCCAAGCTGTTGACCAGCGAGATCGCCGCCGCTGAGCGAGCGTTAGCGCTCGGGGATTTTAGCGCCGCTGAGCGCCGCATGCGCGCGGCGATGGCGATTGAAAAAGCGGTTCGGACTTTGGCGGATATCGACGCTGAAGTGGCGCAGCCGAGTACTGGGACTGACAAGAGTACAGGGATCAACAATATGGATGTGTTGCATGACGCCCAATCCGCCGAAGACGAATTCGAAGGCGGATACAAAGCGGAACTTAGACGCCGCCTCCTTCGCATTATTGAAGCCGTCGAACGCAAAAGCGCAGATGGAGATGTGGTTGGAGACGCTGAGCCCGACGGAAGCTCAAAGAACGCTTGAAGATTGGCGGTTTTGGGCGCGGCCCTCGCAAGCGCCGCCAGAGGGCGATTGGCGCTGTTGGCTGTTTATGGGCGGACGCGGCGCGGGCAAAACGCGGGCCGGCGCCGAATGGCTGCGCGGACGGGTCGAAGCCGGGCTCGCCGCTCGGGCCGCTTTGGTGGGGCCGACATTGGGCGATGTCCGCGAGGTTATGATTGAAGGCCCATCGGGTCTGCGCGCGATCGCTCCCAAAGCGATGCGGCCAAATTACGAACCGTCTCGGCGGCGGCTGGTCTGGCCGAACGGTGCGGAAGCCTATGCGTTTTCCGCCGAAGACCCGGACAGTCTGCGCGGTCCGCAATTTGATGCGGCCTGGTGCGATGAAATCGGCGCTTGGACGCGCGGCGAGGCGGTCTGGGATATGTTGATGATGGCGCTGCGTTTGGGCGCTGATCCACGTGTTGCAGCGACGACGACGCCGCGCGCGACGGCGCTAGTTCGGCGTCTCGCCGCGGATGAGACGGTCGCTATGACGCGCGCCGCCACGCGAGACAATGCGCCCTGGCTAGCACCCGGCTTTGTCGATGCAGTCGAGGCTGCTTATGGCGGCACGCGGCTGGGTCGACAGGAGCTGAAGGGCGAGATGATCGACGATCCGCCGGGTGCTTTGTGGACGCGTAGCGCGCTAGAGACCCTGCGCGGCCGGCCTGGCGATTTGGAGCGTGTGGTGGTTGCGATCGATCCGCCGGCGTCGGTCGGCGCGTCGGCGGACGCTTGCGGGATCATCGCGGCCGGCGTCGACAAGGATGGCTGCGTTTACGTGCTGGCCGACGCGACCTGCCAAGGGCTTCGGCCGCTGGATTGGGCGGGACGCGCCGTGGCGGTCGCGCGGGAATATGAGGCGTCGGAGATTATCGCCGAGGCCAATCAGGGCGGCGAGATGGTGCGCGAGGTATTGAAGCTGGCCGGCGGCGATACGCCTGTGCGTTTGGCGCATGCGCGCAAAAGCAAAGCTGCGCGGGCCGAGCCGGTGGCGGCGCTTTATCAAAAGGGTCGGGTGCGCCATGCGCGCGCCTTCCCCGAATTGGAAGATCAAATGTGTGCGTTCGGCGCCGACGGCCAAGGCTCGCCCGACCGGGTGGACGCGTTGGTGTGGGCGGTCAGCGCCCTTGCGTTGAAACGGTCAGGCGCGCCGCGCGTGCGTGGGCTCTAGGCGACGCCTTGGCGGCGACGTGAAACAGACTGAAAGCAGGATGGATTGATGCGCTTTTTTCGATCAAGCGAAGCTAAATCTACGTCCCAACCCTTAGTGGCGCTCTCGCATCTGGGCGATCCGGATTGGATGCCGCGTGACTCAAGGACGCTGGCGCGCGAGGGGTTTGAGCGCAACGCGATCGGCTATCGGTGCGTGCGCATGATCGCCGAGGCGGCTGCAAGCGTGCCGATGACGCTGGCGGCCGAGACGCCCGAAGATCACCCGCTAAAATCGCTCCTTCAGCGGCCAAATCCCGAACAGACCGGAACGGAATTGCTGGAAGCGTTTTTCGGCCATCTGCAGATGAGTGGGAACGCCTATCTGGAGGCGGTGTCTTTAGACGGACGGCCGCGCGAAATTTACACTCTGCGGCCCGATCGCATGCGGGCGATGAAAGGGCCTCGCGGCTGGCCGTCCGGCTGGATTTATCGCGTCGGCGGTGAGGAGCGACGTTTGCTTCGACAAGCCGACGGCTGGTCGCCCGTCTTGCATTTCAAACTCTTCCACCCGACCGACGATTATTATGGTCATGCGCCCTTATCCTCGGCGGCGAAAGCGGTCGACGTGCACAATTCGACAGCCGCCTGGGCAAAGGCGTTGATCAATAATTCCGCCCGTCCCTCCGGCGCTTTGATTTATGGGCGCGACGGCGCTCAGATGACGGAAACGCAGTATGCGCGGCTGAAAGAAGAATTGGAGCGCGTGCATTCGGGCCCAAGCAATGCCGGCCGGCCATTATTGCTGGAAGGCGGCTTGGAATGGCGTCCTATGGGATTGTCGCCCTCCGAGATGGATTTCATCAATGCGCGCCATGACGCTGCGCGGGAGATCGCTTTGGCGTTTGGCGTGCCGCCAATGTTGCTGGGCGTGCCAGGCGACAACACCTATTCGAACTATAAAGAAGCCAATCTGGCGTTCTGGCGACAGACGATTTTGCCCCTTGTCGAAAAGGCGGCGCGCGCTTTGTCCATCTGGTTGGGCGAACGGTTTGAAACGCCCGCGAGCCTCTCCTTGGATTTGGACAAAGTCCCAGCGCTGTCCGGCGAGCGGGATGCGCTTTGGACGCGACTTCGCGAGGCTGACTTCCTGGATGAAGCTGAAAAACGCGCGATGGCCGGCCTTCCGCCGCGCGCAGAAAGCGCCGCCACATGAGCTTGGACGGAAAAATCTCGGCCGCGCTGATCTTTGCGATCGCGTTGGAGACGATGACGGCTTTGGTTTGGGCGGGCGCGGCGGCGGAACGCTTGTCGAATGTCGAAGCGCGTTTGTTTGAACAACGTCCGCTCGCCGAACGCTTAGCGCGTGTCGAAGCGGAGATTTCCGCGGCGCGCGCGCAGCTGGGGCGGATCGAGCGCAAAATGGATGATGAGGCGAAACCATGATCCGACGCGAGCGGTTGATTGAAGGCTATGCGTCGGTGTTTGGCGAAACAGATCTTGCGGGCGACGTGGTTCGCGCGGGCGCATTCGCCGCCTCGCTCGCGCGATTATCGGGCGCGCCGATGTTGTTTCAGCATCGACCGGGCAAGATCGCCGGGCGATGGCTGCGCCTCGTTGAAGACGGTCGAGGCCTCAAGGTTCGCGGGCTCGTAACAGATGAGACGCCCTACGGCGCCGCCGCCCTGGATCTGATTGACGAAGGCCGACTGGGCGGTCTGTCCATCGGCTTTGTCGCGCGTGATTGGCGCGCACGCGTCGGCGGGGGACGCGTCTTGAAACGTATTGATTTGCGGGAGGTGTCGCTGGTCGCTTCCCCCATGTTGCCGAGCGCGCGGTTTACGCCGCTCGGAGAGACGGCGCGCGTCGCCGAGGACCAGCTTTTCGAGGCGCGACGCGCCGCTTAATCCGACAAAGGATAATCATGACTGTCGAAACCAAAATGGGCGCCGGCAAGGCCGACGCGCAATCCCTCTCGC
>JBCCMB010000145.1:0-6890 GCA_039026555.1 Pseudomonadota bacterium
AAAGGATCGGCGCGCTCCATCCTGACGGCCGAGCGCACCATATTGAACTTTATGGGGCCGCTATCAGGCGTTGCGACGCTGACGCGCCAATTCGTCGACGCGGTCGATGGCACGAACGCGCGCATCGTGTGCACCCGCAAAACCACGCCGGGACATCGCGCCCTCGAAAAACGCGCGGTGCGCCTGGGCGGCGCCGTCAATCACCGCTTCGGCTTAGACGACGCCATACTGATCAAAGACAATCACATCGCCGCCGCCGGCGGCATCACTGCCGTTTTAACCCGCGCCAAAGCGTCGGTCGGACATTTGCGGGCGATTGAAATTGAAGTCGATACGCTGGATCAACTCAGCGAAGCGCTACCCCTCCTCCCCGACGCCGTCTTGCTGGACAATATGCCGCCTGATGTTCTGCGCGAGGCTGTGGCGATGATCGATGGGCGCTGCAAAGCAGAAGCATCCGGCGGCGTGAACTTAGACACTGTGCGCGCGATCGCTGAAACCGGCGTAGATTTCATCTCCGTCGGCGCCCTCACCCATTCCGCCATAAATTTGGATTTGGGCTTGGACTATGGCGCATAGCGGGCCATCCTTCCCTTAACGATAAGGACAATCCCTCAATATCGAGGCGACGGGAGGCGATTGTGGCGAGCGCCAATGGCCGGAAGAGCATTTTTGTTACAGGCGCGGCGTCCGGTATTGGACGCGCCACCGCCGAGCACTTTGCGCAACAAGGCTGGTTTTGCGGGCTCTTTGACGTGGACGCCGCCGGCTTAAAGCAGACGGCGGATACGATCGGCGCGGACAATTGCGTCACAGGCGTATTCGACGTCCGCGATCGGAACGGCTGGGCGGACGCCATTACGCAATTCGCCGGTGCAACAAATGGCGACATGGACGTACTGTTCAACAATGCCGGCGTCGGCCGGCATGGCTGGTTTGAGGACATCCCCGCCGAAGATTCCGACTGGATTGTCGACGTCAATGTGAAAGGCGTCATCAATGGCGTTTATGCGTCACTGCCTTTGCTGAAAAAGTCGAACGGCCGCATCATCAATGTCGCGTCCGCCGCCGGGCTGTACGGAGCGCCGCGGTTGGCGGTCTATTCAGCAACCAAATTCGCGGTACGCGGGCTGACCGAAGCGTTGGATGTGGAGTTCGAGAGCATTGGCGTCAGCTGTGTCAGCTTGATGCCCTTCTTTATCGATACGCCGATTTTGAACATGCCGACCGGCGATGGCTCCAACCATGCGCTGTCAGACACGATCAAAGCGCAAAACTCGGACGTCTACCCTGTCTCCGACGCCGCCGAACAAGCCTGGGAAGCCGCCCATGGCAAAGACTTGCACTACACGGTCGGCAAACGCGCGGCGCAAACACGCTTTTGGGCGCGCTTCATGCCCAAAAACGTGCGCAAGCAATTGCTAAAATCGCTTCCGTCTCGGGCGTAGAACTTTGGTTTCGATTAGGTCGCGCTGCGCGAAGCCGCTCGCGCCGCCCGAGCGTTCTGAGCGACCCGAATGGCGCGCCATTCAGATCCACGCGGAAAGCGGTAGAAAATGTGCGTGCCTATCCTCTCGGTCTTCACAAGCGAGCTCGACCAATACGGATTCACGTAATTGGTGTGATAGTGCGTCGCAGCGCCGGTCAGCGTTTCAGGGTTGAGCCCCATCATGACGTTCGCCGCCACTTGTTCGGCGTCATACCAATGGTCGCCACGCGGGCTTTGGCTCAGCGCGCCATCACAGGTGAAGGTGAACTGGCAGCCGGTGTTCCGATGCGAGCCTTGATAGACCACGCCGCAATAGGAATTGGGATAGCGGTGATCATTCACACGGTTCGCTACAACCTCGGCCACGGCCAACTGCCCAAGCGGGCTTTCCGAGCGCGCTTCATAATAGACCGCCTCGGCGAGGCAGCGATGATCTTCACGATGCGTTTCCGCCAAATCCATATGCTTAGGCGCAAAGGTCGCGATCGTATCCAGCGCGCGGCCGTCTCGGGCGCGAGCGGCGTAAACGGTGAAAGCGGTTTCCGGCTGACGCTCTAGCGCGTATTCCACCGATTGCAGCCATGGATGGCTCAAAAGCGGCGCAACATCCTTCGGCCGCGCGATCTCTTCGGCGACGATAAGCGTCGCTAATTCAGCAACGTCGTAGCGAAAATCTTCTTCGGCGATTTGCGCATCGATCCGCGCATTGATCGCGGGCGCGCCATAAGCGATGGCGGCTGCTCCGACCGCAAGGCCGGCGGCGCATTGACGCGCGTGACGCTTTTCTGCGTCGGACATGTTCGCCCACCTGTCAGCGACGGCTCTAACGGCCGACCAAACAAGCATGAGCTTGCCTAAAACGGATTTCAAGGAGGTAAACATCCCCATCAACACCCAAGCCAATCAAGCAACAGATCGTTATTGTGACTATTTTGCGACACTCAGAAGAGCGCCGCCCGACCCATTACAGCGAATTCGTCCCAAGCGCGTATATGACTGCTCTCGGGTAAATAGCAAGCCCTCAAACTACGGACGGATACCGCGCGATCGTCTGCAAGAACTGAGATTTTTGAATTCTACTCACAGGCGAAATGCTGAAAGTGTGTCGTTGCCAATCGCGCAAGGCCTTCAAACATAAAGGAATCCTTAACCCTTGAAACACACTCGCGTCACGTGTGCCATCCACACGTGTTGCGGCGTTGTCACACTGGTCACGATTTCGCGAGAGACGTCCGAACGTCGCGGCGATAACGTCGGCTTCGCGTCTAGCCCTCTGATTTGAGCGCGGCGTGCGCCGCCGCCAAACGCGCGATCGGAACCCTATAAGGCGAACACGAGACGTAATCGAGACCTGTTTCATTGCAGAATTCGACGGAGGCCGGGTCTGCGCCATGCTCACCGCAAATGCCCAATTTCAGATCCGGTTTGACCGACCGCCCACGCTCCGCGCCCATGCGAACGAGCTCGCCAACGCCTTCGCGATCGATCGTCACGAACGGATCTTTTTCGTATATGCCTTTGTCCTCATAGACTTTGAGGAAGCGCGCCGCGTCGTCCCGGCTAATGCCCAGCGCCGTTTGCGTAAGGTCATTCGTGCCAAAGGAGAAAAATTCCGCTTCTTCGGCGATATCCGCAGCCCGAATGGCCGCGCGAGGCAGCTCGATCATGGTGCCGACCATATAGTCGACCTTATCGCCCTTCTCCGCGAAGACCTCATCCGCCATGGCGACGATCCGAGCACGCATCAAAGCAAGTTCTTTGCGCGTCGCCACCAACGGCACCATGATTTCCGCAACCGGCGCACGACCCGTCGCCGCTTTCACTTCCAACGCAGCTTGGAAAATCGCCCGCGCCTGCATTTCGTAGATTTCCGGATAGGTGACGCCCAAACGACAGCCGCGATGGCCCAGCATAGGATTGCTCTCATGCAGTTCGGCGGCCCGCGCTTTGAGAACATCTATATCGACGCCAGCTGTTTTCGCGACTTCGGCCATTTCCTCGTCGGAATGCGGGAGGAATTCGTGCAATGGCGGATCCAACAGACGGATGGTGCAAGGACGATCTTCCATAATGTGGAAAATCTCAGCAAAATCACTCTGTTGCATTGGAAGCAATTGGTCCAAAGCCGCGCGGCGGCCGCGCTCGTCGTTCGACAAAATCATCGCGCGCACCACGGGAATGCGCTCCGCGTCGAAGAACATGTGCTCCGTGCGGCAAAGACCGATGCCCTCCGCGCCGAAATTCTTCGCCGTTTCAACGTCCGCAGGCGTTTCAGCGTTGGCGCGGACACGTAAGCGTCGCGCTTCGTCAGCCCACACCATCAATTCCGCAAAATCGCCGGAGAGATCAGGCTCCACCATGGCCGCTTCGCCGACTAGAACTTGGCCGTTTGCGCCGTCCACCGTGATGACGTCGCCTTCTTTCAGCTCGCGACCAGCGACGCGCACCACGCCCGCTTGCGTGTCGATCTGTAAACTGCCGGCGCCGCACACGCACGGCCGGCCCATGCCGCGCGCCACAACGGCGGCGTGAGACGTCATGCCGCCGCGCGCGGTGACGATCGCTTTGGCCGCATGCATGCCGTGAATGTCTTCCGGGCTGGTTTCAACGCGCACGAGGATAACGGCTTCGCCTTGCGCGGCTTTGTCAGCGGCTTGATCGCTGTCGAACACGATTTTACCCACCGCCGCGCCGGGGCTAGCCGGCAGGCCGGAGACGAAGACGTCGCGCTCCGCATCTTCCGCGATTGTGGGGTGTAGCAATTGATCCAGCTGGCCTGGGTCCAGGCGCAATACCGCCTCGCTTTCTGAGATGAGGCCCTCTTTGCACATCTCCACCGCCAAGCGCAGCGCGGCGCCGGCCGTGCGCTTGCCGCCGCGCGTTTGCAGCATGTAAAGCGTGCCGCGCTCGACTGTGAATTCAATGTCCTGCATGTCGCGATAATGGCCTTCCAGCCGGTTCGCGACGTCTAGAAGCTGCTGGTAAACCTCCGGCATGGCCTCTTCCAGAGAGGGATCGTCCGATCCGATCTCGGCCGCCCGCACATTGGAGATCGGCGCCGGGGTGCGGATGCCCGCCACCACATCTTCGCCCTGGGCGTTGATGAGATACTCGCCGTAGAAGCTCTTTTCGCCGGTCGACGGGTCGCGCGTGAAGCAGACGCCGGTCGCCGAGGTGTCGCCCATATTGCCGAACACCATGGATTGCACATTCACCGCCGTACCCCATTCGGTCGGGATGTCGTTCAGCTTGCGGTAAGTGATGGCGCGGTCATTCATCCACGATCCGAACACGGCGCCCACTGCGCCCCACAATTGGTCCATCGGATCTTCGGGAAATGGCGTGGTGTGATGTTTGGCGACGGCTGTTTTGTACTGGCCGATAATGTCCAGCCAATCCTCAGCCGTCAGCTCGGTGTCGAGCGTGTATTCATTGGCGTCTTTATAATCATCCAGAATGTGCTCGAAAATGTCGTGGCTGAGGTCTAGCACCACATTCGAGTACATCTGGATGAAGCGGCGATAGCTGTCATAAGCGAAGCGCTTGTCGCCAGAGAGCTTGGCCAGACCTTCAACCGTCGTGTCGTTGAGGCCGAGGTTTAGCACCGTGTCCATCATGCCGGGCATAGATGCGCGTGCGCCGGACCGGACCGACACAAGAAGCGGGTTGGCGGCGTCGCCAAAGGCTTTACCGGCCTTTTGCTCCAGGGTCTTCAGCGAAATCGCGACCTGCTCGGCAAGATCGGACGGGTAATTCCGATCCAGCTTGTAAAACTCGGTGCAAACTTCGGTTGTGATGGTGAAACCGGGTGGAACCGGCAGCCCCAGCTTGGCCATTTCCGCCAGATTGGCGCCCTTGCCGCCGAGCAAATCTCGTAAGGACGCGTCGCCGTCGGACGATCCGCCGCCGAAATCATAGACCCATTTGGTCATCGTCATCGCATCCCCGGCCATCGCTCAAATGCTCCTACTAACCTTCAATCTTGGAAAAATCGGCCACGCGGCCCATCGAGGATCTGATCTGCGCCAAAAGCGTAAGACGATTCGAGCGGACATCGCTGTCATCCGCATTCACCGTCACGCTTTCGAAGAAATCGTCTAATGGGGCTCGCAATTGGCTTAACGCCGCCATGGCCGCCTCAAAATCCTCGGCTTCAAGCGCCCCCGCGGCGCTCGTTTCACACGTCAGAAGGGCTGCATGCAAAGCATGTTCCGACGTCTCGGACAAGAGTGCGTCGTTGACTGTCCCGGAATAGGTCACGCCATCCTTTTTTTCCTCCTTAGACAGAATATTTGAGGCGCGCTTATGGAGCGCTAGCAGATCGGCTCCGTCTTCGGTTTCCAAGAACGCCCCCAGCGCCTCAACACGCTTCACGATGAGCACGAGATCATCCTCGCCAAGCGAAAACACCGCATCGATCAAATCGTGCCGCTGACCCTGGTCGCGGAGATAGACTTTGAGGCGATCCGCGAAGAAGGCGATAAGGTCGTTAACAGGCCCTCTGAAGCTACGCCCAGACCAAGATTTTGAGTATGAGCCGGTCTTCTCGCCCGAAAGATTATAGCCTGCGCCCTCGATCGCGCGAGCAATTACTTCGAAGCGCGACGCCAAAACGTCGCTCAAGGTCAAACGAACGCTATTCTCCAACACCAACCGGACCACGCCCAGCGCCGCCCGTCTCAGAGCGAACGGATCTTTCGAGCCGGTCGGCTTTTCGTCAATCGCCCAGAAGCCGACGAGGGTATCCAGCTTGTCCGCCAGCGCGACGGCGACGGCGCTCGGTTCGGTCGGGATCGCGTCGGAGGGGCCTTTGGGCTTGTAATGGTCGCGGATCGCGTCGGCGATGTGGGGCGCGGCGCCCTCCTCCAGCGCGTAATAGCGGCCCATCACGCCTTCCAACTCTGGAAACTCGAACACCATCTCGGAGACGAGGTCGCACTTGGCGAGGCGCGCGGCTTTTTCCGCCATATCAGGGTCTGCGCCTACTTTTGGCGCCAATTCGCGCGCTAGGGCTGCGACACGTTCCGCCTTGTCTTTCACGCTGCCTAGCTTTTCGTGGAAAACGATTTTACCCAGCGCGTCGAACCGGCTTTCCAAGGGCTCTCGCCGGTCATTGTCCCAGAAAAACCGCGCATCGCTGAGCCGGGCGGACAAGACTTTAGCGTTGCCGGCGGCGATCTTCTTGCCGCCATCCTTGGCTTTGAGGTTCGCCACCACGATGAATTTGGGGGCTAGGCCGCCCGTTTTAGGATCTCGCACGGCGAAATATTTCTGGTGCGTGCGCATGGAGAGGGTGATCACTTCGGCCGGCAAATCCAGAAACTCCGGATCCATCTCGCCCATCACCACCACGGGCCATTCGGCGAGGCCGGCGACCTCTTCTAAAAGCCCAGGATCGTCG
>JBCCMB010000146.1:0-6858 GCA_039026555.1 Pseudomonadota bacterium
AATGCGCCGAAATCAGAAAAACACAATATGTAGGGGCTCGGACAAAAAAAGACGCAATAAATGCGATTCCCGACTCGCTTCCACGTGTCTGAACCGCGTGTAGGCATGGCGCTGCGACCCGCGAACGGTTATCTACCCTCAGGGCCGCGCGCTGGAAGAAGGATGTCCGCACCTATGCGCATTATGCTGATCACAGACGCCTGGGAGCCTCAGGTGAACGGCGTTGTGCGCACCATGAAGCGCGTGATCGCCGAATGCGAAGAGATGGGCCATGAGTGGGACATTGTCTCGCCGGCGGACGGATTTAAGACCTTTCCACTGCCAACCTATTCCGAGATTCGGCTCGCCTTCGGCGGCAAGAGGAAAATTGAAGAACGGTTTTTGGATTTCGAGCCGGACGCCGTGCACATCGCTACGGAAGGCCCGCTAGGCTGGTCGGCGCGCGCTATGTGCCTACAGCATAAAATGCCGTTCACCTCCTCTTATCACACGCGGTTTCCCGAATATATCAACGCGCGAATGCCGATCCCGCTATGGGCCGGCTATTGGTATGTTCGCGAATTTCACAAATATTCCGGCCGGGTGATGGTGGCGACCAAATCCATGCAGGAAGAACTGACGGGGCGCGGCTTCAAGAACATTGCGGCCTGGTCGCGCGGCGTTGACACAGATTTGTTTCATCCCAAACATCGCGCTGAAGATGGCGGTCCATTGGCCGGATTAGAGCGGCCGATCTTCATCAATGTCGGCCGCGTCGCCGTTGAAAAGAACATCGAAGCCTTCTTAGAATTGGATCTGCCGGGCTCCAAAGTCGTGGTGGGAGATGGTCCGCAACGCGAAGAATTAATCGAAAAATACCCCGGTGCGCACTTACCCGGCGCGAAATTCGGCGAAGAGCTCGCCGCCTATTTTGCAAATGCGGACGTGTTCGTCTTCCCAAGCCTGACAGACACGTTTGGCCTCGTCATTCTCGAAGCCATGGCGGCCGGCCTGCCGGTGGCGGGATTTAACGTACCAGGACCGCGCGACCTCATCCCAGGGTCGAACGCCGGCGCGATCGATAAGAATCTGGCGGCGGCGTGTCTGGCGTGCCTAGACCTTGAGTCTGCAACGGCGCGCGCCTACGCGGAGCAGTTTTCTTGGCGCGCCTGTGCGGAGGAATTCGTCAACAATCTCGATCCGCTGCCAGTGCCGGAACGTCGGCGTTTCTGGCGCCGTTTCCGTCGTCTCCGCCGGAAAGGGCGGGAAGCCGCGCGTATGGAAAAGGCGGCCCGTCAAGCTGAATTGGACAAAATGGCGGATGATTAGAGCTGCGTTAGTTGAAGGCGCCGCTCGGCAGCCCTAATCAAAGACATCAGCGCCCAAAGCTTAGGCGCATCTAAGCGGAGAGCGGATCTAGCTAAACGCGCAGCATTGAAATCAAAGCGCATTCGTTTCAAACGACTCGCTCTCAAACCGCCGGACGCTCGGCGAGACGCATTCGCGGGGAGGCCCCATGTTCAAAGTCAGCGCGGCAGGCGACCGCAATACAGCTGAACGCCTCGCCGATCTCTTAACTGTCCTTGATCCGTCTCCGGCGCAAGCCGTGTCGACCGAAGAGGCGAGCCGAACAAAATGGCGTCTGGATGCGTTTTGCCCGGACGAAGAACGCGCCGCCGGCTGCGCCGCCGTTATCGCTCTGGAAGCGCCGGGCTGGAGCGCATCTGTTCAGGCGCTGGAAGACAAGGATTGGGTCGCCGAAAGCCTAAAAGGTTTACCGGCCGTCGAAGCCGGTCCCTTTATCGTCGCCGGCGCGCATGAGCTCAGGGCGGCGCCTATCGGCAAAACGCCGATCTGGATCGAGGCGGGGCCGGCCTTCGGCACAGGACATCACGGAACGACGAAGGGCTGTCTTGAAGCCTTAGCCGATATTGCTCGGCAACGTTCGCTTGGCCGGGTCCTAGACATTGGAACCGGCTCGGCCGTCCTGGCGATCGCGGCGCTGAAATCTGGAGCAACATCCGCCGTGGCGACGGACATTGACGCAGAAAGCCTCCGCGTGGCGAAAGAAAACGCACGCAACAATAAGGTAGGACGCACCCTCCGTTTCGTGCACGCTGATGGGGCGGTGCACACGCAAATCCGCGCCTTGGCGCCTTATGATGTGGTGATGGCGAATATTCTGGCGCGGCCGCTCGTCAAGCTGTCGCCCGACATCGCGAAACTCACGAGACCGGGCGGAAGGATCATTCTATCCGGCTTGTTGACACATCAAGAACCGCAATTGAAAGCCGCCTTTAGCGGCCAAGGTTTGACGCTGGTCGACCGCCGCCGGGTGGGCGGCTGGTCGACCCTCGTCTATGCGCGCTCTAACGCGCCGGCGGATCAGCCCAAGCGCGCTTCGCGGCGCGCACGGCGGGTGTCGCGACGGTCCAATATGTGAGGACGCACGTCTGAAACGCCCGTGATCCTGGCTTTCATGAAGCCAGCTTCGGCCTTGCGTACATCGTCCGCCGCGTTCGCATAGGCGGTGGCGGCTACTTGAACTGCGCCTGAGATCCGTCCAAAGAGCCCAGGCTTTGCGCCGGATTTTCCGATTTGGTCGGTCAGCATTGTCTTATCTCCAAATGTGCTGGCCCAAAATGCGCCAACGCAAAACAGATAAGCATGCAATACACCATTAAAACGCATAGAAGTGTATTAGTGTGTTGCGTTTTTGCATAACGCGGACGCCTCGGCGATATATTTGATGGAGGACGCGGCTAACATCTTGACGAAACGGCCTCAGCTGGGGCGTTGAGTAAGGGAGTAGAGCGGCGTTAGGGCGACACAATGAGACAGAGTTTCGATGTAAAGGGCGGTGCAGGTGTCGGGCGCAGCCATGTGCCAAAGATACGCGCAGGTCTAAAAAGCGCCGGGCTAGACGGCCTCTTTATCCCGCATGAAGACGAATACCAGAACGAGTATCTCCCAGCTTGCAATGACCGGCTGGCTTGGGCGACCGGATTCACCGGATCGGCCGGCGCCGCATTCATCTTCAAAAAAAACGCCATCGTGTTTGCGGACGGGCGCTATACGCTGCAAGCGAAATCCCAGCTCGACGACGCCATCTTTCAGCGCGAGGATCTGACAAATCCTGGTCCCTTCGATTGGTTGGGGGGCCAATCCCTGCCCGGCGCGAAGATCGGCTATGATCCGCGTCTGGTCAGCCCCAACGCGTTAGAAAAACTGGAAGCCGCCGCCGAAAAGGCGGGCGCGGAGCTTATCGCGGAAGAGGTCTCCACCCTGGACGCAGCGTGGACCGACCGTCCCAATGAACCCATAGAACCGATCACGCCGCACGATATCAGCTTCGCCGGAGAAACCAGCGCCAGCAAACGCCAGCGTCTGTCCAACGGGCTCAAAGAGCGCAAAATCGATGCGGCGGTGATTGTCTCTCCAGCTTCCCTCGCCTGGCTGTTCAACATTCGCGGCGGCGATGTCAGCTGCACGCCCCTGCCCTTGGGGCGTGCGATCTTGCACAGCGACGGCCGCGCGGATCTATTCGTGCGCCCCGAGAAGGCGAGCCCCGATCTTGGCGCGCATCTCGGCGACGAGGTAAGGGTGCGGCCCATCAACGAGCTTGAGCGCCGCCTCGCTAAACTGAGCGGAAAGGCGATCAGCCTGGATCCCGCGCTCGCCTCAGCCTGGTTTTTCAAAATGTTGGAAAGCGCGAGTGCGAAAATCGTTCGAGAACCTGACCCGTGCGCCCTGCCCCGCGCGTGTAAGAACGCAGTTGAGATCGCCGGGGCCAAGCGCGCGCACCAGCGCGACGGCGTGGCGCTTGTCCGGTTTTTGCGCTGGCTCGACACGGAAGGCCAGTCCGGCGAGGTGACGGAGATCGAAGCGGTGGAACGACTGGAAGCGTTTCGCGAAGACACCGAAGCCTTGCGCGATTTGAGCTTTGAAGCCATCGCCGGCGCGGGCCCGAACGGCGCGATTGTGCATTATCGCGTCAGCCAAGAGACCAATCGCAAGCTGGCGCGCGGATCACTGTTTTTGGTTGATAGTGGCGGCCAGTATTTGGACGGCACGACGGACGTGACCCGCACCATCGCGATCGGCGAACCGACGCAGGAAATGCGCGAGGCGTATACTCGCGTGCTGCGCGGGCATATCGCCCTTTCTATGGTGAAATTCCCTGAAGACACGCCCGGATCTGCGCTGGACGCGCTGGCGCGCGCGCCTTTGTGGGAGGCGGGTCTGGATTACGATCACGGCACAGGACACGGCGTCGGCAGCTATCTCGGCGTGCATGAGGGGCCGCAAAACATTTCCAAAGCGCCGCGCCAAACGCCGTTGCAGCCGGGTATGATCGTCTCCAACGAGCCCGGCTATTACAAAACCGGCGCGTTCGGCATTCGCGTTGAAAATCTTCAATACGTTACGGAGGCTCAAACGCCCGCCGGCGGCGAACGGCAAATGATGGGGTTTGAAACACTAACGCTCGCCCCGCTTGATCGTCGACTGATTGAGACCGGCCTTCTCACGGCCCGCGACTGGGTGTGGGTGGATCGCTATCACGCCCGTGTACTCGCCGAGCTGTCGCCTCGTTTGGACGAGGACACAAAGGCTTGGTTGGCGGGCGCTTGCGCGCCGCTCTAGCGCCAGCCCAACGCGCCAATCACAGGCAATCGAACGGGGATGGCGCGTCCACCCGAAGCGTCCTCTAACGCATATGTCAGCGCGTTAAGCGCTTCATCCGCGCCGCCGCGCGCATCGGCGTAAGCAGACCCGGAGGACGTCGTCATCATAAAGCCGGCCAGCTCCAAAGGCGTCCACACAAGATCTGAATAGATTTCGAACGCCTCGACGCGGGCAAACGCTCCAGACGCGCTCAAAACCTCGTCATATTCGCGCCAGTCGACCAAACGCTCATGCGTATGCGGCCGCCAAAGCTTGGCTTCCGAGTTCAAAGTCCGCATCACCGCCTCCGGCGCGCCCGGATATTGGACATGGCCAAAGCCGAAAGCCACAAAGGCCGCGCCTGGCCGCAGCCATCGTCCCACTTTTCGGCACACCCGCGGACCGTCCATCCAATGCAGGGAATTCGCCGCCATAGCGGCGTCCAGGCGGCCGTCGTCGAATTCAACGTCCTCTGCGGGACGGATTTGCACCTGAAGCAAAGGATTTTGCGGGATCAACGCCGCCATATCAGCGTCCGGCTCCACGGCGACCACCTGACGAAATCTATCGAGCAAATCGCCGGTCGCTTGGCCGGTGCCGGCGCCCAAATCCACCGCGCGATCGCGATGATCGCCGGCTTCTTCCATCAATCGATCAAACACGCGCGCCGGATAATGCGGGCGATAAGCATGGTATCGCGCCGCATAGCCGCCGAACCGAGGAATGGGACGTTCGGGCATAAGCGCTCGCTATCACGCGCCATAATATATTGCGCGTATGTCTGTTCCGTTCACACACTTATCACGAGTATTCCAACTTCGCGAGCTATAATCTCATCCGGAACACGCGGAGCCGCCGGCGGTTCCACCCTTGTCGTTTGGAATTCGCTATTCGCTCGCCAGGGCGAGCCATTCCTCTTCGGTGAGAATCGTTACGCCAAGATCCTGCGCCTTTTTGAGCTTGGAGCCGGCGCCAGGCCCTGCAACCAGATAATCGGTTTTGCCCGAGACGGAACTTGCAACCTTCGCCCCCAGCCCCTGGGCGGACGCCTTGGCTTCATCGCGCGTCATGCGCTCAAGCGTTCCAGTGAACACCACCGTCTTGCCGGAGACGGCGCGATCGCTGGCGACGATCTCCGCGTCTTCGATCGTCATTTCGCCCAACAACGCCGTCAGCATGTCGCGATTGTGCGTCTCATCGAAGAAATCTGTCAGCGCATCCGCCGTCACCGCGCCCATTCCGTCAATCGCCACGAAAGCGTCAAACCCCTCGCCAGGCCGGCTCGCATTCGCGTCGATCACCGCCTGTGCGAATGACGCCCAATCGCCATAGCGCTCAGCCAAGGCGCTCGCCGCAGGCTGCGTCAATCGCGGAATCTTCAGCGCCAGGATTTGTTGGCTCAGCACGCCATTGGCGGTTTCCGGCGGCGCGCGGGGATCGATATTCGCCGCCCGATCCAGCAAACTCGCCAGCGTGGTCGGTCCCACGCGATCCGTACTCTGCAAGCTCCGATAAGCGTCACCGGCCCGCGCGCCTGACGCCGCTTCCAACGCGTCCATAAACGCCTTGAAAGACCCAAAATGCGACGCGATCAATTGAGCGTTCGTGCCGCCGACATGCCGGATGCCGAGGGCGTTCAAGAACCTCGCAAACGGGGCGCGCCGCCTTGCATCGATCGCCTCGAACAGATTGGTCGCGGACAGCTCGCCAAACCCGTCCCACTCGGCGAGCGGCGGTTCGTTGGTCGTATCAATCCTGTCGGCGAGCTGAAACATATGTTGAGGCGCAGTAACAACGCCCTTAGCGTAAAACAGCTCGATCTGCTTTGCGCCTAAACCGTCAATGTCCAACGCTTTGCGCGACACGAAGTGTTTTAAGCGCTCCACCGCTTGCGCCGGACAGATCAACCCGCCTGTGCACCGGCGGCGCGCGTCCGCCTCGCCGCGCTCGTCGATCTCGCGTACAGCGGACGACCCGCAAGCCGGACAGATTTTTGGAAACACAAAGGCTTCGGCGTTCTTCGGCCGGGCGTCGAAAACGACGCGCACAATTTGCGGGATGACATCGCCGGCGCGCTGAACCACCACCATATCGCCAATACGCACATCCTTGCGCTCAATCTCATCTTCATTGTGCAGCGTCGCATTAGACACCACGACGCCGCCCACAGTGACGGGCTGCAGCTTAGCCACGGGCGTTAGGGACCCCGTTCGG
>JBCCMB010000147.1:0-6777 GCA_039026555.1 Pseudomonadota bacterium
ATCCAAAATCTCCGCGCTTAGCGCGCTTCCATCGGCCGGCCGAGTATGCTGACCTGCGCCGATGTCGACGCTGCAAAACTCCGACACGACCGCCCGCTTGCACGCTGCTGATCAAAGCGAAGGCGATAACCCCTATCGCACCGATTACCGCCTCGGACGCGACAATGTTTCCGTCTTCGGGTTCGACGTCCACAATCCTGTTTTCTTTCTGAGCGCGGCGGCGCTTTTGCCCTTTATCGCCGTCGCGCTGGCCTTTCCCGAGACAATGTCGACGGCGTTGGCCGACGCGAAGATGCGGGTGGTCTCCTATTTTGACGGGTTTTTCGTAATCACGATCAACCTTGTCACCCTGTTCTGCATCGCCTTAGCGCTGTCGCCGCTTGGTAAAATCCGCTTGGGCGGCGCGGCTGCGAAACCTGAATTCGGCGTGTTGTCTTGGCTGGCGATGTTGTTTTCAGCCGGCGTCGGCACGGGAATGGTGTTTTGGGGGACCGCCGAACCTACGGCGTATTACACCAATTGGTCAGGCGCGCCTTTCAACGTAGAGGCGTTCACCCCGGAAGCGGAGCGATTGGCCTATAGCGCGACCATTTTTCATTGGGGCGTCGCGCCCTGGTCGATCTACGCAATCGTCGGCCTCGCGCTTGCGTTTTTCACCTTCAATAAGGGTCTGCCGCTCACCATTCGTTCGACCTTCTATCCACTTTTAGGCGATCGCGTTTGGGGTTGGCTCGGCCATGTCATCGACCTCACGGCGGTGATCGCCACGGTGTTCGGCCTTGCCACGACGCTGGGCTTCGGCGCCACGCTCGCCGCGAGCGGATTACACTTTATCTTCGACACGCCAAACACGCTGACAACGCGGATCGCGATCATCGTTCTTGTCACCGCCATCGCCATTTGTTCGGTGATCCTGGGCTTGGAGCGTGGCGTTAAGCGTTTGTCGAACCTCAATATTGTCGTCGCAGCCGCGTTTTTCGCCTTCGCCGTCATCGTAGGCCCCACACGAGACATTTTAGCGAATTGGGTGACAAGCGCCCGCGATTATGTCGCCGACACGCCGCGTCTCTCGAACTGGATCGGCCGCGAGGATCAGACCTGGTTCCACGATTGGACGATTTTGTATTGGGCTTGGTGGATCTCCTGGTCGCCCTTTGTCGGCATGTTCATCGCGCGCGTCTCCAAAGGCCGCACGATCCGCCAGTTTCTGGCCGCTGTGATCGGCATCCCGGTGATAATCGGGATTTTGTGGTTTTCAACCTTCGGCAAGCTGGCGATCGATCAGGTACAGACCGGCGTCGGCGCTTTGGCGACGGTTGGGATGACGGAAAGCTCGCTTGTCCTGTTCCAAACGCTGGAGAACCTGCCTTTCCCGAAGATCGCCTCCGGCGTCGCACTGTTCTTGCTGCTCGTCTTTTTTGTCACGTCCTCCGACAGCGGCTCCTTGGTGGTGGACAGCATCACCGCCGGCGGAAAACTCGACGCGCCGACGCCGCAGCGCGTGTTTTGGGCCTCAGTGGAGGGCTTGGTCGCCATCGGCTTGCTTGCGGGCGGCGGCGCAACGGCGCTCGCCTCGCTGCAAAACGGCGTCATCGCCGCGGGATTGCCATTCACCTGCGTGCTCTTGGTTTGTTGCGTCAGCCTCACGCGCGGCCTCATTGAAGAATACCGCGTTGAAGAAGAGGTCAAAACCGCCGCATACTGACAAACTATACACGCTTCGCCAGATTGATTTCTTGCTGTCCTAGGTCCATGATTTTCATTCGAGATTTGAAAGGTCGTCATACATGCTCGAAGCAAAAGCGCTCAACTTAGTCGCCGACATGGAAGGCTGCGACACTGACGAAGGCGTCGCGGCAAAGCTGCTTGATGCATTCGAGACGCTCGGCTTCAGCTCGGTCGCAGCGGTCAAACTGCCCGGCCCGCATGAGCAGCTTAGCGAGACCTTTCTGATCAATACCCGCGACGATCGTTTCATGGACGGCTATTATGAGAATGATTTCGAGCGGATTGACCCGGTTTTCGAACAGTTTTCGCCCGACGCGCAGGCCTACACATGGTCGCAAGCTTATGGCGTCTCAACCATAGAGGACCGCCAGAACTTGCTCGATTTTGCGGGTGAATACGGCATGTTTGAAGGCATCGTCGTGCCCGTCGCGCAATTGGGTCAGCACGGACTCATTAGCGCCGCCACCGACCGAAATGAGATCCCAAGGGACGTCTATTCCGCCGCTTATTTGGTTGGCTTGTGTGGGTGTTCCAAACTGTTCGCCCGCACGGTCAAAATACACGACCGCCCAGCCTTACATCCGCGCGAATATGAATGCTTGCAATGGATCGCCTTTGGCAAAACAGACGCCCAAATCGCCGAGATTATGGGTTTGTCTCCGAACACAGTTCGCATGTATGTGGAACGCGCCAAAGAGAAGTTGAACGCGCCGAACCGCACCTCCGCAGCGGTGACAGCGTTGCGATCCGGCTTGCTGCACTTGTAAACGTCGACCGGCGCTCATCAGTCCTCCCGAGGCGGCGATGTGAGACTATTGCTCTCGCCGCTAGGTGGTGATTTTGGGCCCTGATGACGGTCAACCGTAGTTTTTTACACTTCCGCTACCTCACGCAGAATGGCTGTCTGCATGCACCCCTGGGTTGGGGGCGCACAGACGTTCACAAACTCGGACGTCGCAACAGGTGCGGCGGCGGCGCTTTTAGGCGTCGCCGCAGACGGCTGTTCATGTAGGTATGCCTGCGTCAAGCGTAGTTTTCTACGCTACCGACGCCCCCCGTCGCGTGGCCTTCTAGTCGCACCCCTGGGTTGGGGGACGTGGACGTCTTTCACGGGAGAATCAAACAATGGTGCATTGTTTCCAAGGCGTCGAAGGTCTTAAGGCCGCAGGTATCGCCGACGATATGTGGCGTTTGCGATACCGTACCTTTATCGAAGAGCAGAAATGGCCGCTGCCGAGCAGCAAACAGCGAGAATGGGATTGTTATGACGATGAAGACGCCGTCTATCTCGTCAGCTTCGACAATGACGGCGCCATAAGCGCCAGCGCGCGATTAATCCCGACCACTGGCGACTTCCTGATGCGAGATATATTCGCGCACTTGGTGAGCGACATCTCGGCTCTGCCGACCGGCCCGTCTGTGGTTGAATTCACACGCTATTTCGTACGATCTGATTTGGTCAAATCGCGTCGCCTTATTCAGCTGACGGGCGAAATCTTCTGTAGCGTATTCGAGCATTGTTTGGACGCGGGCGTTGATACGTTTTTGGCGATTGTCGATATCCGGGTTTTGCCGCAGCTCTATGAACTGGGATGGACAATCAAACCGCTTGGCCTGCCCGGTGCTTTTGGCGGCGGTGTGAGCGAAAACGGCGGCGGCCGCGCCATCGCCATTCAAGTCGACATCACAACGTCCGCATTACATTCGACCGCCGCGTGTCGACAGGTCGCGCTGCCCGTATTAAGCGCGCATGACGATTTCATTCGAACACCACAGATAGATCCGACCATGTCCGTCAATTAGACGGGCGACCGCACCGCCTAAATCGGGACTGAGGACGAACCGGCGCGCTTAAGCGCCGGCCCAGTAGACGTGCGCCCAATTTGGACCGCGAGCCGAGCATGCGGCGTGAACCGCCGTCGTTCAAAGCTCTACCCGGTCCGCGCATGCCGCCCCGCGCCTGCCCCGACCCCGGATGCGACCGCCCCAAGACCGCACCCTAAGCAAGCAAAAGGAGCAAAACTATGAGTCAGCATGTCATTCGAAGCATCACGCCCGATGAAGCCGCCATTTATCGCCGCGACGGCGTGGTTCAATTGCGCGGCGTTTTAAGCCTGCGAGCCGTGAACCAATTGCGCGGCGCCATTGACGCAGCGTTGCATACCTCCGTCGACAGCGCCTCAGCCTATGATCTGACGCGCTTGGTCAAAGCCATCGACGATGATGATTTGGACAGCCTCAATGATTTGTGCGACGGCCAATACGACATCAAGGTTATCGCAGAATTGGTGAAGGCGTCCGGCGCGCAGACGCTGCGAGACGACGACGCCGACAGCACGGGCGCCTATCATCTCGATAGCGGCGTCGCCGCGCGACTTCGCGCCTTCAAAGATTTCTGCTTGAACACCTCGTTGGGCGAACTTGCGGGCGGAATTATGAGCTGCGATCAGATCCGCTTTTATGATGATCAGATTTTTGTGAAAGAGCCCGGGTGTTTGGAACGGACCGCCTATCACCAGGATTCCACCTATTTTCATCTAGAAGGCGACCAAACTTGCGTCATGTGGATCCCTGTCGACCCGGCGAATGAAGTCACTGGCGCGATCCGCTATCTACGCGGATCCCATAAATGGGGCGTCGATTACAAGCCGAACGTGTTTGTCGCCGCAACGCCCTTCCCTAACGCCGAGGGAGAGGAACTACCCGATCAAGATACCTTGGATAATGATCCGCGCGTGGTGCAGTTCGAGTGCGAACCGGGCGACGTGATCATTCACCACTACAAAACAGTGCACGGCGCGGGCGGCAATCATCACCAATACCAAGTGCGCCGGGCCGCCTCATTACGCTATTGCGGCGAGGACATGCGTTATCTGCATCGGCCGTATGCGCCGCCTCAGGCGCATCACACGCACAATCTGGAGGATGGAGACCCGATCGAAACCGATTGCTTCCCATTGATCTGGTCGCGTCCAGATCAAGCCGAGGCCGCTTAAAGGCCTATGATGCCCACACCGCCCAGCCCAGCTGGACGGTGTGAGGTCATCCTGCCCCTGGGTTGGGGGGACGGGACAGAACAACATAAATAGCTTAACGCGAGACGCGGTTTGAAACCATGGCTAAGTGCATTTGGGCCGCTTACATATAGGACACAAAGCGACCTATCACACGGCGATAACTTCAGACATAGGCGCACTCAACACATCGCGGCCCGCCTAACCTAACTGGCCCAACCTATTTGGGAGAACCAGCAATTGGTTGTTAGCAGCCTTCACGCCGATTTCACCCTATAAGGCGGCGCGAAGGTGGCGGACAAGAAAGTTCTTGGAGCGGGCGGTTTGTATCCAAGCGAGGCCTACGGGCCTTCCTCGCGCCAGATCCTCTCTACCTTCTTGTGATCGACCCGCCAGCCTTCAATCTGAAGCAGCTTGGCGATCTTGCAATAGCCGTATCGGCATACTGTTTGGCCAGACGGATCAGCGCCAACCGCAGGCTTTCCTCATCCCGATGGCGCGCCATAAATCGCAACAGCTTCCTCACGAAGATCGCTTTCGCTCTCATCTGCATCTTGCGCGCTAGCGGCGCGATGCTGCGGGTGTTGTGGCGACAAGCATGGCGGCTTTGAGAGACGCGCGCTGCGCGACAAATGACATAGTTTCTCCTGACTCGTGAATGCGTAGAATTCTTGCTCTAATTTTCGCCATGATTATGCGTTTGCAAGTCATTTGCACCCTTGGTAGACTTGCTCCGAACTTGGTTCTCCGACTCGGGAAAGACGCAATGTCCAAATTCGTATTGAGAAGCGCCGTCGCGTTTGCGGCGGCTTTAGCGCTTGGCGCCTGTGCGGCGACAACATCTGTGGGCAAAGCGGCGGATACTGCATCAGTGACGCAGGCGTTTGATAATGTCGCATTCGAGCAAGACCGGAAATCAATCTTGGCGATGACCGGAGATTACAAGGTCACGTTCGACTTCACTGAGACCGTGCCCTTCCTTGAAGGATATGAATTGAAAGAGCCGAAACTCTCCGGCGCCCATGAATCCGTGCGCGTCGTGGAAGACACGGGCGATTATATCAGCCTTCAGCATACGCTTGTCGTCGGGCCGGACAGCGGACCCATTGTCGTGAAGCACTGGCGGCAAGATTGGCGGTACGAACCCGCTCGCGTTCTTGTCTTCATCGGCGGCAATGCATGGGAGTGGCGTGACGTACCGGAGGCGGAACGCGCCGGCGCTTGGTCGCAAACCGTCTATCAAGTCGACGACACGCCGCGTTACGGCGCCGTGGCGCGCTGGACCTATGAGGACGGGCTGGCGGAATGGACGCCTCCACACGAATGGCGTCCGCTACCGCGTCGCGACATGACGACGCGGGATGATTATCACGCCGTCAACGCCGTTAATCGCCATGTGATCACGCCCTGGGGCTGGGTGCATGAGCAGGATAATTCAAAGCTCATTCTGACGGGCGCGCCGACCGCGCTTGTGCGCGAAATTGGGGTCAACACTTATCGGCGATTTGATGATTATCCGGTCGAAGCCGGTGAGGCTTATTGGGACGCGACGGGCGCCTATTGGGCGGCGATCCGCGCAGAATGGGCGCGCGTGGAAGCGGAAAACGAGCGCTTCGCGATAACGATCAAAGGCGAGACGACGGGCCTATACATGCCGCTTTTAGGTTTGGCCGACGCGATCCAGAAAGGCGAAAAAGAACTCGATGTCGCGCTCGACGAAGCGAAAGCTGTGATGGCTAGTTTTGTCACATCCGACATTGGCGAGCTTGCCGACCGTTTGCGTCCAACGACAGAGTTCGCGAGCGTTGAAGACTTTTAGTCCTCACCCCCAGGCTGGAGATAGTGCATGTTCATTGCGATGAACCGATTTAAAATTGTTCCCGGCCAAGAAGGGGCGTTCGAGGAGGTTTGGCGCTCGCGCGAAACGCATTTGGAGGAGGTGCCGGGCTTTTGCGAGTTTCATTTATTAAAGGGGCCCAAAAACGACGATCACACGCTTTATGCGTCTCACACGCTGTGGGAGTCTCAGGCGCAT
>JBCCMB010000148.1:0-6756 GCA_039026555.1 Pseudomonadota bacterium
GACCGTTCGACGCTTTGAGGACATATACTTCGGGATCGTCGGCGAATTTGAGCAGAGCTTTCGATCCTGATCGATCCAACACAAAGCTTCGTCCTGTGGACGGCTCCGCATAGGCGGTCGCTAAGCTTTTGCGCGAAAATCGCCGTTCGAACATGGCGGCGAGGTCTAAATCCGGCGCGGGCTCGAAACGCTCCGTCGCCTCACCCGAATAGACGGGCGCACCCGATGACGGGTCCGCCATAAAGACCGGCGAGTCTTCGCGTTCGTCCGCGAATGCGCTCACGCCTGTCGGCGCGACGCCCGCAACGGCGGCGCCAAGCAAGAAATTCCTGAAGGGTTTCGTCATCATCGCAAGTAAGCCCCTGGACTGGGGCGGTTTTACGGCGAAACGGGTAAACAAACAGTCCAACGCGCCGTCATCCGCGCTGGACCGCCGCTCAATGACCTAACCTAGGATGTATTGTCCGCCATTCGCCGTAATGGTTGCGCCGGTGATAAAGGCGGCGTCCTCGCTGGCTAGAAACGCCACGCACGCAGCGATTTCTTCAGCCTTGCCCAAACGCCCGACGGGGATGGACGCGACAATGCTCTCCAACACCTTCTCGGGGACAGCGGCGACCATGTCCGTATCGATATAACCGGGCGCGACAGCATTTACGGTTATGCCCTTACGCGCGGTTTCCTGCGCATAGGCTTTGGTAAACCCGATCAAGCCGGCCTTGGCGGCGGAGTAATTGGTCTGCCCCATCTGCCCCTTTTGGGCGTTGATCGAGGAAATGTTGACGATACGGCCAAACCCGCGCTCGCGCATGCTGTCGACGGTAAGACGACAGAGATTGAAAGCGGAGGTCAGATCGACGCGGAGCACGTCGTCCCACATTTCCGGGGTCATTTTGTGCAGCATCGCGTCGCGCGTAATTCCGGCGTTGTTGACCACAACGTCTATGGGGCCGACCTCCGCCTCGATCTTAGCGACGGCGGCTTCACACGCGCCATAATCTCCAACGTCAAACTTATACACTTTGACGCCGATCGCGTCGGCGCATTCTTTTGCGGCGGCTTCATTACCAGCGAAGTTCGCGGCGACCTTGAACCCGTCTTTCACCAGACGCTCGCTGATGGCGCGGCCGATACCGCGCGTCCCGCCCGTCACTAATGCAGTCTTTGTCATATAGTCCTCCCAGTTCCCTTCGGCTTATATCTATGCGCTGCACGTTTGCATAACCGCCCTATACCCAAGCAGTAACTATCTATGACGCCGTCGCGCAAGGCGTGTTGCGAGAACTCGCACCAAATGCGTCGGCGCGACGCAGATTTCCGTTGGCCTGAAATTGTGCAGTTGCGTGATTATTGTGTTAGGTTTGAATCATACGGCAAAAGGCGCTTTGCTGGAGAGGGATGTTTCGCGCGCGCGAAGGTTGGGATTCGCGGCCGCCCGTACTGGGAGAGTGTGAGTGACGAAGGCAAATGGCGCGGAAGCGCCGATCATTATCAAAAAGTACGCGAACAGGCGGCTCTACGATACAAATGCGAGCGCCTACGTCACGTTGGACCATCTTTCAAAGCTGGTGCGCGATGGGAAGGATTTCATCGTCCAGGACGCCAAGACCGGGCAAGACCTCACCCGCAGCGTGCTGGCGCAGATCATCTTCGAACAGGAGAACCGGCAGGACGGCGTTCTGCCCGTCAGTTTCCTGCGCCAATTGATCCAGTTTTATGGCGACAGCTTCCAATCGCTCCTGCCCGCCTATCTTGAGCTGAGCATGAACAGCTTCGCGACCCAGCAAGAAAAATGGCGCGAGCATATGGGACGCGCGCTGTCCGAAACCGCCTCCTCCGGCAATTTCGATGATCAAATTCGAAAAAACATGGAATTGTTCGAAGAAACCATGCGGATCTTCGCGCCCTATAGCGCTCGCGTCCAACCAGATGCGGCCGGAAAGGATACGGCGCAAAACGGAGACGCCGGCGAAAAGGGAGCCTCAAGCGCCAATCGCGACGCATTGGCGGCTGCCGATCCAATCCGTGTCATGCAGCGGCAAATGGCGGAAATGCAGCGCCAGCTGGCCATGCTGTCCGGTATCACGCCCGACAAAACAAACTAGGCGATATCCAACTTCATCAACACGCGGTGCGAAATTTGCCGCTTGCTCGGTATGAAAGTGGAAACTGTCTCATTCGCACACAGCGTTTATGATCGCCGGTCCTATAACAAGGACACGCGCGGACAGGGTGAAAAGCGCGAGAGACGACAAGACCGCCGCCGGGCGCGCAATACGACCACGCCATGGGTCAACGCCGCATTCGGCGCGCAAATCATCGGACAAGCGACCGCCAGCCAGACGTCGATGGATGCAAACCGCGCCGAAGACGTTTACGCGGCGCAAGCGAACATCGCCAGGACGCCCAGAACGCTTCGCCGCGCTTAGGCCTCGCGCTAATCGCCGTTTTCCAAACGCTCAAGCTTGGTCAAAACCCGCTCCAGCAATTGTTCGATGCGATCAATGCGCTCGTGCAAGCCTGTGAGCGCTTCACGATTCAAGCTCAAAACCGGCGTCGCCGCCACAGGACTAAGTCCGCCGCTCAATCGATGTCCGCCATTCGACGCGGTGATCGGCTCGCCCCAATCCGGCGTCGCAACGCCGCATCGATCCGCCACCTCGCGGTGATCGGCGGCGAGCAAATTCGCGAACGCGGCGACTTCCTCGTCCTCCACTTCGCGTTGATCCTTATAGATCAGATCCATTTCGTCCGGCGTCATCCCGGCGGCGAGCGCCAGCGCTTCGCGAGTTAACCCCACCGCCGACAAACGCGCGTCAAACCATTCCTGATCGAAAAATAAGGCCATAGTCGACAGGTTAAATCATGAGACCCGAGCCTGCGCCAACTCCTCAAGCGCATTGCGGATCAAGCATTGCAAACTTGTAACGCTTGCAAAGGAATATTGTGACGATCGCGACTAGCCGCCGAAACCTTCCCCAACGCCGAAATCGCGCCGAGCGGAGACGATCGTCACCACCACGCCCGCCAGCACGTCGAGCAAGCACATCATTGTCAGAATAAAGAAAATCGATGTCGCAAAATTCTTGAACAACAAGAACTCCACCAACGCGATGATAAAGAGGATCATCGACACCGCATGGTTGAAAATCGTAGCCGCGCCCGTGCTCGTCGATTTGATGATTTCGATGAATAGCAGCGCGAGGCCGATCAAGAGCAGCACATCGCCCGACGTAATCGCCCAAACGGCGTCGTCCGCCACCATATTCACCGTCGCCAAGGGCGAGGCCAGGCTTTCGGTCATATCAAGCGCGCCGGCGGTCCCCGCCTCTATGTCGGTTGCGCTTGGCGGGCGAAAGGCGAACGCCAGCAGATTGTAAATTATGATTGGAATGGACAGCAGCGGAAAAATGCCGAACACGACGCGCATATCTTATCCCCTCTTCAATCTGGGTCGGCGCGCGGACTCAACCGCCCCGCGCGGCGTTAACCTTAGACGTCAGCGGTAGCGAAGTTTCGATCCTATGAAAAGCCCTGGCGACATGCGCGCCGCCTTGAGTTCTTTCTCCGACAGCCGACCCTAAACGTCGTCGACGCCGCCCGGCGACCGACGCCGTTTCATCAGCCAAATCACGCCGCGTAGATCTGTCGCTGCAGCGGCTAAGCGACCGAAATTGGTGTATTTTGAACGTCCGAAACTGCGCGGCCTGTGGTTTACGGGACACGCCTCGACGCCAAACCCCTCAGCCTTCATCAAGGCGGGCATATAACGGTGCATGTGGTCAAAATAGGGAAGCGCCAAAAACGCGTCCTTCTTAAACGCCTTCGCGCCGCAGCCTGAATCGTCATGGTCGTCTTTCAGCACGCCCATCCGGACGCGATTCGCCAAACGCGACCCGAACCGCTTCCACGCCGTGTCCTTGCGCTTCTCGCGGCGTCCCTGGACAAGCGCCAAGTCGGATGGCGCGTCGGCCCGCGTCAATTGCGCATACAGCGCCGGTAGATCGATCGGGTCGTTTTGGCCGTCGCCGTCGAGTGTCGCGACGATGGGCGCTCGCGCCGCCTGCACGCCGCTGCGCACCGCACGGCTTTGGCCGGCGTTTCGCCGATGTCCGGCGATGCGCAACGCCGGCAGCTCGGCCTTCAGCGCCGCCAGCCGCGCACGCGTATCGTCTGTCGAGCTGTCGTCGACAAAGATCATCTCATAGCTGCGCCCGTCGAGTACGGACGCGATCTCGCGTGCGAGCGCATCGACATTCTCCGCCTCGTTATAGACAGGAACGACGACACTTAATTCGCGGGCTGTTGGAGGCTTGGGCGCGGTCACCGAGACACTCTTCAAACTAAAGCGCGACCCTCATAGCGTCACTTGACGCGACTTGCGAGGCCGATCATGCACCTTGGGCGGTAAAAGCTGCGCGACGACGCCGTTTTCAGGCGCTAAGACAAGATGATACGCGCCGCTTGGACCTAAACGAATTGGCGGCGCGATCTGGAGACAGATGCACATGTTCGATCTCGATCAGATATCACGGGGCCTGCGCGGCCATGTGTTTCTGGGATTGTTAGTCACCTTGTTAGCGCTGCCGGGCGTTTTGACGATGCCGGTCATGGATCGCGATGAAGCCCGCTTTACGCAGGCGAGCGCGCAAATGCTGGAAACCGGCGATTATGTTGTCATCCGCTTCCATGACGGGCTGCGCAACAAGAAGCCGGTCGGGATTCACTGGCTTCAAACCGCCAGCGTGGCCGCGCTCTCCAGCCCGGAAGCGCGCGAAATCTGGGCTTACCGCATCCCCTCTCTGCTCGGCGCGATTCTCGCCGCCTGCGCCGCTTTATGGGGCGGCGCCAAGCTGATGCCCCGGCGCGCCGCCTTTATCGGCGCGATGCTTTTGGGATCCACATTACTGCTGACCAGCGAAGCGCACATCGCAAAGACAGATGCGGCGCTCTGCGGATTTATCACGCTCTCCATGGCGGCGTTGGCGCATTTGCGCGCCGGCGGCGGCCAAGCCACAGCGCTGCTGTTTTGGGTCGCCGTAGGGGCTGGAACGCTCATCAAAGGGCCCGTCGCGCCCATGGTGGCCGGGCTCGCCGGCGCGCTGCTGATCGTTTGGGAACGACGATGGGATTGGGTTAAACCGCTCTTGTTCTGGCCAGGTCCCATCCTCGCCGCTGCCATGGTCATCCCCTGGTTCATCGCCGTTCAGATCGCCACGGACGGTTTGTTCCTGAACGAGGCTGTAAGCGTTGATTTAGGCCCAAAGCTTGTGTCCGGCGCGGAAGGGCATGCGGCGCCGCCGGGCACGCATTTGGCCGTCCTGCCCTTGATGATGTGGCCCGCCACTCTGTTTTTGCTGCCTGGCCTGTTTTCCGCGCTTCAAGGCGTCGTCAGCGGCGAACAAGACGCGCGTCGGCCTTGGCGCTTTTTGATCGCCTGGGCGCTTCCCACATGGTTGGTGTTCGAATTGATGCCGACCAAATTGGTGCATTACACCCTGCCCGCCTATCCGGCGCTGGCGTTGATGGCGGGGGCGGCGGTGCACAAAATGCTGGACCAGAAAACGGAAGGCCTGGCGTTTGGCGTTTCAAAATGGCCATCGCTCATTTTATTTGCGCTTGGCGGATTGGCGTTGACCGCGGTGGCGTCGCCTTGGGGGTTGGCCGCCCTCCGCGCCGATGCGGCGGCGGATTTCGCCGATGCGGCTAGCCGGATCGACACTATTTGGAGCGATGATTGGCGCGCAAAGGGCGTGGGCGCTTGGCCGTCAATCGCGATTTTCGCCGTCACGCTGACCACTGTTTTGGTCTGCGCCTTTGGACGTTTGCGGCAAACGCTTTTGGCGCTGCTAGCATGCGCTCTCATTACCGGCGTGAGCTATCGGACCTTACTACTGCCCAATCAAGGCTGGACGCTCGCAACGGAGGCGGCGCTGGAGGCTCTAACAGAGGTTTGCGCCTTGCCCGACGGCGCCGCGCGCGACAAAACCGATTGTACGGGCGAGGCGCCGGCCTTAGTGCGCGCTGTCGCCTTCGCGGAACCTAGCTTTGTCTTCTCGGTCGCGGGCAAGACCGTGCTGCCGCCAAAATCGACGCCGACGCCTGGCGCCGCTTTGCCGCCGATTGCAGACGAGCCGCAATCAGCCTGGATCATCGATGCTGAAAAACCGGAAGGCGCGGCCGCCATCGCTCAGATCGTCGAGGAAGCGGCGGATGCCGGGCGATGCGTGCGTATCGCCCGGCGCTATGCTTTGAACTATTCCAACGGCGATGCGTCGACCTTAACCGCGCTGGCCGTTGCGCCCGGACCTTGTGCAGACGCCTTATAGAGCGCCGTTTCGATTTTCGTCGTTAGCGCGCGTAGCGGCGGCAATAACTCCGTCTCCGCGCGTTCGGGCGACAAAGCCGACGCAATGTAACGAACGAGCACGGCGCCGGAGACGCAGCCCCCAGCCGGATTGGGCGCGCGCAAGCCCACGATAAGGGCGCGTTCGCCGTCTTGGATATTGAGCCGATGGACGAAACCGGCTGCGCGCGCGTCGTCTGCGCCTTTCAGCAAAGATTTCAGTCCACCATTCACCAAGCCTTTAAGCGCTTCGGCGCGGGCGTCGTCGGGCATGTCGCCAAGGACGGCCAATCCCTCCGGCGCGTTCATCATATGAAGCTCGCGCCCGGGGGAATGCCGTACGAGCGCCATTGGACTTCGTCTATCCGTCGCTGCGCGTAAGACCAATCGATTTCCATAAGCAATGTAGA
>JBCCMB010000149.1:0-6674 GCA_039026555.1 Pseudomonadota bacterium
CTGATCGTCTGCGCCAACGATTGGGGCGCGGGTGGTGAAGACGCCGTTTTGGGCTTCGTAAAAGCCGTCCACATGTCCCCGCCCGATCTGGGCTGGCGCGTGCGTTATCGCGCCGATGGAAGTTTTACTCTCACCACAAGCGAGGGACATGTGGACGGCTTTTACGAAGCCCAAAACGGCGTCTTCACCACCCGCGCCCCAATCGTTGGCGCAGACGATCAGGGCGCGTATCGGTTCATCAATCCCACCACGCTGGAAATGACCGGACAGCTCGGCGTCAGCGTGTGGAGACGCGAGGCGGAATGATACCCCACATCGAACATACATCCGGGCAGCTAAATCTTATCATTTTCCCCCAAGGCGGGCTTGCAAGCGCACGACCCGCGTATTCTCGGAAATACCGGCCGCGACCCCGACCGACCAATTGTCGCTTGTGGAACTCCGCATCTGAAAACCGCCGCCGAACGCCGTTTCCGCACCGCCAAATCCATCATCATAAAGGCTCAATCCGCCGGCAATCGCCCAAGTTTCATTCATGTTCAGATAAAGGTCCGGGATCGACGCGAGCATGGCTGCGCCCTGCCTTAGTTCCGCAATAGCATCTGAATTGAGTGCGATCGCCGCCGTGTTTTGACCGACGGCTTCCGCGCTGAGCGTGATCATGTCGTAATTCGACTGCAAAGCGGCGATCATGTCCGTGTTTGATAAGATCGCCGTGCTATTGCTTTGAATGCTCGACGTATTGGTGTTGACTTGCGTCTGCAATGCGCCGCCGTCTGAGGCCAGGTTCCCGTTGGCGTCCGTGGTGACAAGCTGAGTGGCGCCTGATTGCGCGGCCCGGCTGTCGGCCGACGTAATTCCGGATACGGTGACCGTATTTGACCCATTTCCAACAGCGATCTGGTTCGTCCTTGTCGTTGCGGTCGCCTGTCCGATGGCGACTGAGTTATCGAAGGTCGCCGTTGAATCCGCTCCGATTGAGATAGCGCCGACACCCGCCGCATCAGCCCCCTCGCCATCTCCATCCAAGTCCGCGCCAAGCGCAATTGCATTGCCGCCAGATGCGAACGCGTTTTCGCCAATGGCGATCGATTCAATGCCGGTTGCGCGTGAATCTTCTCCGACGGCCGTCGCGCCTTCAGCTGATGCAAGGCTGGCCTGCCCAATGGCGGTGGAATCATCGCCAGACGCCTGCGAATCTGCGCCAAGGGCGACCGCATCGGTTTCGCTGGCGACGGCCGAATCGCCCACCGCCGTCGAATTTTCCCCGCTTGCGGTCGCAAATCCTCCAACCGCGACCGTAAAGGCGTCCGTCGCTTCTGTGGCGGTCCCGATCGCAATGGCGCCAAGATCCGATGCGGACGTATCTGCGCCTAGCGCAATCGTATAATCGCCCGTCGCTTGCGCACCGATTTCTACACTTGGGTCCGACGGATCGTCCGTATCGAGGCCGTCGCTACCAATTGCGATAGACCCCTCTCCAGAAGACAGCACGGTTCGACCGACCGCGATGGATTTAGTGTTCACCGCAAACGCTCCTGACCCAACTGCAACAGCGTCATCCACCGCCGCCGCGCCTGAGCCCAAAGCGGTAGAGTCCTGTCCGATCGCATCTGAGCCATTGCCAAATGCGGTGGCGTCGCTGGCAGTGGCCTCCGCCCCAAAACCCACCGCCGTGGATCCGCCGCCGCTCGCTTCAGCATCAGAACCGATTGCGGTGGACTGAACGCTGCTCGCCGCCGCATCAGACCCCAGCGCGGTGGATGCATTTGCGCTCGCCGCGCTCGATGCGCCGATAGACGTTGCGTCCGTTGCGCCGCTCGCTGCGGCGTTCGCGCCGCAGGCCAGATTGCTGTCTTCGCCGCCATTGTCCGTCGCGCCAGCGACGCCGTCGGCAAGTCCGTCGCCATCCGTATCCAGCAAGCATGTTTCAGCATGCGCCGGCGGGGCGAGTTCGACGCCCGCCATGACATACGCAGCATAAAGCGCGCACGTGGTTAGAATTTTCGTTTTCATTTTCGACTTCCCCTGGTTGCACTTAAACGATGGCTCGACCCATCCGATCGGATCCTCGTGACGATCAGCCAACCTGGTTCATCGATTCTAGCTTTGGCTAGAGAAGAGAGGAGAAAAACCCGAAAACTGGGTCTTCAGACGCCCCTAAAATGCGCAATTTGGGACACGCGCGGGCGACGGCGTGCGGGGTATGACATCCCCAGAACGGAGACGAAGCATGACACATTCAAACTACACGCTCGCATGCGTTGAAAGGGCGGTGACCTTCATGTCGGACGAGACGCGCAGCGGCCGCACGCCCAGCCTGGACGAAACCGCGCAGGCCGCCGGATTGTCCAAATATCATTTCAACCGGCTCTATCGCCTGGCGACGGGCGAAACGAGCCAGGAAACGCTGACGCGGTTTCGGTTGGCCCAAGCGACCGACCGACTGAAGGATCCTGAAACCTCGGTGACTGACGCCGCTTTCTCAGCGGGCTATGGCTCCAGTCAATCCTTCGCCAAAGCGCTCAAGCGCGTGCTGTCCACATCCGCAAGCGCCATTCGCCAAGACGAGGAAAGACTCGGCGCCGCGATCGAAACGCTCGCCGCGCCGGCGCAATCCGAAGACGCTGATCGCGCCGGTTTAAGCGTGGAGATCGCCCGCCTCGATCCGTTTGAAGCTGTCGCCCGGCGGACAGACGGCGCTTACCCCGAACTCAACACCACTTATTGGTCCTTGTTCGAGGCCGTTGGGGATCCGCAAAACGTCGCCGCGATTTTGGGCCGACCTTTTGGCGATATCGACCAGGCCGACACGCTGCACTTTGATTGCGCCCTCAAGGTGTCGCAAGCGCCGGACGCTCTGCCGGTCGGGTTCTCGCGCGTCCGCATTGATGGCGGCGTTTATCTCATAACCCGTCATGTCGGGTCCTATGACGGCCTCAGCGAAGCGATGGACCGGCTATATCTCGGCGCTTTGTCGAATGATGCGATCCGACTGAGCGATGCGCCGGCGCTCTTCCACTATCTCGATGATCCCGAAACCACGGCCGAAGCCGAGCTTCGCACCGACCTTTACCTTCAACTCAACGTCTAATCCCAAGGAGCAGTCACATGAAACTTCAAGCATTGATCCCCGCCGCCGCGCTCGCCATCGCGCCCTACGCCGGCGCCGACCCCGTCGAACACCGCAGCAATCACGAGATTGTCCAGGCCATGTTCAAAGCGTTCAACGCTCACGATGTCGACGCGCTTAAAGCTGTCTACGCTGAGGACGCCGTCGTCTACTCGCCGGAAAGCTGCACGCCCACCCGCGGTCGCGACGCGATTGGCGAGGGGTATGCTGAGATGTTCGCATACATTCCGGACGTGCACGACCGATTGGATCGCATTGTGGCGGAAGGCGATTATGCAGCCGTCATGTTCACCGCATCTAGCCAGGCGCAAGGCGCCGAGTTCGAGCTTCCAATCTCAGCCTTCCTGACATTTGAAGACGGCTTGGTGGTGGAAGACCGCGCCTATTACGACACGGATGTGGTCCTTGATTGCGAGGGCTAATTTGGCGAAGCGGAGCGCGGTCCACGCGCTCCGCCTTCCCCCGCGCAGCTAGCGCCGGCGACGTTACACTTACGCGCCGGCGACGGCCAAACCCCCGGCGACCGCCAACAACATCCAGCCGAAATGACGGCCTTTCGTAGCCCAAAAATTCCCCAAACTACCCGTCAAAAACAAGAAGGCGGCCCCATAAACGGCAAGCGGTCGTTGGGCTTCCGTCAGTACCGCCGGCGTTAGAAGCAGAACTAAACCGCCGGCGAACCAATAAACCGCGCTGATAAACATGATGGCCCGCATTACACGCTTCGCCTGCGATGCCGGCGCTTGCGAAGGCGCGACAATTTTCGTTTCGCCGAGAAAACCGTGGACGATCGAGATAACGATCCCCAGCGTCCCCGCCGCGTAAAGATATGCGTCCTGCATCGACCGACCCCTTACATACACTAGTGTATGTTTTGAAGAAACATATCGCGCATGTCAATACAGTGGTGTATGGACGCGGCATGGCCCGATTGACGGAACAACACTGGCTCGACCATGGCCTCAAAACATTGGCCAAATCCGGCTTTGCATCGCTCAAGGCGGCGACGATGGCCAAAGCGCTCGGCGTGTCGCGCGGCAGCTTTTACTGGCACTTCAAAGATATTTTCGACTTCCAGACGCGGCTGCTCGCGCATTGGCGAAGCCGAACGACGGACATGATTATTCGGGAGATGGACGCCAAATCAGATGCAGATCAAAGATTGCCGGACCTGATGATCCGCGCGTTTGCGGCGAAAGCAGATCTGGATCGGGCGATTAGAGTCTGGGCGACTTATGACGCGCAGGCGCGTGCGCACCTTATGGACGTCGACACACTGCGTATGGACTATATCAAATCCCTGCTAAAGGCGGCGGGGCTGGCAGATGACATCGCAAGTCGAAGAGCGCGGTTTCTATATGCGGCGAGCCTGGGCGACGCCGCCATTGCGCCGGATGTGGGACGCAGCTTCACCACAGAAGACCTAAAGCGCCTGGCGGCGCTACTGGTTCTGTAACTAAGGCAAATAACTGAATTGAAGACGGACGTGCATCCGCGTGGGGCGTCGGCGTGCGTTAGTCCTCAAACAGCTCCGCTTGCGGCGGGGCCTTTGGCGGTTTGAGTCCTAAACGTTCATAGGCGCGCGGCGCAGCGACGCGGCCGCGAGGGGTGCGGATGACAAAACCTTGCTGCATCAAATAGGGCTCGATCACTTCCTCCACCGCATCGCGCGCTTCAGAAAGGGCGGCGGCCAGCGTGTCGGCGCCCACCGGTCCGCCGGAATAGGTGCGCACCAGGGCCTCCAGATAACGCCGGTCGAGACTGTCCAGCCCATCTTCATCCACCTCCAGACGCGCCAAACCGCGCGCCGCGGCGGCCTTGTCGATCTTGGCGCCTTCGGCTTCGGCAAAATCGCGCACGCGGCGCAACAAACGCACCGCGATGCGGGGCGTTCCCCGCGCGCGCTTGGCGATCTCGACGGCGCCGTCCTGGGCGATGTCCGCGCCCATTTTGCGCCCGGCGCGATACACGATGCCGCCGAGCTCTTCGGGCGTATAAAACTCCAAACGGACAGGAATGCCGAACCGATCGCGCAGCGGCGTCGACAATAGACCCGCCCGCGTGGTGGCGCCCACAAGCGTGAAGGGCGGCAGCTCGATACGCACCGAACGCGCGCTGGGTCCCTCGCCGATAATGATGTCGAGCGCGTGATCCTCCATTGCAGGATAGAGGATCTCCTCCACGGCGGGGGACAGGCGATGGATCTCATCGATAAAGAGGACGTCGTTCGCTTCTAAATTGGTGAGCAAGGCCGCTAGGTCGCCGGCCTTGGCGATGACCGGACCGGAGGTGCCGCGAAAGCCCACCGCCATTTCTTTCGCCACGATTTGCGCGAGCGTGGTCTTGCCCAATCCCGGCGGGCCGAACAGCAGCACATGGTCCAGCGCATCGCCGCGATTGCGTGCGGCGTCGACAAAAACGCGAAGATTGGCCTTGGCGGCTTGTTGTCCGGTGAACTCGTCGAACGCCATGGGCCGCAGGGCGCGGTCCAACCCTTCGCCCGCCTGGCGTTCAGGATCTGTGATGTCGCCGCCTCGGGCCATCATGCCTATATCCAAACAGCGCCGCGCCTTTGGGCGGCGTCCCGCAAACTGTATCGGATGCTTCGCGCCGACGCGCAAATGACCGCGACATCAATCAATCATCCAGCGCCTCGGGCGAAATCGCCTCATCCGGTTTGTAGTCGCGATCGGCGGCGCGTCCGATGAGATCCCAAAATCGGATCGGCGCGAGCCCGCCGCTAGGGCGTTTTATGGTGAGATTGTCGCTCGTGAACACCTCGCCCTGGGCGATGTCACGCGCCGCGACCACGCTTTTGCGCGCCACGGCGGCGATGTCGGCTTCAGCCGGTCGGGGCGCTTTCACGCCGTCGCCCAGCGCCGTTTCCAGCGTGCGGATGCGTTGGGCGAGCTGAATAAAGTCTTGCGGTTCCATAGACGCCGCGTGATCCGGACCGGACGCCGACTTGTCTAGCGTGATGTGTTTTTCAAGGATTTGCGCGCCCTGGGCGATGGCGGCGAGCGGGATCGCATCGCCCAGCGTATGGTCCGAATACCCCGTCATCAGGCCGAACGCATCGCGCAAAGTCGACATGGCGGACAGGTTCACGTCGGCGGGGTCGGCCGGGTATTGCGAGGTGCAGTGCAGGAGCGCGACCTTCTCTTTCATACGTGCGCGTAGCACAGGGGCCTTCCAAGAATTGGCGAAAGCGTCCGAGCTTGGCGGCCCATCGCCATACCCATGCGCCGCCACGCCCAGCGCGGTTTCAACCTCCACCAGATCCGCCATGCCGGTCGATAGGATCAAATCGCAGCCCAATCGTGCGGCTTGGTGCAAAAGCGGCGCGTTGGTGAGATCGCCGGACCCAAATTTTAAGAGCGTTTGGCCAAAATCCGTCACCAAAGCGTCAAGGCTTTGCGGGTCGAACGGCGTGCACAAAAAGCCGACGCCTGAAGCCTCGCAATGCGCGATGATTGCGGCGAACGCGTCGGGGGACAATTCCAAGGCGCGCAGCATTTCGTGTTGACCGCCATCGCCGATC